>JABUUT010000023.1:0-14495 GCA_021443045.1 Fibrobacteraceae bacterium
ATGTACGCCTGGTACACCACGGGGGCTCGCGCCTTGCCTCTCTCCGCACTGCAGAAAAATAGCATTCCAGCACGGGTAATATTGGGGACGCACTGGCCCTGTTCGGCTGCGGCACATACTGCTCGTGCTTATTTTTAAGTACACTTAAAAACTTTTGTTTTTATGTTTTTACTTCTTTTTTTTGATACAGAATGTATTTTATGGGTGAGTGTTTTGAGGAAAAAGGAGTTTCTGTTTTATGAAACAGATTGGTTTGGGAGTGTTTCTCATTTTTTTGTTTTGTTCGGTGGCCTGTGCCAGCCTTACTTTGCATATCCAGTTTCCTTGGGGCAATGATTCGTCGAAAGATGGGTATATGTTGCATGTTCTCGGTGGTGCTGGAGGTGGCTACAATCCTGGTTTTGGTGCTGGTTCTTCTACCATCATGACCGACGAAGGCAACGGCTGGTTTTCGTATGTTTGGGAAAAAGAAATTTCCCAATTTCAGGACTGGGAAAAGTTTAATATTTCTGCCTATCCCAATACAGATGACCAAAATTATAACAACAATAACGGAGTTAAATGGGTAAATGGCTCAGGAACTCAATACGAGTTTACCATGGCTCAAATTTTTGGCACTGAAACAGAAGTTTGGCTCTATGTGGACCAAACGGACCATTATACCTTCACAAAGAGTTTTGCGGCGCCCGGCTCCAAGATAGTATGGTTTAAAAGTCCATGGGGCAACCATGCTTTGCCACAGATGATTTTTGGTTTAGATACCATTACTATGCATTTTGATTATGAATCATCCAAGTGCGGCTGGTTCTATGGTTCCGTTTCTCCGGCTCAAGTTTCGGCGAACCCCAGTTTGTCTGCTTATTTCCGCCGGTTTGCTAGCCCTTGGTTGTCGGTTCCCGAAAATAATGAAGTTGTTGACTTGTCTGTGGGCCTATCTTCTGCAGATACCGTTTTTGTAGATGGTACCGTGGCCCCCATTAGTGTTGGCAATCGAATTGGCACGCCTGGAGTTTGTTTTGATTCTTCCCGCACCCTACACATTTATAATCCTTGGCGTTCCAATTCTACATACCGCGACACAGCTCTATGCATTTCTGTGGGCAACAACATTATAAACAACGCCACAGCCATGGAGGCTGACGAATACAAGTACTGGTATAAATACATATTTTCTGCTGCCACGGCATCATCTTCTGCTTGGGGTAGTGGAGGAGCTTCTGTTCAACTGTATCCCATGCCAAACATGTGGCCTCAGGTTGTTTTCTTTCAAGAAGCACAAAAGCCTATCATTTCTCAATTTTTCCCAGCTGGAGTTTATGAAGCCTGGCTGTATCCTACAAAAAGTGGCAGGTACGACTTAAAATTTTCTCCTCCCGACCCTAAGGTGATTCGCCTAATGAGCCCCTGGGAAAACATGAGCCCGTCCATGATTGTGGAAGGAGACACCATTAAGATGGGGCCATTCTCCAAGGATACCTGCGGTTGGTACGAAGGAATCCAGTACAAGCATACCGAAAATTGGGAGGTTTTCTTTAGGCAGTCCTTTGGATTTGAAACTTACTATGCCGAGGGTTCTTATCCAGAAGGGGAGGGGCCTGGTACCTTAATTTCTTTAGACACTATGATTAATTTGCTGGGATACGATACCTTGTGGATTATGCCTAGCCCCACTTTGAGCAGTGCTCCAAAACAGTATGATTATTATCCTGGCAAGTTGGGAATATGCCCAACCATGAAGATTTCCGCCCTGGTGTTGGATTGGGCGGGTGAAGGTTTTGATGATAGTATTGATGTAGACTTTGGTGGCATTTACCAAGGAAACCAATATACTACGGTTACCTATCTAGATTCTACGGGTGTAGAAAAAACAAATGCGGTTTGCGCTGGTCATGTACGGGGCATGGTTCAAGATACCTTGGTGAACGGCCTTCCTGCTCGAGTGGATTCTTCAGTGTACCCTTGGGGGGAGTGTTCTGCGGCTCACGAAATTGAAAAGTGGTTTGTTCCTGTAGAGGTAGCCTACGATGCCAGTGGCAAGGCTTATACCAACGCTGTTTGCAAGGACATTGACCTTACTTTGGATGAAGAGGGTTTTTGGTTGGCCGATATTTCCGAAAGCCATGAGAGGGGAGGATTTTTCCCCTTGGATGATTGGGTATACCTAGATTCTGCCGAAACGGTAAAAAATCCGAAGTACGACTGGAAACCGGAATTGGCCACATCTGTAGATGGTAAAACCATACAGCACAATTACAGTTTCTCCATGAAAATTTCGGCACAGTTCCAATATGTAAAGGGCCAGTACTTTGAATTTCGTGGCGACGACGATGTGTGGGTTTATATTGACAACCGCCTTGTGGTAGACATTGGTGGCTGTCATAGCCCCGTGGAAGGTGCTGTAGACTTGGATACCATGAATCTTATAGAGGGAAAAACCTATCCGTTCCACATTTTCTTCTCGGAACGGAATGCCACAGGCTCCAATTTTAAGATGCGCACTTCCATAAATTTGCAAACCGAAAAAACTTATATGCCCATACAGATTCCTAGAACAGATGGGAATATCCAGTATGAAATTTGGCAGCGCATTGTAGAAGAAAATTTGACCTGTGACATTTCTAGCATAGGCAAGGTGGAAACAAAACCAGCCCAGTCGGTATTTGTGCTGCTGGGTGGTTCAATGCCTGCAGAAGGTAAGGCTCTGGAAATACCTGGGGTTTACTATGGTGGCATTACCATTTCCGAAAACATGGCCGGATTTGTAATCGATACGGCAGCCATTATTCGCACCCGTTCACTTCCCCCTGGAAACTACATTTTGCAATACGCCTTGGCCAGTGATATTTCTCAATACGACTATACCACTTTTGTGGTTCCGGAGTATCCTTTGCCCACCATCGCTTTTGCCGATACACTTACTGGGGATACTTTGCCAGAGGCTATGCAGATTATTGAAGATACTTTGTACATATCCATTCCGGTGCGGATGAGTGTAAAAGTTTTATACTTTGGTGAAACTTGTGCTGATTGCCAAGTGGTGCTAGATTTAAAAACCTCCGACTCCCTTATTTTCTTGGACATGAACGATCAGGAAATTACGACTGTAGAAACTGATGCTCAGGGCTTTGCACACTTTAAAGTTATGGGAACGGCTGCTGCCAATGATGTTTCTTTTACCGTTTCCGGTAATTCTGTAGATAATGTACTCACATGGAAACACCTTAACTTTAAGGAGCCTTTGGTTCCCTATGCTAAAAAAGGTGGCTTCTTTGACAGAAACGGCGATGGCATTCCCGACAGCATCTATGTTTCCTTTAACAGAAAATTTGAAGAAGACATTCCCGATAGAATTTCTTGGCTCATAGGCGATTCTACATGGCACGACATTTTGGGCACAAGTAATGTGGTTAACCATATTGAGGAAGATTCTCTGTTGACCATTGTTTCGCAGGCGGGTTCCAACCTTTTGAATTTTACCTTTACAGGCATGGAACAAGACCCCTACAAGGGTGGCTTTAAATACCATTACATTTACACCGACCCAGAAACAGGAGAAGTGCTTGATTTGCAAGATATGCGCGCCTCCCTAAATGATAATGTTGGTGCCATTGTAATGAGTGCCGTTGTTACCCCACAATCGGATAATGTTAGCATGCTTACCATATTGCTAAGCGAGGGATCCGACGCTGCCAACTTGGATGTGGCTAGTTTGTTTGAATTAAAAGTTTGGCGAATGGGAAACGAAGTGTCTAGCTCTGTTATGGCAAGAAACCCAAAAGTTTCTAGAAACGGCCTACGATACGATATTTACTATTATTCCGATGAAACGGGAGTGCTCCCCAGTGTAGGTGATTCCATACGGCTTGTCCCGGGTCTTTTAAAAGATTTAAGTGGCAATACGCCTCATATTAACAACCCGTGGGTTCGCATTACGGGGGGCCAGCGCTTGGGCGTTGAACTTGCAGATGTGGTAACCATTGGCACGGAAAAGGCTATGGAAACGGCTTTGCAAAATAATGTAACGGCAATGCCTGTTTCTGTGGATATGACTATTAAGGATGTTCAAAATACAATAGGATTACCAGGACATTTGCTAACCTACAACTTGCAAGATTTGGGTGTTACCGCTAGAGATTCGTTGCCCTTAGATTCTATTCGCATTACTTGGAGCGTTTATTACTTCTCCAACATTGGGCAGTTTATTAGTGAAGCAAAGGGTGTGGTATCTTGTGCCGACCAGGCTGTTTTTGGTGGAGACTGCACTAAAAATGCCGCTCGCATATTCTTGGCTTGGAATGGCCGAAGCCACAAGGGCCGCCTTGTGGGAACCGGTGCCTACATTTCAAAACTGGATTGGCGTGTAAAGGCCGGTGGAGAAACGGTTGGGAAAAAATATGGTACATACACCATAGGCGTAATTCGAGGAAAATAGTCGAGTATTGATTTCAATCATTGCTAGAGGCACCCTTTAGTCGCCAAACCCGATGCGGGCCTGAAAGTGGCATTTATTGGCGTCGAATTCATTGACTCCAAAAACTTTCGCATGATGGTTTGAATTTTCAAAACGAATGATTCTTACGGTTTCGCCCAAAGGAATTTGGTTGATGTAGTTCATTTGTATGGAACGAACCTGCCTGTTCTTGATTTCGTCTAAAGAAAGAGCGTCCATAACCCAGTCTACATAGCGGCAGTGGTTTACATGGCGATTCATATCCAAATCGCTATATCGTGCAATTTTTCTAAAGGCCAGCACGGGGTTTTGTCCTGGATCCAGAATGTCTAGCATGTCTGGAAGGGCGTTTCGGTCGGGGTATAGGGGAGGTGGGCAAGGGCTGTTGGCTGGGTTTTCAGACTTGCCGGTTTTAAGATTCACCAGGAGCCACGAAGAAGTGGCTTGTGCAATGGCATTTCCTTGGGAGTCTAGAATGGAATAGTCTTTTAAACACACCTTATCGTTATAAAATTCCTTGGCCCATGTGGAAATGGTCAGCTTTTCACCCCACACAGGCGTGTGGTTGATTCGAATTTTTAGGCGGGTAATGACGTAGGTATAACCCAGCTTTAGAAGCTTCCACAGCCCGAATCCATTTATTTCTGCGTCGGCAATGGCCGTTTCTTCCATAAAAAGGAAAAGATTAGACAATTTGAGGCGGCTGTTGTGGTCGCAGTCCGAAAAGCGTACATCAAAAGTCTTTGAGGTGATTTCTGGTTCCATGGCGTTTTACTATTTTGAAGGTGTGTTTTAAATAATCTATAATTTTTTTTATGACAGAACCTTTTTCTCGCCCCAGTTCTATTCAAATTCCCGCCCTCCATTCCTTTGGAGGGGAAATTCGTTTGCCAGGATCTAAAAGCATTACAAACCGAGCCTTTTTAATAGCGGCATTGGCAAAGGGAAAAACAAAACTTTGCAACCTGCTGCGCAGCGACGATACACGCTACATGGGGGCGGCTTTAAATGAGCTGGGTGTAAAAATAGACTTTAACGAAGATTACTCCGAGGCTGTGGTAAATGGCCTGGGGGCCCCTATTGAATGTGATAAAAAAGAAGGGGCGGAACTGTACTTAGGTAACGCTGGTACTGCCATGCGTTCTCTTTGTGCGGCCTTGACTTTGGGCCGTGGCCTGTTTTGTTTGCGTGGTGAAGAACGAATGAAGGAGCGGCCCATTAGGGATTTGGTTGAAGCCTTGAGAAGCCTTGGAGCTGAAATTGACTATGAAGAAAGTGACGGCTACCCACCAGTAAGGATACATGCCAATGGTTTAAAAGGCGGGTTGGTAAAAGTTCGTGGAAACATCTCCAGCCAGTATTTAACAGCCCTTTTAATTTGTGCGCCCTACGCCAAGGAGCCTTTGCATATTCAGGTGGAAGGCCCGCTTATTTCGGCCCCATACATTCTGCTTACGCTAGATGTAATGAAAAAGTTTGGCATAGAGGTGCGCCATGAAAACCTTACAGACTTTTATGTTCCCCAAGGGGTGTACCAGTCTTTAGAAGTGTACAATGTGGAAGGGGATGCTTCTTCTGCCAGTTACCCTTTGGCGGCAGCGGCCATTACCGGGGGAACTGTGAGGGTGCTGGGCTTAGGCAGCAACAGCATTCAGGGGGATTTGGCTTTTACAAAAGTGTTGCAGCAGATGGGTGCCCAAATTGAAATAGGCCCCGACTATGTGGAGTGCACTGGCAAGGAACTTTGTGCGGTGGATTTGAATTTGAACGACATTCCCGATGCGGCCATGACGGTGGCGGTACTTGCCTTGTTTGCCAAGGGAACTTCTAGAATTAGCGGCATTGCCAGTTGGCGTGTTAAGGAAACCGACCGCATTGCAGCTATTTCGGCGGAACTCCAGAAGGTGGGAGCCACGGTGGTTACCGACAACGATTCCATTACCATCACGCCTCCAGAAACATTGCTGCCAGCCACCATAGAAACCTACAACGACCATCGCATGGCTATGTGCTTTAGCCTTGTTGCCTTAGGTGGCGTTCCTATAAAAATTCTGGATCCGGCCTGCGTGAACAAAACGTACCCCACCTATTTTGAGGATTTCTTAAAACATGCCTCGCTGTAAGTGTATCTTTTTTTTGTTGCTGGTTGCAGTACCCCTTTGGGCTTCGGTTAATGTATCCTCTTTTCAGGCATACGTCGACTCTGTGGTTCCTGGTTCTCGCTATGGACTTTCCATTCGCTCTGTAAAGCAGGGAAAAGAATTGGTGAACATTCGCGGGGGTGAAAAGTTTACGCCTGCCAGCACCTTAAAAACGCTGACCACTGCAACGGCCATTCATTTTTTACCGCTGGACTACGCCCCCGAAACAAAGTTGTCTTTAAATGGAAGCTTGCGGAACAATGTTTTTTGGGGCAGTATTTTAGTACATGGCGAAGGAGACCCCAATTTTTCGGGGCGCTATTATGCCGACCCCTTTCACATTCTAAACTCCATGGCCGATTCTATTCGCAGCCTTGGCGTTGATACCATTCGGGGTACACTGGATTTGGATTCTGCCTATTATTCTGGCCCTTGGAAGGCGGAACACTGGCGAAAGAATTTTTATAACGCCTGGTATGGTGCCGAAATTGGACCATTGAATTTTAATGACAATTGCACCATGATTCGTTTTAAACCTGGCGCAGACATTGGTGATTCTGCCGTAGTTTCCATTGTTCCTGATGTGGGCTATGTAAAAGTGGTCAATAAAATGACGACCGCCTCAAAGAAACAAAGAAAATGGACCTACGATATTGATCCAGAAAAGTCTGTAATTACATTGGGAGGTTCCATTGGAATAGGGGTAGATTCTGCCCAACTGGTGCTCCCCATTCGAGGACCCATCGGTTACTTTAAGGCGGCCCTTCTTTATGCCTTTAAGGAACGGGGCATAACCTTTGTTGAAACTCCCATGACTCCTCCGGGAATTGTCATTAAGGATTTTTCTTATTCGGCTGCTCCTTTTTTGAGTATTCTGGATGAAATCAATCAGCGTAGCCAGAACTTTCATGCCGAGGCTTTGTTCCGCAATTTGGGAGCCCAAATGGCCGGAAAGGGGAGCGTTGAAGGTGGCCGTGAAATGGAAGAAAAGTTTCTTGCAGAAATAGGTATAGACAAGGACGATTTTGAGGTGTGGGATGGCTGTGGGCTTTCTCCTAAAGACAAGCTGAAACCTTCTACAGAAACAAAACTTTTATCAACCATGGCAAGGCATTCCAAGGGTTCTTATTACATAAACAGCTTTGCTGGACCTGCTTTGGGAACAGGTGGAAAACGCATGCTCACTTTGGCTTACCCATGGCTAACTCGTTTTAAAACAGGTTTTATTGGGGAAGCCCATGGGCTGGCCGGTTATGTGTTTACCATAGATGGGGATACCCTTGCCGTTGCCATGTACCTAAATGAAACTGGAAAAAATCCAGACGCCACCTGCAAGAATGTGCTAGATACTTTATGGCTTCGTGTAGTGTCTCAGGCCAATGCCAACTACCACTCTTTAATGGAAATGAAAAATCTCTGGCTTTCGGGGTTGTTCCTAAAAAACTTTCATGAACGTCTGGAATTTTTTTCTAGTGCCTTAATAGGTAAACCCTACTTGCTTGGACCGATGGGCGAAAGCTACATAGATTCCATTGAACCCAAGCCGCTTGTTAATTTAGACTCCGTGGATTGCGTGACTTATGTGGAGCATGCCTTAGCTTTAACCCGGGCGACCCACGAAGATTCCATTTTTACCACCCTTCAACAAATACGATACTTTAATGGCAAAATAAACTATTTGAGCCGCAAGCATTACATGCTCGTTGATTGGGTGGGCGAGGGTAAATACGCCAAGGCCATTCGCATGCCAGGAGACACCACCATTTTTAGAACCATGCCTAAACGAGATTTTTTTAAGGCTAAAAAATTGAATTTTGGTTTGGATAAAAATTCAGAAATCAACTACCTGCCCTACCACAAGGCTTTGCAGTGGGCTTCTCTACCTTACGAAGGAGAGGCTAAAGTTATGGGTGTTGCCTTTATTGGTGCCTCCGAAAAAATCGATGCCACCCACACAGGTTTTGTGGTGCTTCGCACAGGAGAAACTCCCAAATTGCGGCATGCTTCCAGCCTACGCAAAAAAGTGGTAGAGCAACCTTTCTTAGAATACTTGCAGAGCCGCAAGGGAAAATTGCCTGGGGTTACATTCTTTGAATTTGTTGTAAAATAGTGGAGCCTTAAAGGGCTGTTACTCTATACTAAATGCAATTAGGGCCACCATTTGGCAAGGGTTTTCATCTTTGGTGCTTTGGCTTTCAAAGGCAGTCCATGCATCAGGGGCCCATCCATAGGCGTTCATGGAAAGTTCGTTACCCATGGCGGTTTCTGCTTCTTCTATTTTTGCCCAGTCCATTTCACCATGGCAAATGTAGTACCGCAACATTCCCAAGGATTCCATAACTTCCGGGTAATCGTCTACCAGTTGCAGGGCACATTCCTTAAAACTTTTACCACTAATACGAATAATGCGGTAAAGTCTTTTGCGGCCTAAAAATTGTTGCAAATCGGCGGTGTCCATGGGAATTTTTGCTTGATCTCCAAAGAATACAACCAGTTCACGAAAAATTTCGGAGCTTTCATCCATGAGGGGGGAGAATCTCTTGATGGCTGCTGCAATTTCTAGGTTTTTCATAACAGAATAAATATAGATAAATGATTTTTTTTTACAATGGAGTTGATTCCCATGAGCCCTATTTTGAATAAATTTTATATAAAGTATAAAAAAAGGGCATAAACATTGTATATTTAAGGCTAGAGGTATGTATGAGTAAAAAACTATTAATATTCTTTGTGGTTGAGTTAATCATGCTTTCACTGCTGATTGCAACCCGTGTCTGTGGTTGGGGTAGCATAGCGGATTTGGCGTTCAAAACATTGGCTAGTATGGCTTTTGTGGCCATGGGCATTACCGGGCTATGCGAGGTAAAAAATAATGGCGAAAATGCTAATAGGGAAGTTTCTGTAAAGTATGCCAAATCGATTATTGGTGGTTTGGTATGTGCGTTGCTAGGTGATGTGTTTTTGGATATTCCTAGTGATGGCAGCATTTTCTTTATAATTGGGGTGGCTTGCTTTGCTTTCGCCCACGTGTGCTACTCCATTGGTTTTTTCAAAGTGGCCTGTTTAAAGGCTGTAGACTTTTTGGTAATGCTGGGGGTATTTGGCATTACACTTTGCTTTTTGCTATTTGGTGGCACATTTGAATTTAAGGGATTGTTTCCTGTTCTTTTGGGTTATGCCGCTATTATTTCTTTTATGGTGGCCAAGGCTATTTCTCTATACCGCAACAAGGACGTTCGCAAGCAGGCCTATGTACACACTTTGGTAGGTGCTTTGCTGTTTATTGCATCCGACATAATTTTGCTGTATTGCCTCTTTGGCGTTAATACACCTTTGTACATGACCATTTTTAATTTAATAACCTATTACTTAGGCCAGGCCTTTATTGCTTCGCCTTTGGGAAAGGGTGTTTTAAAAGATTAAAGCTTTACTCTAAAATTTTATTTTACCATGCCTGGCGCTGGCAGGTGCATGCCAGCCATAAAAAGACCGTTTTCTTTAGCGTAGTCGATAAGGCGTTTGCGGCTTTCGGCAGATTTTGGCTTGTCCATGTCATAGTTAGAGTTAACTCTAGGTTCCTTGATTTGCAGGGCGTAACCATGCATCAAGTCGCCGATGATGAGAAGCTCGTTGTAGCGGAAGGCGGTATGGCCGGGTGTGTGGCCTACGGCGTCAATGGAAAGTACTTGGTTTGGCAGGGAATCTCCAAAGGAGAACAGTTTGAGATTGTCTTTGTATGTGCCCAAAATAGCCTTTTGCAAGTCGTTCTTGGGAATGTCGTTCATCCAGGCGTCATGTTCCGCCTTGCATAGGTAAATGGTGGCGTTCTTGAAAACTTTTTCCATGCCCTTGGCAGTTTTGTTTACAAGGCCCCCGATGTGGTCTCCGTGGAGGTGTGTCAAATACACCATTTTAATTTGGTCGGGACTTACGCCGATTTTTTTGAAAGAGGCCATCATGTTTCCGCCCATAAAGCCAAGGCCCGCATCAAAGAGAATGTATTCCCCATTCACTTTCAAAAGAAATACGCTGACGGATGCAGGCACCCCGTTTGGAAGGTTCATGGAATTGTAGAGGGAATCGCTTGCGTCGCTAAAAAGGTCGCGGGGCATCAGCTTTTCATCGGGATTGTCTTTAATCCAGGTGACGCTAGCTCCTGTGGATAAGGTGACCGTTTTGTAGCTGGCTGAATTTTGAGCAGCTTGCTTTGTGTTTTTTTCGGCAGCCGTTGAAAGGGAGAAAAATAATGCGGTTGCAAGAACCAGTTTAATTGGGAATAGCTTCATGTTTTTAATATAACAAAAAGGCAGAAGAAAGTATCTTCTGCCTTTAATGCTATATGTTGAACTAGGGGTTAGTCCTTGATGCAGCGGAGTGGGTACTATTCCCTATCCCCTATCGCGATGCTCCAGGGTCCAGGGCTAAAGGCCGCTCTAGGGCTAAAGGCAGCTCCAGAATGACCTGGCTGATTGCCAATCACTAGCCACCAACAACCAGCCACCGAAAATCGCAAAGCGATTTTCTAGGCTTGATGTTTCTTGAACCACTTGATGAGCTGGTTGGTGGAGCTGTCGTGAGCCAGTTCCGTGTCCTTGGCCAGTTCAGGCAGAATCTTCTTGGCAAGCTGCTTGCCCAGTTCAACACCCCACTGGTCGTAGCTGTTGATGTTCCAGATAACGCCCTGGGTGAAGATTTTGTGTTCGTACATGGCGATGAGAGCACCCAGCGTTTCGGGAGAAACGTATTCCATCATAATGGAGTTGGTTGGCTTGTTGCCTTCGAACACCTTGTGTGGGGCGAGGAATGCGATTTCCTCTTCGCTCTTGCCATCCTTGCGGAGTTCTTCGGCAGCCTGTGCCAAAGTTTTTCCGTTCATCAAGGCTTCGGGCTGGGCAAAGAAGTTGCTGAGCAGCTTCTGGTGGTGATCGCCCACCTTGTTGTGGCTGTTTGCAGGGGCAATAAAGTCGCAAGGAATCATCTTGGTGCCCTGGTGGATCAGCTGGTAGAAGGCGTGCTGGCCGTTGGTGCCCGGTTCGCCCCAGAGGATAGGGCCAGTCTGGTAGTTCACACGCTTGGAATCGCGGTCCACAGTTTTACCGTTAGATTCCATGTCGGCCTGCTGGAAGTAGGCGGCAAGGCGGTGCAGGTACTGGTCGTAGGGGAGCATGGCGTAGCTGGAGGCTCCAAAGAAGTTGTTGTACCACACGCCAATGAGGGCTAGGATCACAGGGAGGTTCTTTTCCACGGGAGCGGTCTTGAAATGCTGATCCATTTCGTAGGCACCCTGGTGGAGCTTCATGTAGTTGTCAAAACCGATGCGAAGCGCGATGGAAAGACCGATGGCAGACCACAGGGAGTAGCGGCCACCTACCCAGTTCCAGAAGGCGAACATGTTGGCAGGGTCAATGCCGAATTCGGTAACGGCTTCGGTGTTGGTGGAAAGAGCCACAAAGTGCTTGGCAATGGACTTTTCGTCGCCTCCAAAGGCCTTGAGAACGGCAGCCTTTGCAGTTTCGGCGTTGGTCATGGTTTCGAGGGTGGTAAAAGTCTTGGAAGCCACAATAAAGAGTGTTTCTTCGATGTTCACCTTCTTCAAGGTTTCGGCCATGTGGGTGCCATCGATGTTGGAAACAAAGTAGCATTCCGGAGAAGTTTCGCCTGCGGTGGGCTTTTCGGCGTAGGGCTTCAAGGCTTCTGTCACCATGACGGGGCCCAAATCAGAGCCGCCAATACCGATGTTCACCACATACTTGATGGACTTGCCGGTGTGGCCCTTCCACTTGCCAGAGCGAACCAGAGCGCAGAATTCTTTCATGTGTTCAAGAACTTCGCGAACTTCGGGCATCACGTCCTTGCCATCGACGCAGATGGCTTCGTTACCCTTGTAGCGGAGTGCGGTGTGGAGCACGGCGCGCTTTTCGGTGGTGTTGATTTTTTCGCCGCCAAAATACTTGGCGCGGATGTCTTCGAAATTGGCAGACTTCAAAAGGTCCTGGAGCTTGGCCATGGTCTCGTCGGTGATGATGTTCTTGGAGAAGTCCAAGAAAAGGCCGCAAGCTTCGGCGCTGAACTTTTCGGCGCGGGCGGGGTCTTTGGCGAAGAGTTCCTTCATGTGCCAGGTCTTGGCCACTTCGGCATGGGCTTCGAGGGCCTTCCATTCCATAGAATCTGTCAATTTAGACATAGTTTAATCCTTTCCGCAAAAAGCGGTAATTTGTTGCACGCTAAATGTAGAAAAAATTTAGATTTATGGGCACCTTTACCTAGAGGATTCGTTATGGAACAGACTGCAGTTGAAACATGGATTTTTGCTCATGGAACTTTTTGGGCTTTGGTTCCTCCCGTAGTTGCCATTGTGCTTGCCCTTATTACAAAAGAGGTCTATTCTTCGCTGTTTTTAGGCGTGGTAATGGGCGCTCTGTTCATTAGCCAGGGTAGTTTTCCCCAGTTTTTAGATAGCGTGTTTAAAAACGGCATGGTGAAGCAGGTGAGCGACCCATGGAATGTTGGGATTCTGTTTTTCCTTGTAATTTTAGGAACCATGGTGGCCCTAATGAATCGGGCTGGTGGTTCGGCCGCTTTTGGAAATTGGGCCCAGAAGCATATAAAAAGTAAAATTGGGGCTCAGATTGCCACCATTTGCCTAGGCATTTTGATTTTTGTTGATGACTACTTTAATTGCCTTACTGTGGGCAGTGTTATGCGCCCTGTTACAGATAAATTTAAAGTTAGCCATGAAAAACTGGCCTACCTTATTGACTCCACGGCGGCTCCTGTTTGCATTATTGCTCCCATTAGTTCTTGGGCGGCTGCGGTATCGGGTTTTGTGGAAGGTGAAGATGGGCTGACTTTGTTTGTAAAAGCCATTCCCTTTAATTTTTACGCCATTCTCACCCTTGTTGCCATGTTCACTTTGGTTTTGATGAATGTGGAATTTGGGCCTATGAAAAAGTTTAGCGAGCCCGAACATGTGCTAGACAACAAGATGAAGCATGTGCAAGAGCCCGATGGCCGTGGTGGTGTGGTAGACTTGGTGCTTCCCATAGTGGTGCTAATTATTTTTTGCGTTATAGGGCTTATATATACAGGTGGTTTTTTTGCTTCGGGGGAGGCCCACAAAGGCTTTGTGGATGCCTTTGCTGGTAGCGACGCTTCGGTGGGCCTTGTGCTGGGTAGCTTTGGGGCCATGGTGTTTACGGTGCTCTGGTACATTTGCCGGCGTATTCTAAGTTTTAACAAGTGTCTGGAATGTTTGCCTATGGGTTTTAAGGCCATGGTTCCGGCTATTATTATTCTGGTGCTGGCATGGAGCCTTAAGGGTACCACAGATACGTTGGGGGCTAAAGACTTTGTGGCTGGAATTGTTTCGGGCAGTGCGGCTACACTAATGAATCTAATGCCGGCCATTATCTTTTTGATTGCTATTTTTCTCGCTTTTGCTACGGGAACCTCTTGGGGCACATTTGGCATTTTAATTCCTATTGTGGTGGCCGCCTTTGGAGCTATTGATCCTGAATTGATGGTGATATCGATTTCGGCGTGTATGGCAGGGGCTGTTTGTGGAGACCATATTTCGCCTATTTCGGATACCACCATTATGGCCAGTGCTGGAGCCCAATGCAACCATGTGAACCACGTGAATACCCAGTTGCCTTACGCTTTGAGTGTGGCTGGGGTAAGTTTTGTATCCTTTGTTGTTGCCGGCTTTACCCGAAGCGCCTTGGTGTCTCTGTTTTTAGGGGTGCTGCTCATTGTGGGGTCGCTGTTTGTACTGCGCCGCAAAATGTTAAAAGAAAAGGATTATTAAGTCCTCAGTTGTCAGCAGTGTCATCCTGAAGGGCACCTGCCGTGAAGGATCCAGAGAATGTCCATTTAGACGGTAGAACGGACCTTTGGTCCTATAG
>JABUUT010000023.1:14796-20822 GCA_021443045.1 Fibrobacteraceae bacterium
TCGTTGGAGCACAAATTTTAGCCTCTTGTTGCATTTGCCATAAAACATTCCTTTCGCCACAGGCGTCACTATGTTCCTTATTTCCTGTGGCTCAATCCATGTTTTATTCCATACTAGTTTTTCTGCAGGACTCAGTCATCCCGAACTTCGTGAGGGATTCAGTAGAATGTCCATATTGAATATGCAAGTACTGATAACTAGCCACCGACCACCGATAACCAACCACTAACCCTTTTTTAAATTCACTTGGGCGAGCACGATGGCTACCGCCATCAGGGCGCAGCCCGCCAGTTCCCTGGAACTTAGGTGCTCGCCAAGTACCGCCCACCCTGATAGGACCGCAAATACCGATTCCAGGCTCATAAGGAGGGAGGCCAGGGTGGGCTCAATTTTATTCTGTGCCACAATTTGCAACGTGTAGGCTATGCCTGTAGAAAGAATGGCGGTATAGAGAAGAGGAATCCAGGCGTTAAGATGACTGTAACCTTCAAGGGCCTGGACCACCAAATTCATGTCGCATTTGATGTCCAAAAAAATCATTGGGAAAATGCTGAGCACCGCCGATACCAAAAACTGAATGAATGAAAGCCGCACGCCGTCTACCTGGGCAATATAGCGGTCTACCACCATAATCTGTACGGCAAAGGCTAGGGCGCACAACAACAAAACGCAATCCGAAGATTCTATGGTAAAGTCGCCCTTGATGCACAGAAAAAATAGCCCCACCAGGGTGATGGCCACGCAGAGCCATAGCTTGATACTGCTTTTTCGCCCCACGAAAATGCCCAAAACAGGCACCAACACAATGTAACATGCTGTTAAAAAGCCGGATTTTCCGGCGGATGTTCCCATGAAAATGCCCAGCTGTTGCAAATTCATTGCAAAAAACAGGGCTATTCCACAAAAAATTCCAGCTTTCCACAAAAGCTTCTTTTCTTCTGCGGAAACAGGCTTTTTTGAAACCAGATTTCGTTTTTTATGAACATAATCCAGAACTTTTACAACCCCTAGCAAAAAGGCGGCCCCGATAAAATTTCTGATGCAGGTAAATGCGAATGGGCCGGCCACGTTTCCTTCCACTTGGGCCACAAAAGCGGAGCCCCAAATAAAGGCCGTAAGAACTAGAAGAAAGCTGTAGCCAAGGTTTGCCATGGGTGAAATATACATTTTTATTACAATTTGGGCACTTTTGTCCATTATGGATAAACCGTCCATGAGAACTGCATTGCCGTATAGTCTAGCAGCACTTTATAAACGTAAATTATACACATGGGAACGGGCAAAAGCCCGGAGGAAAACAAGGAGTGTATATGAAGAACGATGTTATTGTAAAGCAGTATGCGCCTATGATAGAGGCCATTCTCAGTGGAGTTGTTACGGTTTCTGGCTGTTTCTATCTCCTAGTCGTCAGTTTGAGCTAGTAGAGCAAGAAGTTCTCTCTCTATACGCCTTGTCCAGAGTGTTTGGGATTTTGGGCATTGGGCAAAGTTAAGTCCCCGGATTGGTAAGTCCGGGGATTTTTGTTTTTTAGCCAAGGTACCCCCACAGGGGGATGGTGCGTAAAAAACACCCAAATTGTATATATTGGAGGTATATTTGAATAAGGAGGTTTTTATGGCTTTAAAGGTTACCGATAATTCACCCTGGAAATTTACCATTGAGCCAAAATTGCCACGCTGTGAGGGAATAGACATTTCAACAAAATATGGACGGACTGTTGTGTCTATAAATACCCATCATGAAAAGGGTATGGACACCTCGCTAAAAGATAAACCTATAGTAGAAATTAGAGACATTGATGGAATACAAGTTAAGATACTATCGATTTTTAAAAGAACTGCTGGAGTTGAAGGGGATGGAAACCCTTTAATCTACGCATTAAAACGAAAAGATGGGTATTCCATAAGCAAAGAGGACAGAGCCTGGATTGAAAACAGAGCCCGTGAAATAATGAGAACATTTATTGCTGAATTAGGGCAGGACATATTCATAAGCATTCCGTCTTCTGCAGGAATAAATAAAATGCTTTTAGACATGGTGGAGGATTTGATTCCTCATGAGGCTCGATTTATACCAAATTTAATACGTAAAATTTCGGCAGGGATGGTTCAAGAATTGTTATATGGAAATGTGGATTTTTATAACAAGGCGCTTCCTAAATTTGAAAATGATAAAGAGCTTAATGATGCCCTTTCTAAATCATTTTCAGCCATGACTAATGATACATTTGAAAGAAAAAAATTGGATGCTAGATTTAGAGGCATTGCCATGAAAACCATGGAAATAATTCCATTTTTTAAGGATGTTTGTGATATGAAAGACCATGACATTGTTTTAATAGATGACACCATCAGTTATGGTGATACTATTGATGAGGCTTGTCGTCTAATGGTGGAAAACTTTCAACCAGCCTCTGTTTCTGTATTGACACTTTGTTCTTCTAAATAACCGAAATATTCAGACCCATAAAAAATGCGGAACCTTGGTTCCGCGTTTTTTAGATTTTTTGACCTATTTTTGTGGAGGTTCCTTTTTTTGCTGGAAGTCCCTGAATTTTTCCATTTGCTCCTTGGTGAGTATCTTGGCGAGGGAGGTGGCGCCTGCAATGCGGTGGTCCAGCATGGCTTCGTGGCTTATCATGATTTGTGTTCTCGCCAGTTTTATTTTTTCTGCGTCACCGCTGTCTAGTGCTTGTTTAAGTGCTTTTTCGGCTTCTTTTTTTTGGCTGCGAAGCACTTTGAAGGTAGAGTCCATTTGGGAGCGCTGCTGTTCCAGAGCTGTTTTTTGTTCTGGGGTTACCTGAAGCATGGAATCGATAAATTCCGGGTTTGGCCCCTTAAAGCCCTCTTTCCTGAATTCGGGACCTTTAAAACCAGGCCCCTTGAAACTAGGACCTTTGTGATGTGGCCCCTTATGGGGGGCAAATTCGGGTCCATCAAATTGTGGACCGTGAAATTGGGGGGCGTTTTGTGCAAATGGGCATGGTGCCTTTTTGCTTGGGCAGCTCATGCATTTGCTTATACAGATGGCTCCACAGAAGAAGCCTACTGCACAGGCCAAAATGATGAAGCTAGCAAAAATGAGGGTTTTCTTATTCATGTTTTACTCCTTGAGCAAATAATTAAAGGATGTCATGTTGTCTAGATTTTCAAATTCATTCTGTTGGTCGCTGCCCAAATTCTGGTACCAGCTGGATAGTTCGCTGCTGGCCATTTGGTTCATGGAAACTTCACCACCCAGACTATCGGTGTGGCCCCCTGCAATGGAGAGTAGTACGCCTAGCCCAACAAATACAAGACTTGCTGCCAGGGGTATGGCGCTGGCCCAAAAAGAGAATTTACTGGATGATTCGCAACAGAGGCTGCCTTGAATGGCGGCTTCCTGATGAATGCGCTGCATTACCATTTCAAAGGAGCCGCTGGGTACTTCCAGTTTTTCCATTTTGGAGAAATCGATTTTTTGTTCCATGTTATTCTCCTTTTTCTGCTAAAAAGGCTCGCAGGCTTTGCCTTGCTCGGCTGAGCCGAGCCTTGATGGTGCCTTCGGGCAGGTTGTAAATTTCCGCCAAGTCCTTGATTTCCAAGTCTTCGGCGTCTTTTAGCCACAGCAAGCTTCGAGTTTCGGCGGGGAGCACCCCCAGAGCCTTTTCAAAAAGTTCCTTGTTGAAGTTGGCTACTTCCTCAGTTTTACTCAACCCCTGCTCCACAATAAGGTTGTAGTTTTCGGTTTCCAGTTCATGGTGCCGCTTTTGAGCCCGGAGCTTCATAAGGCACTGGTTTACGGTTAGCCTAAAAAGCCATGTTGAAATGGATGATTCGCCACGAAAACTTTGGGCTGCCTTGGGCAAATGGGCAAAGACATCCATGAGTATGTCTTCGGCTTCTTCCTTGTTTTTTAACATTCTAAAAGCCAGGTTTAGCACCTTTGAGGCGTGCAGGTTCCAAACCAGTTCCATGGCCACTCTAAAACCTGCCCGGGTGCTTGCATCGGGGCTGGTATCGCTAATGGTCTGTAGAATGGCTTTTTCGTTCATTTTGATATTTAGATGAATTGCAGCTGCAAATGGTTGCAATGTTTTTGGGACTCTTCCAAAAAATATAGAACCGCTGTAGGGTAGGGCTTTTTTGGGGGGTAAAAAAATTGCTACATTTTAAAGAGACCATGACTAAAATTTTGTTTTTTAAACTGAAAGAGGCCTTTGCGTCGGTTTTGCCGGTAACGCTTATTGTGCTTATTCTCTCTTTTACCCCTCTTGTTGATTTTACTACGACGGAATTGGTGGTTTTTGCGGTTTCGGCTGTTTTTTTGATAGTGGGTATTGGGCTTTTTAACTTGGGTGCCGATTTGGCCATGACTCCCATGGGTGAGCATGTGGGTTCGGGGCTTGCCAAGTCTCGAAAAATGGTGCTCCTCCTTACGGTTTGCTTTTTAATGGGGGTTCTCATTACGGTGGCGGAGCCAGACCTTTCTGTTTTGGCGGGCCAAGTGGAGAATGTGATTGCTCCCACCCTTTTGATTTTTACCATTGGCATTGGTGTTGGCCTCTTTTTGCTGGTTTCCATTATAAAGATTGTGTGCAAAAAGGATTTGTCCCAAATTTTGCTGTTCTTTTATATGGCCCTCTTTATGGTGGGCGCTTTGCTTATTTATTTGGATAAAGATGTGTTTTTACCCCTGGCTTTTGATAGTGGTGGCGTAACTACTGGGCCCATTACGGTGCCCTTTATTATGGCCCTTGGGGTGGGTGTGGCTCAGGCGATTGGAGGGCGGGGTGCCAATGAAAACAGTTTTGGTCTTATTGCCCTGTGTTCTATTGGCCCGATTATTGCCTTAATGGGGTTGGTTCTTTTTTCTACGGGAAAACTGGAATACGAAATTTCTTCTTCGGCTTATTCCATTGAAGCTAGCATTGGTGCCCATTTTATTCCCACGGTGCTGAAGGTGGCCGAAGAGGTGCTTATTGCTCTTGGCCTTATTTCGGTGTTTTTTGTTGCTTTGCAGGCGTTTGCCCTAAAACTGGCCTGGCACCGATTGACTCAGATTGCCTTTGGTATTTTGTACACCTTTGTGGGCCTGGTGGTGTTTTTAACGGCGGTGACCGTTGGGTTTATGCCTATTGGATTTGTGTTGGGTAGAGAATTGGCGGCGCTCCCCAACGCCCTGGTGGCTTTTGGTTTTGTTATTGGCATGGTGGTGGTGCTTGCCGAACCTGCTGTCCATGTGCTCAACAAACAGGTGGAAGACGTTACTGGGGGCCTTGTTACCAAGCGGTCCATGCTTATTGCTCTTTCTATTGGTGTGGGTATTTCCATTGGGCTTTCCATGGTGCGTATTATTTACGGTTTTTCCATTTTGTACTATGTTATTCCGGGTTACTTTGTAAGCCTTGGACTTTCGCTTTTTGTGCCAAAACTTTATACAGCCATTGCCTTTGACTCTGGTGGTGTGGCCAGCGGGCCCCTTACTTCCAGTTTTATTTTACCTATGGCTATTGGCGCCTGTGCGGCGGTGCATGGTTCCGGAGATTCGGTACTGAATTATGCTTTTGGCATTGTGGCCATGGTGGCTTTAACTCCTCTCATTACTATACAAACTTTGGGCTTTAAGGCAATTGTGTCTCGAAAGCTCCGTGAACGGATGGTGATGAAACGTATTTTGAGTGACGACGACGAACAAATTATCGAGTTTATGTAGGGGTGTAAAAGTATGGTAGGAACGGAACATTTTTTTAGAAGTCGAAAGGCTGCTTCGGGTAATGCCAAGGTTTCTTCCAACAAGCTGAAACTGTTGGTGACCATTGTGCCCCGTTCCAAGGCCGAAATTTATGCGGCACAAATCCAGAATCTGGAATGCAATATGCAGATGATTTTGTATGGTCGGGGCACGGCCTCCAAGGAAATGCTGAATTTGATGGGTCTTGCCGATTCGGAAAAAGGCGTGATTATCAGCGTGGTGGGTGAAAACACTTTGCCAGCCATTTTGGAGACTATTGAAGGGATGTTCAATACCATTAAGGGGGGCAAGGG
>JABUUT010000023.1:22207-27544 GCA_021443045.1 Fibrobacteraceae bacterium
TCAGTTTTCAGTGATTGGTATTTGCATGGACATTCTACTGGATCCCTCACGAAGTTCGGGATGAATGACAAGTTCTTAACCATTAACCATTAGTAATTGATACCACATTCCCTGGATCCTTCACGGCTATGCCGTTCAGGATGACAGATGAAGGCTCCTTCAGGATGATGCCGCAGTTAGCCTTTAGAGCTGCACTAAAATCATTTTACAAGTCTCTTCTGTTGGCAAAGGGTGTAAAATAATTTATTTTACGCCCATGAATATTCTAATCTATGCGCTTTTTGCCCTTTCGGGCTTTGCGGGACTTATTTACGAAGGTTCCTGGGCTCGGTATCTTAAACTGTTTTTGGGCCACTCCAGTTACGGACAAGTTCTCACCCTTTGTATATACATGGGTGGCCTTGCCATAGGTAGCTTTGTGGCTGGAAAACTGGTAGAAAAAGTGCGGCGCCCTTTGCTGGGTTATGCTGCAGTGGAACTGGGTATATGCTTTGGCGGCGTTATTTACCATCCTCTGTACAATTTGCTTACCGGCTTTTTTTACGACTCCAGTTTCGCTGCAGGGCTTTCCAGCAGGGGCGCCGAAGTTTTAAAGGTGGTGTTGGCCACCGGAAGTACATTGCCTATTGCCATTGCGGTGGGTATGACTTTCCCTTTTATTGCGGCTGGCTTAATGCGCAAAAGCGGCAAGGAAGTTTCACTTCCTTGGCTCTATTTTACCAATAGCCTTGGCAGCGCCATAGGTATTCTTTTTACAAGTTATCTGCTTATTCCCGAATTGGGGAACCACATTACTTTGTGTGTGGCCGCTTCCATTAACTTTGTATTGGCAGCTGTCTTTGGTGTTATTGGTTTTACCACCGCTCCCTCTGCCGAAGAAGAAGGTGAATCCAAAGACGTTCGTGAGGAACAGCATGCTTCCGCTCCCATGCCTCCCAAAAATGCTTGGCTGTGGATTGCGGCCATTACAGGGCTTACCTCCTTTGTTTACGAAATTGTCTGGATTCGACTTTTAAGCCTTCTTATGGGTTCTTCTAGCCATAGTTTTGATCAAATGCTTTCGGCCTTTATTTTGGGCCTTGCAGTGGGTAGCGCTGTTAGTGGCAAACTGCTAAAGAAAGATTCCCTGGTGGTGCTTTCTTTGGCACAAATTTTTATGGCCTTCTTTGCTCTTTGCACCTTGTATTTCCACAAGCCTTTTTGGGGCATGATGAACGAGGCCAACCAGATTTTTAACCAAACTACCGACGGTTATTTGTGCTGGAGCATTTTTAAGTATTTGCTTTCTGTGTTGTGGATGGTGCCCACCAGCTTTTTTGCTGGCATGACGCTGCCTTTAATTACCTTGATTCTTACCCGTGCCTTTAAGAGTGAAGCACCTATTGGCAAGGTTTATGGCTGGAATACCCTGGGCTCCATTATTGGCTCGGCGGGTGGCGGGCTTTTGCTTTTGCCGGTGCTGCAGCTAAAGGGCGCTTTGGTTTTGGCGGCGGTAATGGACTTTGCCATTGGTTTTTTGCTTTTGGTTTTCTATCGAAAAAAATTCCGCAGGAGCCCTCTGTTTTATGTGATTGCGGCGGCTATGGTGCTGCCCAGCATTTTTGTGAGTTTTGACCCGTCTCTCATTACTTCTGGAGCTTTTCGGGCGTACAAGAATTTGCACCCCGATGAAAAAATCATTGTGCGTGATGGAAAAACGGCAACCATTAGTTTTCATGAATCCGATGTTCATTTTTATGTAAAGACCAATGGCAAGGCCGACGCCAGCATGAGTAAAAATCGTAACCACCCCATTGAAGGGGACGAACTGACTCAGGCGGCAACGGCGTTTATGCCAATGGGCGTAAAAAGCGAGCCTTACGATGCGGCCATGGTGGGCTTTGGTAGCGGCATGGGGGCCCATTACCTTTTGGCCGACCCCCTGCTCAAGGACTTTGACTGCGTTGAAATTGAAGCGGAGATGATGGACATGGCCAAGGGCTTTTATCCTTGGAATAGTCGTGGTTACGATGACCCCCGCATCCACATTTTTATTGACGATGCCAACACCTTCTTTTTAACGAATGGCCGCAAGTACGACATGATTATTAGTGTGCCTTCGAACCCTTGGGTTAGCGGTGTGGCCAGTTTGTTTAGCCATGAATTCTATGCCAAAATGCGTCGGTATTTAAAACCTGGTGGGCTTTGGGTGCAGTGGATTCAGACCTACGAATTTAACGATGCCTTGTTCCTGAATATTCTGAAGGCTCTGGAGGTAACGTTCCCGTATGTTAGTTTGTACAAATCTCCAGAAGAGCCTGACATTATTATGATTGCCAGCGACGAGCCTGTAATTCAAAAGGGTATAGAACGTTTTAGCACAGACCCTGTGCTCATTAAGGAGTTTGAAAGAATACAGAGGGAGCCTAATTTCTTTGGGGAACAGAATTTCTTGTTTACCTCGGCTATGGTGAAGCCCTTGCTCGAAGGGGTGCGGCCCAACAGCATTTTTATTCCTATGGTGGATAACCAGGCTGAAGAAGCCCGGTTTGTGCATTCCAATGCATATATTGTGTCCGTTTTTGACAGCTGCGAAATTTGCTGGCCCGAATTTTTGGACTCGGCGGACTACGCTTTGCGTAGACCTGCAAAGGTGGCTTTTATGGAAAAGAACAACAAAGATTCTTATGGCACCAGAGCCATGCTCTCTTACCTAAATGATGTGGAAATGCGAAAGAAAGATTCCATTGTTACCAATGATATTGTGGGTGAAGCTTCTGCCGAATGGAAAAAATTTAGGGTGGAATATATTGAATGGGTGCGCAGCATTCCCATGGAAGTTCGGGATACAAACAAACTGTATATGAAGGTTCGGGAGTTAAACGATGCGGGTGTATTCCCTGCTTCCTTTACCGACGAATTTAACATTACCGAAGTGGCTCGCACCAAGAACTACCAGACGGCTGCTGCTTTAGTGGCGGAATTCTATGAAAAATACGAAATGAAGGAAATGGATGAGTTCTTCTTGAGAAACGCCTTGCTCATTGCCCTTTTGGCTAGAGAACCTGAATTGGCTCAGGCTGTTTATAAAGACGCCATTCAAGATAACGAAGACTTTTTCCCTGTTGAAAAACGCTTGATTGAGCGGAGCATTTTAAAGTTGCGAAAAGACAACTTGAGCCACCGCCAATAGTTACCCTTCGAGAATCTTCTTTACCGCAGCCACCTCCTCAGCAGAGGGGCTGCGTGTGTTTTTTAGGGTGTAGGGGTAGCCTAATTCATCCCACTTGTGTATGGCCATGTTGTGAAATGGCAGAACATCGATTCTTTTAAGATGCTTGAATGGTCTTATAAAATTGGCCAATGCCTGCACATCGTCCGGGTTATCGGTAAGGCCAGGAACCAAAACATACCGGAGCCAGAAACTTTTACCCATTTCTTCTAATCGTTGTGCAAAATCCAGGGTGGGTTGCAGTGGTTTTCCCGTTAGTTTTAGATAGGTAGTCGGGTTCATTTCTTTAATGTCTAGCATTACCAAATCAACTACATTGAACCACTCGTCGCTTAGGTGGCCTGCTAAAAAGCCTTGGGTGTCTAAGGCGGTGTGTAGGCCCAGCTGGTTTTTGGCACGCTCAAAGATTTCGTGGGCAAATTCGGGTTGGGCTAAGGGCTCACCACCGGTAATGGTAAGGCCTCCGGCCATGCGGAGAAAACCAGCGTATTTTGAAATTTCATCAATAATTTCTTGGGAGTGGGTTGGCTTACCGTTCTTCATTTCCCAAGTGTCGGGATTGTGGCAGTAGAGGCACTTAAATGGGCACCCAGCAAGGAATAGGGCAAAACGAATGCCAGGGCCGTCTGCGGCAGCCCCAGTATCAAAGGAATGAACGTAACCTTGCACTATGCTAGAAGAGGAAGGCAATGCCCGCTGTGGTATAGAAGGTGCGGAGAACGGCGTCGTTAAAAACGGTGCTGCCTTCAAGAGTTTCGTTGCGGAGGTTGGTAAAACTCTGTACCACGCGAAGGTTCAAGTGAATCCAGCGGGTGAGAATGTAACCCACATCCAAGGCGGCGCCTACTTCAACGCTGTTGGTGGTAATGGGGTTGCTTGTTTTACTCTTTTGGCCGTCGTTATCCAGTTCCAATTCGGCATCGCCTGTGAGTTTAAGGCCGCAGTTGAGGCCAAGCCCCAGGAACATGTCGTAGTCTTCAAAGGTGTAGCGCACCATAATTGGAATTTCGAACATCATAATATTGATGTGGCCTTTGTAGGTACCAAAACTGGCGGCATCGCTTTCAAAGTTGTAACGGCGGTAGTTAAATGTCAATTCTGGGGCAATGGAAAGGTTTTTTATGGGAAGGTTCATGCGTACCATAAAGCCGCCACCGCCCTGAAAACCTAGGCCCCAGTCCTCATCGTCGTTGCCCAGCAAAAACTTGTTGATGCCACCCTGGAGCCGAATGCCTAGAATAACGGTACGGGCAAAACCTTCGTTGCGCTGTTTGTTGATTTCGGAGCGGGATGTTTGCTCGTTCTTATAGCGGGCGTATGCGCTAGCATATTCTTCATCGTCGGCAAATTCGCTGTCGGTGCTTCCTTCGTATTGAGCGTCACTGGCGTTGGCGCTTTGGGTCTGGCTTTCGGCGGAGGCCCAATCGGAATCATCCTCGGAGGGTTCCGAGCTATCTTGTGCAAAGGTATTTACTGCAAAAGCGAGAAGCAGTGAGGCAAGCAAGGATAAACTTTTGTTTTTCATACACACCCAATTTAACAAAGATTTTGCGTATCAATGTGACTAAAAATACACTTTCGTATAAAAAGTGTGTAGTAACATGTTGTTTACAAATGAATATTTGTTGTGTTTTTTGAGATTTTTCCGTTTTTTACCACTTTGGCGGAACTTTACAGGCCACTTTTGTAACTTTTTACCCCGAAAAAACATTTTTTGTTTGAAAGTGAATAAAAGTGTGGTTTTTGGGGGATAAGAAAAGAGGCTTGTTCCATAATTTCTATTTTTAGCCCCGAAAAACATAAATCAGGTTCCGTTAGCAAAAGACAGGGCGATTGCGAATCCAAAATCTTTCGTCTTTGCAACTACGCTGCCAAATGCTGCGCCTCACCTATGTCGAGCAAGCTCGCCGCAGGTTTCGGCTTACGCATTTATCGTCTTTCGTCTAGCAGAACCATACTGGATGACAAGACTTGCCGTCAACGATTCTTTCGTCTTTCGTCTATCGTCTTTCGTCTGGCAGAACCTATCTGAGGAATAACAAAATGGCTAAGTACAATCCGCAAGATATTGAAGTGAAGTGGCAGGGCTACTGGGATAAACACCAGACTTTCAAGACTGGCGACGA
>JABUUT010000023.1:30436-37503 GCA_021443045.1 Fibrobacteraceae bacterium
CACTTTAGGGCAAGTCTTCCGCTACCCCCTCGCCTAGGGGCTATGCCCCTAAGACCCCACGGCTTGCAATTCATTCTCTCTTTCGTGATTCGTGGAGAAATACAGACTAAAAAAATTGCGAGCGAAGATTTCCTTTAAATTGTTTTATTTAAAATGATGGATAGTTTAGTTCCGTCAAAGGGATTGCCCCATCCATTTCGTTCCGAGAATTTTGAAAACAAAACAGTGTCTAAGTCCGGTGGTTCGATGTTGTTATTCTTTAGAATTGTTATGATTTCGTCCAAATACTCCAAGCTTATCTCCCCACAGCCAGGAATATTGGAATATGCATATTCTTCTTCAATAGCTCTTATCGCTAAAAGAATTTGATTTAAAGAATCGTCAACACCTTCATAAATATTCCTTAATTTGTAAAAGGTACTTTCATCTATGTATTCAAATTCCGCATCCTTGAAATTTTCAAATTCAAAAAGATACTTGGGCATATACTCCATAATAATCCACGACCATTCGTCCAACGCCTTGCAGTTCGAAACCTGCCAAAAGGGCTTGAAAATCATCGACCAATTTTTTGTCGGATACTTTTCAATGGCGAATTTTTCTGCACACATTATTGCATAGGCGATTCGTCCTATAAGAGAAACTTCTTTTAATTTGCAGGAATCCATTATTATTCTCCTTAACTAATCCAACCAGTATGGTTTTTCTTTATTCTTCCTTTGAATGCAAAGGTACAATTTTCGCACGCTTTTTTGGATTGACCAAAACCTTTTTGCGTAGTGTGTATAGTAAAGATATATAGATTTTCAAGTTTTGCACCAGCGTTTAAAGCATTATTGACTGCTTGTACTTCAGCGCAATTCCCCAAATCATAGCCATTTAGAGATTCTTTGGGCAATAAACCATTTTTCCCAAAAATAAGGACATTTTTATTGTCCCCATCTTGTGTAATACCATTGTTTTTCCCATAGAAATATTTGCCAGACTCGTTGTCGTAAACTATGCTTGCTGTGTTAAACTTATCCTGCTTTCTGACTGAAATTTTTCCGAGCCGTTCTTTTTCGTCTTTAGCCCAATTCTTTACATGTTCATGCATAACTTTGGCACTACGATGGTAGGGACTGTTTTTACTACCCCGTGTTCCGTTATACAATCCACTCACGCTTGTTCCCATTACACACCTCCTTTTTTGCGAGTAATCCAATCTGGATATTGACGAAATTCAGCATATCTCAGGTAGGGTTCAAAAACCTTATCTGGCATCGCTCCATGAACAAGGACTATTCTTGGCTTGATAATTTTTAAACACTCGTGCAAGCCTGCCTCAAAATGATATTTGTCGTCTTTTGACCTGATGCAACCGTAAGTACTGATTACGATTATGCTGTCATGGGGAACGCCAACAAAGGCGACCGCTTCGGGCAATAGCTTTGTTGTGTAGGTATCTTCACTTCCCCAACGGACCAGCGGATAGACGTTTAATCCTTGAGATTGGAAATAGTGTCCGATGATACGACTCCTAACAACATTTAAAAGCTGTGCGTAGAATGGAGCGTCTCTATATTGGGAACAATCAGGAGGGAGGACTACAGGGAATTTTTTGAGTTCTTCGACATAGATTTCAGGCTTCCTTAGAATGTCTGCGAATTTAAAATCCAGTTCAAAGAAGTCAAGAGCCTCTTTGTTTGTTGGAGCTTCGTTTCGTCGGCTAAAAGGAGTAAACCCGTCGGGGATGATAATGGATTTGGGCTTTTCAAGAATTGGAAACTCAAAAAGACCTTCAAAAACTGCATTTTTGACGAACTCCGGGTTGAAACCGTCGTCTGTGATAGCTTTTTGTTTATTAGTTTTCATTATAACCTCATAGTTGAGTTTCAGGAAATTCTGAATACGACTGAAATCTACCTGATGAGGTGTTTCTAACCCTGACGAGATGGTTCATTCAAAATGAACCATTCTGAACCAAAGAGCGTTTATGGATTTTTCTATATTCTTTAATATTTTGTTTCCGTATATTGGAAAGAACCTTAGTGAGGGAAATTTTGCTAGACTGTTGTTTGATAAGATTGTTGATGCGGAATTATTGGAAGACGACCCAATGATTATTCAAAACGACTCAACTTTTAAACACTATGCGACAAATACAAGGGGTATTCAAAGGCTTTCTAAGGTAATCTACGAGCATCTTAATCTGGGTAAGTTTGCTGCCTTTATAAATCAATTTGATGACACGGCGAATAACAGTATTTGTGAAGCCTTTAAACCATACTACCCAAAAATCAATCAGATTAATGTAGGGGGGATGTGTGCGGAAATCTTTCAGAAAATTATTAAAGATGCCGCAGAATCTCCATCAAGGAAAAATACTGCCGAAAAGAATAAACAGGTTAGTTCCAGGGATATCGGGTTGTTGTTTGAAACAAATTGCAAGTGCCCCAAATGCGGGGTATCTTTGATAAAAAATTTGAAGGATAAACAATTTCGGAACTATGCTATTATTAATTTGAGTACACGGCTTTTTCAAAAAGAATCTATTTGTTTAAGAGATGAAATTGCGATATGTAATTCCTGTGCAACGGAATTCGAAATCTGTTTGGATGATGATGACAGGATTCTCTTAAAAAGGCTAAAATTACAAGTCTCCAAGAACAAAGCCTACGAGCAAGATATTGATAGTCAAATACTAATAGATGGAGTTGATAAAATACTTTCTGAGCTGTCAAAGGGACATGAATACGATGGTGAGGTGAAATTGACAAAGAAGGCTCTACGTGTCGCGAAGAAAATATCAAACAACCCAATTCTTGTTGGCAAGATTGAATCAGATGTAAAACGGCATTATGGGGCGCTTACCATAATTATTGAAAACGCGGAAAATGAAGGCGTGATGTCCGCAAGGAAACTTATGAATTGTATGGGACGCTGTTTTGATTCTTTTGATGAACAGAACTTGACTCAGCAGGAAATATACGATAAGATGGCTGATTGGCTGAATTCTAAAACAGGCGTAAATAATAGAACAATTTGTGAAGTGTTTGTTTCTTTCTTTGTTCAATCATGTCAGGTGTTCCATGAGATTACCAAGTAAAATAACAACCTATACAAATAGCACGCTTGCAAGGTTCCCTATTATTCTTAGGGAACTGCAAAGATGTCCATTAGAACCAATGGCTTTGTTTAAAAGGGTTCAATATCAAATACATGATGTTGCCGAATTCATTGATGTGTTGAATTGCTTGTATGCGCTACGAAAAATTGTATTGCAAGAAGGAAAATTGACGTATGTTGATTGAATTATTTTGTGAAAAATTTGGTTCTTGCAATAGCAAGGCAAATCCGATTCGTTTTGGAGAAAATCTCAACGTTATTCGCGGTGGTGAAGAGGGGGATAATTCCGTTGGTAAATCAACGTTTATGCAAATATTGGATTTTACATTTGGCGGCGAAGCATTCGAAAAGAATGAGCTGAAAAATACACTTGGTGATGTTACAATCTTTTTTGCATTCAAATTTGAAGACTCCATATACCGTTTTAGTCGTTCAATAGAAAATTCTAGTAAGGTTAGTGAATATAGTGATGTTTATGTAACAGCGAAAGAAGTGAGTATTATAGAATTTCGGAACTTTCTTTTAATTAAGTATCGGCTGGGTACCCATGCCAAGGATTTTCGTTCGTTGGTAGGATGCCTTACCAAAATGGTAACGGATGTAGACCCTTTTGCAGACCCCTTGCGTTCAGTACAGGTTGAATCGGAAGAGGACGGGATAATTCATTTCTTGAAATTATTTGGAGAGTATAAACCTCTTGAAGAAATGAAAAGAACGAATGATTCTAACAACAAAAGCAAAAGTGCGTATGATGCGGCTGCAAAGAAAAATTTTGTTGTAAAGGCTACGAAAAAAGAACAGAAAAGTTTAAGCAAGGAAATAGAATCCCTGCAGGAAGAACTTGATGATATTGAATCTGGATTCTTATCTAGTTTGTATGCTGAAAAAATTGATGCAACTACAGATTTAAAGTATTCTCTAGATTCGTTGTTTTTGATACGAGCAAAAATGAAAAGTGAACTGAAAATACTGAAAAAGAATGCGATGGATGGTGTCAACGCAAACAAATCGGATTATTCGGAACTCTTGCAATTTTTCCCTGGAGTAAATATCAGAAACATTGAAGAAGTAGACCGTTTTCATGAAGGTTTGAAAGAAGTCCTAAAGGCGGAAATTGACGAGGAAATTCAAGATGTAAAGACAAAGCTAGCCTTAATAAACGAAGCCATATCTTGCGAAAAAGAGAAAGTTGAAAAAGTTGAGCGTCTTTCGAGAATAGAACCACTCGTTTTGAAAAAATACGCGGACATAAAGAGTTCTTTGGATGCGAAACAATCTGCAAAAAAGCAAATAGATGAAATTTTGCAACTGAAAGAGACTTGCAAAAGGTTTGAGAGCAAGTATAATGAGCGTCTTCTAGAAATTGTTAAACCGCTTGTTGAAACTGTGAATGCCGAAATAGCTGTTATGAATGACACCTTTGAAATATTAAAGGGGAGTCCTTCTCCGGTTTTGACAGTTAAAAGCTCAAAGAAATATGATTTTAAAACTCCCGGTGATGATGGCTCTGGAACGAGATCAAAAGGTATCTTGTTGTTTCATTTGGCCATGTTGAAACTGTCTTCGGCTCCGTTTTTGATCCATGACACATTTGATTTGAATCAAGCCCAACACACAACAATTGCTGGATTAGTAAAATTAGGCAACGCATCTACGAAGCAGGTATTTCTTGCTATTGATAAAATTGCCTCTATCGCAGACAATGAGTTTAAACGGATCATTGATGAAAAGACCGTCTTGAAATTAGATTTCAATCACAAATTGTTTGCCGGGACTTAAAGGGAATCCACCGACGAAGCCGGTGGGTTTCTATATACCATAAATGGTTGCCTTGAAAGGACGACCATTTTCTATATGCGCAAATGCTTTAAGTATTATGGATGTCAAAGTTCTTTCTGAAATCTGACATTTCTTTTAAGGCCTTCCATTGATTTTCAACCACGACCGAAGCCTTTCTCTTTATATCATTGAAAACTTGTTTATCCTCATAGATTGGGATATATAATTCTTGCCATCTATTTGCAATGTTTGGTAGAGTAGTATCAATAAAAACCTTGTTTGTAGCCTGTTCTTGTACGAGATTGTGAGATAACGCATAGAGCAAATATTCGGGAGTAATTCCATATTCGTTTTGTTCTTTGACTACCCTCAGCACAAGGATTTCTCGCGTAAGGATTACATCAAGGTCATAGGGAGAAACCATTGCGACACTTCCTATTCGATAGCTTCCTCTTCTTACGTAAAGAATGTCTTTGGGATGAAGTTTTTTCTTTTCATCATAAAGTTCTTTGAATGCACTTTCTGGAATGAATGCTGTTGGATCCTTATACATTTGCCAGTTTACAATATCCTTAACCCGAATGTAGGGATATTCTCCAATTCCCTTAAATTCCGATTTTGGCGAGCCATTGCCATCAAAATATTGGATGACTCCATCTTCAATTAGTTGCTTGATGGAAACTAGTTTAATGTTCTGCTCCTTCGCCTTCTTTTTTATTTCCGATGCTTTAGAGCTCCAATAATAACGAGGAACCAAAATATCATTTTCCATGACTGCTTTTGCTGAAATTTTAAATGTGTATTTTGGCTTTACGGAGGCACTACTGTTTAAACGACGAACCTCATCAATGATGAATTTTGTATCGTCTTTTATGTTATTTGTTAATGTCCCTTCCTTATTTCTTTCATAAATTGGTTTACCGTTATGGTCGTGTCCTATGAATTCCGCAACAGCCATATTGATATATTCTTGTTGTTCGTGATTTTTCTGAACGATAACTGCGATGCATTTGGCATTATTATGGGGGCGGAACGTGTTATGGGGTAAGTCAAAAATCCATTGAATATTGTGCTTGTATAAAAATTGTCGTACATGCTTTTGCTTCGGTGCGTGAAAATAGGTTTCAGGAAGAATTATTGCCAATTTTCCGTCATCAGCGAGGAGTTGTATATTTCTCTCAAGAAAGAGAGTCGAAACATTGCCTTCTTCTTCCAATTTACTTTTCCCTTTTGCATATTCCTTATGTGCCAATGTATATTGGGATAACTTTTCTTTTCCTGAAACTTTAATGTCTTTACCAAAAGGGGGATTTGAAAATGACATTGTAAATGTTCCCAATCGGACGTTTTGTTGGCTGAATGATTTCCAATTCTGCGGCAAATCTAGACTGTCTTCGCAGAAAATACCTCCTTTGCCATCACCAAGAATAGCCATATAGGATTTTCCAACTTTTGTAAGAAAACTATCTTTTTCTATTCCACGAATATTCTTAATGCCAATAGTCTTTTTCTCTTCGGCTATAGCCTCTTCTTTCCATTCGTACTCTGCTGCAGTACACTCAATTTCAGTCCATATATGTTTTAGAGCTTCAACAAGAAAACCGCAGCTTCCGCAGGAAGGATCGATAATCACGTCATTTGTGGTTGGGTTCATCGCAGTCACTAATGTTTTAACAACGTTTTTAGGAGTAAAAAATTGTCCTTGCGAACCTTTTAAAGAATACCCTATAAAAACCTCAAATGCATCTGCGATGGTATCTCTGTCAGTATCCATGAGACAGTAGTTTTGAATCTTACCTATAATATAGCGCAGAGTATGACCATCAAATGAAATATCATCTTTGTCATCCAAGACATCTTTATATTTGTGTTTTACAGATGTAAACAGGGCTGTAATTCTTCTTTTTATTTCAGCATCGGTATCGTCTTCGCTTGCCCGAAATGTTACCATGTCGTTCATTTTTGTAAAACGTTCGTCATAAATTTTACAAAGGATAAGGTGAATGATTTCTTTTGCTATTTCTTCGTCACGATTTACTCCAACACTGTTTCCGACAATGTAGCCCCTTAATTCAGAAAATATTTCTTTTAAATTATGGGTGCCTTTTAAATCCTTTCTTTTACCTAAATTCCGCAGTAACTTCTCAAATTACTTTATCCAAAACCCTGTAACATAAGTA
>JABUUT010000023.1:41657-56753 GCA_021443045.1 Fibrobacteraceae bacterium
CATCGCGATAGGGTCCACACGCTACCTGCACTCTAGGGCAAGTCTTCCGCTACCCCCTCTGCGGGCGCTCAAACGCCGCTCCCGCAACACCCAGGCTATTATGCCGCGCACGAACTGCTTCCAAACAATTTGCTTTAAGCGTATTTTGGGAATGGAAAAAGTCTATTCAATTATTCTATATTGATTAGGACATTTTTTGAGTATTTTGCTCTTGTTCTCATCTTGAAATAGGGAAATTTCAGTAACCGGGAACAAGGCGAGGCTCACGCAGCCATTCCGCCATGCGGAGTGGTTCGGTGTACTTTGCCCGTAGAAGTACGGGATTTTGTGCATTGCCCTTTAATCGTCTGTAGACGGTTCTTTACGGTGTACCGTGAATTTGGGGGCGTGGGTTGCTCGCGTTTATCGGTTACAGGCATTCCCTAGCCTCAAGATGGTAAACTGCGGTGACCTACGCCCTTTTCTAGTCAAAGAACTGGTCAAACCACTAGTGCAAGAGTGAATACTAGCGAGGTTTGATTGAACGCAAAATGGCGGAAAGTTTTTGATACTATGCGCATGGATTGGAATGACCCGATGCGTCCGTTGAAGGAATTGACCTTTGACCAAAACGTTGTTGTATCAGGAACGAAACCGATTCTTTTGTGCATAAAGAACGAATTTTTTGAAATATCTCGTCAATCTTGGCGAAGTCTTTATGTTGTTTTCTTGGCAACTTTTTATGCCCGTGCGGAATATCGTGACACTATTAAATCAGTTGTTTCGTGGAGTTGCCATGAGAATTTTCTTCGTTCTCCGCAAAAGATAGGACATTCTGTTTTTGTTGAAACAAATTTGAGTGCATTGCAAATTTTTAATCATGTTAGGGATGTCCTTGAATTGTGTGATATTCCTTTAGAAAAGGTTTGTATTGCATATTACAACGTAAAGAATGAAAAAGAGTTGAATGTGAATTTCTCTTCGCTAACTGCGGAATTGTCTTTAGATTCAACAATAATAGAAGCCGCCTCAGCAAGTGAAGATGTAACACAAATGGCAAAGCCCATGGATTTAGATGTTTTCACGCAAACATTGGATTCTATGGAAAGTGTTACGGGAACAAAACCGTTGAATTTTCAATTTAAGTATGAATCTCAGACATTATTGCAGTCTGTAAAATCTTGGTCGTCTCTTTACGTTGAAGTTCTATTAAAGCTGATTGAATGGGTTCCTGGAGCATTAGGCATTCTTTTCCGCAAAGGCTTAATTGTTGAAGGAAGTCTTCAGCTTAGAAATCCTCGTGTGATTGACAGATTGAAAAATTTGTATGTAGAAACAAATTTAAACGCAAATCAGTTGTTCTATTATGTAAAAAAAGCAGTAGCATTTTGCGGAATGTCTGAAGATAGCGTGATGGTAGAATACATTATCACTGATAAGTCTAAATACGGACAATCCACTTTCTCCGACAATAGCCCAATAGAACTGGAAAAACCTGCTGACGAAAATGAAACTATTGAATCTGAAACAGAAAACATTGAGGGTAGAAAACATCGCCAGAAATATCTTTTTAACGGTGTTGCATTGGGCAAGGGGCCTGTGGTTTGGGAGGTTGTTAATTCATATGTAATTCAGCATCCAGAAATTACTTTTGATGAACTCCAGCAGATATTTCCTGATGATGCTGCAAGACCAGGATTTGCTAAAATGCTTCGACGAGAAGATGAAGTGTCTCAAGATGATTGGGATGGACGTCGGTTCAATAAGCGAATGATTATTTTGGATGACGGAACAACTGTAGCTGTTTCAACACAGTGGACTCCTGCGAATTTTGAAAATTTTTGCAAGTACGCAAGAAGGGTGGGGCTCATAATAGACGAACTTGATTCAAGAGAAAATTCGATACCTCAGTTTCAAAAACAGAAATCTTCTCAAAACGACATTCTTCTTGCTCCATATAAGAAAATCCTTGCTGAAAAATTTGATAGTGGTTTTAGAATAGGTGATTTCATTTATAGGGGTCGTTTTAAGCATTTCTATGAGGAAATGAAAGGTTTTCCACTAAATTTAACCGACATGGAGCTAGATAATACCATAGAAATGTGTGGTATGGTTCACGATGGTCGTTTGTATGTGATTGAACATTTGCTTGATGAATCCGCGAAAAATAAATTGCTGGAATATATTGAAGAACAATTGAATTTGCATCCTCGCCTTTATTTGCAAATTCTTTTTGAGCAATTTGCGGATGACTTTCGTGGTACGGCTATAGAAAGCATGGATATCCTAAAAAAGTACTTGCAATCTTTGCCTAATTTTAATTACTACATCAACAAGGATTGTCTTTTTAGAGATGAAAGTTATCGTCATGTAGGTAGCCCAAAAGATGAGTTAAAACGCTTACTTGAGGAAGAACATCGTCCCCTGAGCGATGAAGAAATATTCAAGAAGTTGAATTGGATTCCTCAAGAAAAAATAAAAGTTGCTTTTATGCAGTGCTCCGTTACGCAAGAAATTTTGAGTAATGGAGATCACTCTCGTTTTATTTTGGAGTCTTTTGATATTGCGGGCGATGAAATTGAGTGGCTGTACGGGTGGATAAAACAGGAATTAGCTAGCTCAGATTTTATTGGAAGTATGGATGCTGTCAAAGCGTTGAAGAGTAGGTCTTTGGACATTGCCGAAAGAAACAGCGGTTTCAGAGATATTGGCATCCGTAACGCAATTGCTGTTTTAATGGACGATGACTTCGATTTTAAAGGGAATTTGATTGTTAAAAAAGGCAAAATTATCAGTAATGAAGCGTTATTTGAAGATTTTTGCGAAAGCAGAGATGCTTATAGCATAGATGACATTGATGATTTTGCAGCATCATTAGGTATTCCGGCGTTGTATGATGTTATTTATGAAAAATCTTTTCGGTTGAATGACAAAAGTTTTGTAAAAAAAATTCCATCAATAGATGTTGATGGTGTTGATGCTGCGATTGAAACCTTTTTTCAAGACAAGGAATTCATTCCCTTGAAAAAAATTGACTTTTGGGGTGCTTTTCCTGTTGTTAATGGAAATTGGAACCATTTTATGTTGGAAAGTTTTTTGTGGAGGTGCAGTAGGAAATTCAAGCTTGTACACAGTAATTTTTCAAAAACAACTTTTGCAGGGGCTATTATACGCAATGATGTAGCCATGAGTTTTGAGGATGTTCTTGTGCGAGCTCTTTCAGAAGAAAATTTTGATGCAGAACATGCAAAAAAATTTTTAAAGGAAGAAGGTTATCTTGCTCGTGAAAAATGTTCAAATATTGATTCTTTACTGGAAAAGTCCCAACAGTTGCGGACATTCAGAAAATAAGGAGATTTGATGTACTCTTATACTTGGGATGAAGAAACTGGCGGATTATTGCTGAATACAACACCATTGGAATTCAGTAGAGAGCCTCGTCCGGTGTATTATCGGGAATTGGATTTGCTAGGTTTTGATAAGCATTGGAATTATCCCAAAAATGATGTTGCTCCAATTATGTGGGCAGAACATACCAAGTATTTCTATCGCGGAAAATTAGTTGCGCAAACAAAGGGTGGTTCTCTTTACCACGCTCCAGAAATTATTTTGCTTGAAGACCCCGAACCCAATGGCGGTGAGTTAAAGCCTGTAGATATTGATGCAATGGTAGAAAAAAATCGCGAATTACTAGGCCTTTTGACGCAAGAAACCATCAAGAAGGTTTATAACACATACCTTAAATACCGCAAAAAAGTTGATGTTTTTTATGTTGCCTTTAGTGGAGGAAAAGATAGTGTTGTAACATTGGATATCGTGCAAAGAGCCTTGCCGCACAACGAATTTAAAGTACTCTTTGGCGATACGAAAATGGAGTTCCCTGACACCTATAAGACTGTTGATAAGATAGAAAAACTTTGCAAAGATATGGATGTTGAGTTTTTTCGTGCCACATCTGAATTCGATCCCGATTATACATGGTCAAAATTTGGGCCACCGGCAACTGTGACACGTTGGTGCTGTAGTGTTCATAAAACATCGCCTCAAATCATTTTTCTGCGGAATTTAACTGGAAAACCGAATTTCACGGGCATGGCTTTTATTGGTGTTCGTGGCGACGAAAGTGAATCAAGAAGTAAATACGACTATGTAAGTCTTGGCGAAAAGCATAAGGGACAATACAATTGTAATCCGATTTTAGAATGGAATTCTGTTGAGTTATTTCTTTATATGTTCCAGGAAGGCTTGATATTTAATGATTGCTATAAAAAAGGACTTTTTAGAGCAGGATGTTTAGTTTGTCCCAATGCTCCTGGTAGAGATGAATTTGAAAGAAATGTCCATTATAAAGAACATTCTGAAATTTTAGTACAATCGATTATAAAGTCTTACGGAAAAAATTTAGAAACAGATGCGAAATGCAAAGAGTTTTTAGGTAATGGTGGATGGAAGGCTCGTAAAAATGGACGTGATTTGGATATTCCTTTGAATTACGAGGAAGTTTCGTTGTCAAGTAAGTCTTTTGATGTGATAAAAATCAATTCGCCTAGAACTGATTGGAAGGAATGGATTAAAACTATTGGAGTTGTTCAGAACAGTGAATCTCCTTACAAAATAAGTTTCAGAAATAAAATTCTTGAATTTGAAGTTCTTCAGAACGAATCATCTATTGAGGTCCATTATAATAAGGAACTTGCCAAAAACGAACCTGAATTTGTCAAGTTGTTGAAGAACGTATTTCGTAAAGCAGCTTGTTGCATTGGTTGTCATGAGTGCGAGGCAGATTGCCGACATGGATGTATCTCAATGAAACAGGGTGTTATTTCTATTAGCGAAAACTGTAAACATTGTAGTGAATGTCATAAAGTCGATAAAGGATGCTTGATTTACAAATCCTTAGAACAGCCTAAGGGAGGCCTGATTATGGTTGCAAATAAAAGTCTAAATTCTTATTCAACTCATGGACCCAAAAAAGAATGGATTCAACAGTTCTTTAAAGAAAAAAATAATTTCAAGAATAAGAATGATTTAGGCTCTCAAATGTTCAGTTTTTTCAACCGATTCCTTAGAGATGCCGAATTGATTGACAAGAATGGTTTTAGTAAATTTGCTTCAAAAATTGACTCTTTGTCTTTAGATAATTTGTCAAGTTGGGCTTTGATATTGACCAATTTAGCATATACACCCCAAGTAAATTGGTATGTAAAAAAAATTAGATTGAATGAACATTACACTAAAAGCTATACGGAATCTCTGCTGTCTGCTGATGTCGCAAACACAAGGGCTTGTAACGATATTTGGAGATCATTCTCTCGCTTTGTGGAACTTCCTTTCAATAAAGTTGGTATGGGAGAGGGCTTCAAAGAGAAGAAATCTCTTGCCTCTATTACACGTACACCATGGGAAGACCCAGACCCACTTGTAATTCTTTATTCCTTGTACAAGTTTGCGGAAGCGTGCGAGGGGTTTTATCAGTTTACGCTTTCAAGGCTATTGAATCATGAAATAGACAGTGCAGGTGTCTCGCCGACAGAAATTTTTGGTTTGAATGAAGACGAAATGAAAAAGATTCTTACAGGTCTTTCTGTTAATTATCCGGAGTTTATTTCTGTTTCGTTCACTCTTGATCTTGACAACATTAACCTTCGCAGCGACAAGACTTCTGCGGATGTCCTGGAATTAATATAAGGAGTTTGCCATGTCTTTTACAAGTAAATATCAAGAATACTTTGACATTGACCCGAAATACTTCCCTGTGGTTGATGAAAATGTCATCAAGCAAAATCCTGAAGTGTGGAAAAGTTATTATCCGCACGATACCTTTAAGAAATTACTCGCTGATGTAGAGGCTGTTCTATCCAGAAATAAAAGACTCTCGATTTGGGTTCAAGGTGCGTATGGCACAGGCAAATCGCATGCTGTTTTGACATTAAAGAAGTTGCTCGATGCAAGTGAAGATGATGCGAAAGCCTATTTTATTGATTTTGGAATAGATAAGGATTTTCAGAAAAAATTCCTAAAACACAAGACCGAAGGAAAAATTCTTACTGTTCACCGTTATGGTTCTTCAAAAATTAAGGGAGATGCTCAACTTGCTTTTGCAATTCAAGAGAGCGTTGACAAGGCTCTTAAAGATGCTGGCATCGCAAATAGTGGAGCAGGGGCGTTAAAAGAGGGCGTGTTAAAATGGCTTGAAAACAATGCAAATAAGAACTATTTAACACAAATCATTGAAGAAAAAAGCGTCCTCTTTGGTGGTGATTCTATTGATGAAGTCATTCAAAAGTTGCAAACATTGGAAGGTGTCGCACTTTCAGAATTGATGGACAAACTTTTTCAAGTTGCCGATGAAAGGCAAATTAAAGTTTTCGATATTGATGCGGAAAAACTTTGTCAATGGATAAGAGAAACCATAGAAAAGAATAACCTCAAGGCAATTGTTTTTATTTGGGATGAATTTACAGAATTTTTCCAAAGCAATATGGGTCACTTGACAGGCTTTCAAAGAATTGTTGAATTGAGTGCTTCTGTCCCGTTCTGCATGGTTATTGTCACTCATAAGGGCGAAGCCATGTTCGGAGAGAATAACACCGAATGGAAAAAAATTCGCGACCGTTTTGTTGATCCGATTTGCAACATTGAATTGCCAGAAAATATGGCACTAAAGTTGATCGGTCAGGCTTTGAAGAAAAAATCGGATGAGTCTATTCTAAAAGAATATGAGCAATATGTTTTATCTATCGCTGATTCAACAAAGCCAGCTCGTGGTGAACTTGTCAAAAAAATGAAACTGGATGATGATGATCTTGTTAAGGTTCTTCCGATTCATCCATATTCTGCGATTCTTCTCAAATTTATTTCGTCCGCATTTGAATCAAATCAGCGCAGCATGTTCCAATTCATCAAAGACGGGGCTAATGGAGCGGACTTTATGGGTTTCCAGTGGTTTATCCGAGAATTTGGCCCAAATGATGACAAAAATGTGTTGACCATTGACCTTTTATGGGATTTCTTCTATGAGAAAGGCAAAGATGGTCTTTCTCGAGATGTCCGCACTGTTTTGGATAGCTATAACAATGTGTCCAATAAAAAGTTGCACGAAAAAGAACACCGTGTTTTAAAAACTGCTTTGTTATTACAGGCCATTTCTGAAAGAACTGGAAATACTGTAGAAGCATTACTGCCAACTACTGAAAATATCCGATATAGTTTTAGTGGTGACAATGAAATCTCTGGTGTAGAAAATAGTTTGAAAGCCCTAGAAAACGAGAAAATTCTATTCAAGAGGAATATTGGGAATGGAAAAGATGTCTATTCTGCAATGAAAAATGCGGTTGATTTAGACGAACTAGAAAAATATAAGAAAGAAGTTGAAAAAATTTCAACTACATCGCAATTGTTGGCTGAAGCGGAATTCACGCCTGAAATTTTAAATCTGACTTCAGATATGCAGCTGCGTTATGATATTGATATTGCTTGTTTTGAAAATCTTGAAATTACGAAGAATAAAAAGAAAAATAAGTTTGTTAACGGTGAACTTGGCAATAAAATTCCTTTAATTGTTGCATTTGCCAAAAACAATGCGGAGCAGAATAATGTTACGCAAAAAATACAGTCCTATATGACAGACCCTAGCCTAGAAGGCTTTGTTTTTGTTGACGCTTCTATAACTCCGTTAGGAATGGATGAGTGGAATCAATATGTCGATAACAAAGCTCAAATGAAGTGCTTTGCCCAAAAGGACCGTAAGCAGGCTGAACAACATGATAAAAATGCGAAAGGAGTTCTTTCTCAGTGGAAAACTCGTATTTGCACCGGAGATTTTTATGTTTATTCGAAATATGACAGAACAGGCTATAGAATAGTAAAAATTGAAAGTCTTCAAACGAAATTGAAGGAAATTGACAAACGGGAATATCCTGATAGCTTGGAATGTAATTTCAATGTCACAGACCATATGTGGAAAGGCTCTTCTTTTGCTCAAGGTGTTGAAGTCGGTGCAAAAGAAGAAGTCGTAAGCTCGTTTAGAAGCAGTAATGATGCTACAAAATTAGAGAGGAATCTTGATCGTGCATGGAAAACAGAAGACTATTGGGTAAAAAATCCAACTCTAACTATTTCCAAAATAAAAATAAAGGTTGATGAATATGTTAAAGAACGGTTCAAGAATGGAGATAGAGTAGCCATTGGCGAAATATACGACTTGCTAGAACAAAAGCCTTTTGGCTTTATGCCATGCAACTTGACAGCTTTCGTTTTGGGTTTTGTCTTAAAAGAATATGTAGATAAACTTAGCTATAGTGATGATACCGCAAGCGATTCACTAACTGTTCAGAAACTCAAGGAATGTATTGCTGAATATCTGAAGCATAAGCAAACAGAGAATCCGAAATATAAGCCCAAATATATTGTGCAAATGTCTGAACAAATGAAGTTGTTTTTTGAAACAACTTCAGTCGCGTTTGGAATTTCTAAAATGTATTTGAATTCTTTGGAAACTGCCAGAGATAGAATTCGCAGTGAAATAAAAAAACTGCCATTCCCTATAGTTGTGCTAAAGTCGTTACCTGAAAGCAACGCTGCATTGTCGGCAATGATTGACGATTATACGGGCATTGCCAATAACAATAATATTGGTGGATGTTCGGAAAATGCGTGTGCTTTGAACATTGGAAAAGAATCGAGAAATAACAAATCTATTGCCCAATCTTTGAAAGAGCTTTTGACAAAAGAGAAGTCCGTTGAGGCGATGAAGTTGTATTTGCAATCATACGACAATGGTTCTTTGATTTCTCTGGCTAATAAAATTGGAGATTCAAATTGTGAGTACCTCAATATTTTAAGAAAAAAGTTTGATGCGGAATCTGCATGCTGGCTTTGGACCGAAGAAACTATCCGGCAACGAATTAATGAAGTTGTTTTGGATTATCAGATTGTTGAAGCCAGTAACGAGTATTTGACAATGAATAATTCTATTGATGCAACGCTCAATGATTGGCGTGGACAGAGTGATAGAATTAAGGTTTCCTATGCTGCTGCCAAAAACAATCTTAGTGGTATTGCCCACATAATGGATTCGTTTGTTGAATTGCGACAAAACCAAAACCTCCAGATGTCGCAAAAGAAACGGCTTCTGGAATCCATAAATGTTGAAGGAGCCGCATTTGTTGAATTTCGTAATAATCAGGTATCCACATTCAAGGATGTGTGCAAATCGTATTTGGAAGGTCTGACAGACGACAACATCAAGGCTGTATTTGACCGAGTCCCAGACCGCGTATTTGATGATGATAAGTCGACATATCTCAGTAAAATTGATACTCTTGTAACGCAATTCAGACAAAATCTTGGTGCAGAGAAACTTAAGACACTATGGAAGGAAAAAACGGATACACATAGCCCCAAAGAATGGTCTTCGCTTTATTCAATGCCAATTCTTTCAATGATGGAAGAGAATGAGTATGACGACGCTCGGAGCGCCTTTGACACCATCAATGATAAGATTTCAGATGAAAAGAAAGTCAATGCTGCATTAAAGTTCTTAAATGACGCAGATTTCTTTGATAAACTGAATAATGCATCTGCAAGAGACAAGGCCTTCCGTAATACGATTCTCAAAGAATATTCTGAATTGTTGGACCAAGTTGAAACCGTTAAGAAAAACTTGAAGTCCGATATTGCTGCTGAACCCTATAATTGGCTGCGGCATCCTGAAGTAGAAAAGCATGTAAAGGTGTATGCTGAAAAAACATACAATCAGGGTGGCTTTAAGAGGGCTTTTGACAAAATAGAAAAGATGGATGCGACGAAGGTTAAAGAGTACCTGAAGAACCTGATTAGGGATAATATGATTGTTGGCCTTGAAATAATCAAGGAGTAGAAAATGAATTTAGAAAGTTGCGTATTAGAGGCGAAAAACTATCGTAAATCTGAGCAAGGCTATCCCTTGTGGATTGATTTTGCAAATGCAGAAGACCTAGGCACCTTTATGCAAAATTTTCTTGCAGATAAAAGGATTTCTGTAGAGCATTACTGCAACGAAGATTCAATGCCTCGCTTCGAAAACCTGTATTCTGATTTTAGGATGGAGGAATTTGCCTTTATATGCAATCTTTCTGGATTTCTTAAAATTTTGGGTTCGCAAAAGACTGCTGAAGTTTTGTCAACATTACTCTCTATTGGATCAAAGAAAATTATTTTGACTGTGCAATGTGGTGCTGATTTCCGCATAACGGATCCACGACTGAAACAAAAATGTCAGGTTTTTTCTGTTGAAGGGACTCCGCAAAGATTATTAGAAGTTTATTTTGTTCCTGCTTCAGAATATTTGCCTTGTGGGACAAAAGCGTATGACGGGATTCATCGTCTTGGAGATTTTTTTGAAAATAGTGACGATTATGTTGCTTACATATTGACCTCCAAAAGGAAAAAAGATTTTCCTAAAGCCAAGATAAATATTTGGGAATTAAACAACGCTTACGAGGTCCTTTGCAGAAGAATTCCACAAACTGCGAATATTTCTATGGATAAGGGGTCCATTGAACAATGGGAATACGCTTTAGGTCTTTTAAAAGAAAATACGAGTTGGGAACCAGTAATTGATTCCGTATTTGGATCGCATAAGTCTTTGGAAGATAATCTCCATAATTTTACTTCAATGGACGATAATAAAGCATGGCTTTATTATATTGGTCTGAGGTTGTTTGATTCGAAAAATATATGCTTAAAGTATGTTGTTTCTAAAATATCGTCTGCACAGGAAATAGTTCGAGGTATATTTAGGAGTATTTTTGATTTTGACATCAATGATTACAGGTATTGGGATTTCTATGAAGCTCGTTTAAAACTTTTGAAATTAATGAAAACAGAACAAGCGGAATTCTCAGATTTTTGTGATATTGTTCGTGCAAAAGACGGAAATGTTTTGCCTTATTTGACAAATATTTCGCAACAAGAAAAAGAACTCTTTTTTGAGTACATGGATAGAAAAGGTTTTCCTCTGAGCAAAAAAGAATTAAGAGTTGTTCTGTCGCATGTTTATCCTGAGTTAAGCGATTACTTGATTGACTTTGATTTTAGGAATGAACTTCTTAACAATTATTTTACCGCATATAAATATCAGAAACTGACCAACCGTGTTCAACCAGATTTTATGAAGATGGTAGAAGAACAGGCTAAAGAACGTGATTATAACAGCCTTTTACCATCCCGTTCCTCCTTACTTGAAAAGTTAAATCTTGAAAACGCGTCGTTGTATTTTATGGACGCAATGGGTGTTGAATATTTAGGATTTATTCAACAAGAGTGTAATAAGAAAAAACTAATGGCAGACATAAAGGTTTGTCGGGCTGAGCTTCCTTCGCTTACTTTATACAATAAAGATTTTGTAGAATTTTTTAAGAATCATGAAATTGAGGCAAAAAACATCAAGGGAATTGATGAAATTAAACATGATGGAGCTTTGAATTATAGTTATGAAAAAACAAAGCTGCCAATACACTTGATTCAGGAACTTACAATTATTGAAGAAACCTTGAGTAAAATACAGAGTGAGCTGAAATCGAGGCGTGTTGATAGGTGCTTCATGATTGCTGATCACGGGGCTACGCGATTGGCAGTTGTTGCTCAGAAAGATTATGATTACTCCATAAACGAATTTGAAGTGGTTGCGGATGTAAGTCATGGTGGTCGAGTGTGCAAGTATTCTGAAGATGTAGCAAATCTAGGAGAAACGACATGCGTTGATACCGTGGACGGAAAATTCTGTGTTGTAGCAGGTTACAAGCGATTTAAGGGTGGACGAAAGCCTACTGTAGAAGTTCATGGAGGTGCAACTCTGGAAGAGGTTGTGGTTCCCATAATAGAAATATGTTTGAAACGAACGGATGTTGAAATATGGATTGAATCCGCTGAAGTAACTGTTGGTTTTGGCATTAATGCAAAAATTAAGATTGCTTCTAAAACTGTGTTGAAAAATGTGTTTATAGAAATAAATGGGTTAAAGTACCCGGCATTGGAATCGTCCGGGCGGAATTTTAATTTTGATGTTCCAAAAAACATTAAGGCTGGGGAATATGATGTAAAAGTATTCGAAAATGGAAATCTTCTTAAGTCCGATTTAAAATGTAAAATCAAGAAAAAAATGGCACAAGAACGTGAATTACTGTGAGGTGAGAAATGTCTAACAAACTAAGAGAATGCTTTGATGAAATGGTGGTCTATAAAGACCTTCAAAAAACTAATTTCTTTTCATCTTTGAGTCTTCCATCGTTCTTACGCGACTGGATTCTTAAAAAGTTTGAAGATGACGAAGGCAATTATAGCACCGAGGAAATAAGTAATTTCATTCGAGCTTATTACCCGCGTAAAGAAGAATGGGTTAGTATTAAAGACAGGCTTATTACCGATAATGAGCACGTGAAGATTTTAGCAAAAATATCGGTTGATGTTGATATTAGAACTAGCGAAAAGTCTTTTGCTTTACCTGAGTTTGGGTTGTCTAGCAGAGAAACATACATTGATGAAAATGTATGGGAGGAATGCAAAGAAGATTTGCTAAAATCTCGAGAGCAGTGGGGCGTAGTAGAAATGGGATATCGTTATCCTGATGAGAATGGTCCTGGCAAAATAAAACTGGTGAGTTTTTCAAATTTCTGTCCGTATGAAGTGGATTTGGATTTCTATAAGGATATTCGAAAAGAATTTACGATTGATGAGTGGATTGATGTTTTGTTGGGAGCCATAGATTATAACCCCAAAGGTTATGAAAATCATCTTCAAAAGATGACGATGCTTACTCGTTTATTGCCATTTGTGGAAAAACGATTGAATTTGATAGAACTGGCTCCTAAAGGAACTGGAAAATCTTATTTATTTGGCCGAGTGAGCAAGTATAGCTGGCTCTCTACTGGAGGCACGATGACTCGTGCAAAAATGTTTTATGATGTAAGTAAACGTGCAGAGGGGCTCGTTTGCAACAACGATTATGTGGCTCTCGATGAGATTCAAACGATTGATTTCGGCAATGTGAGCGAAATGCAAGGTGCCATGAAAGGATACATGGAACAAGGTGAATTTACGGTCGGGACATACAAAGGCATTGGTGACGCGGGAATAATCCTCCTTGGGAACATTCTTCAAGATTACATGGATGAATGTGGTTTTATGCTGAAGGAGTTGCCTGATTTATTCAAAGAAAGCGCATTGATGGACCGATTCCATGGCTTTATCAAAGGCTGGGATATTCCGAGAATGCATGATGATTTGAAAATCTCAGATTGGGCTCTGAATTCCGAATATTTCTGCTCCATTATGCATTTGTTGCGCAATGATGGAACCTATAGAGCGATTGTTGATGAATTGATTGATGTGCCGGAAAGGGCTGATGTCCGCGATACAGAGGCTGTTAAGCGTATTGCTACCGCATACCTGAAGTTGTTGTTCCCGAACGTCCGCAATAAAAAGGATGTTGACTTGGGAATGTTCAACCACTATTGTTTGAAACCGGCGAAAAGCATGCGGCAAATTATACGTAATCAGTTGGGACATCTAGATCCAAAGGAATATGGAGGCAAGGATGTTCCGCAATTTAAGATAAAGGCGGAAAATGCAAACTAAGTGCGTGTCGTGTTTGAAACTTGATTTGCAAAAAGATGAAATTGCAATTTGCAAAAAACTGCTAGGACGAAATGTGAAAAATTTTTATTGCTTAGATTGCCTTGCTGCGTATTTAAATACGACTGTTGAAGACATTAGAGAAAAAATTGAAGAATTTAAAGCTGATGGATGTGAGTTGTTTAAGTAGGTCATATGATATACGCTGATAATGCCGCTACGACGAAATTGGATGAAGATGCGTTAAATGCAATGCTCCCTTTTTTAAGGGAAAATTATGGAAATGCTTCGCAATCGTATTCCTTTTCAAGGTCATCGAGAAAGGCTTTGAAAGAAGCTCGTGAAACCATAGCGTCTTGCATTAATGCGACTCCGGAACAGATCCTGTTTACGTCATGTGGAACGGAAAGCGATAACTGGGTAATCAAAGGTGTTGCTCTATCAAAATCGGTAGACTGGAAAATAGCAACTAGTTGTATAGAGCATCATGCTGTATTGCGTCCATGCAAATGGTTGGAAAATAAAGGATATAATGTTAAATACCTGTCGGTTGATTCTGATGGTGTTGTAGAAGATTACTCACTTGACGGGATAAACCTTGCTTCAATTATGTTTGCAAATAATGAAATTGGAACTCTACAACCAATAAAGAGGGTTTGTGAAAAGGCCCATGCGTCAGGAGCCCTGTTTCATACTGACGCAGTTCAAGCAGTTGGACATTTAGAAATCGATGTTCATGATTTGGATGTTGATTTTCTTTCGGCATCTGCCCATAAATTTAATGGTCCCAAAGGAATTGGTTTTCTTTACGCAAAAAAGACATCTGAGTTACCTAGTTTTATGAATGGTGGTGGACAGGAGTTTGGTTTTCGGGCGGGTACGGAAAATGTAGCATCAATAGTTGGAATGGCTGTTGCATTAAAGAAAAATTATGACCAGATTGAAAAAAATAAAAAACATCTTTTTCATTTAGAAAATATATTGATTACCCAATTGAATCAAGGTGATGTTGAATTTATAAGAAATGGCTCACAAAATCATATTCCAGGCAATGTAAGTCTTTCCTTCAAAAATCAAGACGGCGAGGCGTTGCAGCATCGATTGGATTTTGAGGGAATATGTGTATCTACTGGTTCTGCGTGCGATAGCAGGAATGTTCAGATATCGCATGTGTTGAAAGCGATAGGTCTTTCAAAAGATTTCGCGGAAGGAACCATACGAATTTCGTTGGGAAAAGAAAATACAGAACTCGAAGTCAATCAAATTGCAGATTCAATAATCAAAATTTTCAAATCGCAATCGTATTAGTAATTGTGAACATAAATCGTTTTACCTTAACTTTCCTGTGAAATCTTTGATAGTTTCTTCAGTGCAAAATTTTTCGTATTCTTCGCTAAAATTGAAACGAGAGTTTAGCGGCTTGAGAGTTGATATAAAAGAATCTAACCCCGCTTCAACCTGCTAGTGCATAAGCGGCATGGGATGGGATGGGCTGTATAAGTA
>JABUUT010000023.1:57713-59112 GCA_021443045.1 Fibrobacteraceae bacterium
AAGGCTTGACTATTTGACTCCAAAAGAGTATATTTTGACCAAGTTAAAATGCTAATTATTCACTAGCGGCTAGAAACCGCCTCTTATGAACATGAATAAATGCAGAATTTGCAAAACAGAATCCAATGAACCTCCCGTTGTTGCTAAAGAAATGATGTTCGACAACGCAGGCCATTTTGAATACTTCGAATGTCCTCATTGCAAATGCTTGCAAATTGCAGAAATTCCAGAGAATTTGGGTTCCTTTTACGGCGAACGATACTATAGTTACGTCACACCAAACGATACCAAAACCAAGGGCGAAGTCAAGGAAACCAAGCGCATTCTCGATGTAGGTTGTGGTGCGGGAGCCATGATTTGTGCCATGGCGGCAAACGGAGTCAAGGATCCTGTTGGATGCGATCCGTTTATTAATGCTGACATTGTTTATGAAAATGGTGTCAAGATTTACAAGAAGAGCATTCACGAAATGGATGGAATATTCGACATCATCATGTTGAACGACTCCTTTGAACATATGGCCGATCCTCATGAAGTATTTGATTCCTTAAAACGATTACTTGCCCCCCAGGGAGTGGTTCGCATGACACTTCCCATCTACCCAAACATAGCCTTTGACATGTATAAGGAAAACTGGTTCCAGTTAGACGCTCCTCGTCATATTATTCTGCATTCCCAGAAAAGCTTGACCCTTTTGGCTAACCAACATGACATGAAAATTGCTAGCTTTATTTACGATTCAAATAACTCCGCAATCCTTAGAAGTTACTTCTATAAAAAAGGAATCACATTCTTCAAACAGGACCCTAAAGAGGTATTCAAGTACTTCACAAAAACTGAACTTGTTGAAATCAATAAGAAAATAGATTTAGCGAACAAAAAAGGTTACGGAGACCACGCAACTGTATTTTTTGGCCACAACCAGGTTAGTCATCAGTAGTCAGTTGTCGGTGAGCAGCAATAAAGTTCGGCGTAAACGCCTAGAGGTATGAGGTTATCAGCGCACAGCATAGAGCTCATAGCCCACACCTCAAAGCAAAGCTATAGTAAAGGGCTCCTCTAAAAAATCCTACTTGTAGTGGTCGCCATAGGTTATGGAATTGTCCTTGGCGCCGTTTAAATTCACTAGGCGACTAGGTTCATAACGCAAGCTCTTGGCAACGCCCTCTTTCAAAGACTCCAGACGTTCAAAGAAAATTTCGGGACTTTCGCTGGTCAGCAACTGTTGCCGCACCTCCATGGCAGCCTCCCCGCCCTCTCGCCTCTCGCATTTGTCGTCTAAACAGAATCCCTTGCACAGTCTTGCGGCCAGCTGTTTCAGGCGGCCCATGGCCCCAAGTTCCGTGCGGCCCTCCTCCTGCAAAAAACGATAATATACGGGGAATACATCCAGGGCCTC
>JABUUT010000024.1:0-4067 GCA_021443045.1 Fibrobacteraceae bacterium
GGTATCGATGGGGTAGGCTTTTCTGCGTTGCCCGTTGGGTGGCACTATGCCGAATTCTGGACCACTTTTGAGAGCGGCGACCTCGCCAACTGCCGTTTGCTGCGTTCGGATTGTTCCTACCTGAATTGGGACCCCTACGACAAGTACGTTTATCAGTCGGTTCGTTGTATAAAGGACTAACCTACCATGAAATCAAAACAGTGACCGCGTGCTCGGGCCTGACCACTTCCGAACCAAAGGGAGGGGCCGGGCACACTCCTCAAAATTTCAAACAGATTATGAACAATAAGAAAATAGGAATGTTATGCTAGAAGAAAAATTTACAAAGAATTTTTTCAAAAATATGAAAACTCTTCAATTATCGCGAAGTGAAATAAAGAATATTTCTTCCACTTGTAATTGTACGGTGATTCGAAAAAAATTTCGCGAATTTCATCATGGTATTCAAATGGAATTTTTTACACCTCATGTGGGGACCAATTATATTGATTCGAGGCATAAAAGATTACTTCTTGTTGGTGAGAGTCATTATACAAAAGACTGCACAATATGCTCCTTGCTTGGCAATTGGTATCGCACAGATACCTTGACCATGGTGAATGATTCTAGCAAGTGTGATACAAGTTGGCTAAAAACGGACTCCGTTCTCTATGATCAGCAGAATCTTGCCAAGTTCTTTGTCAATATTAAAACATCGTTAAAAAATGTTCTTAAAAATTTGAATGTACCTGATGATAAAGTTTTTGATCATATTGCTTTTCTCAACTACTTTTTGAGACCCGCTAGGAATTGTGACAAATACTTTACCCCTACTTTGGAAGACCGCTTTTTCAGCTTATTCCGATTGGTTTATTGCATAGAGCAGCTAAAGCCAGAACTTGTAATCTTTCTGAGTTCCAAGGTGTATCGCACTGAATGGGATTCTGCAACAAAAACTTGCAAATCAACAATGAGCATTGACGATTATGTTTTTCAAAATCAAAATTTAAGTAAGGATGATTTTTCAAGGTTAATAAAGCACTATTTCAAGGGAGATGTTTTAAAAGTTATTTACCCAGGCATTGAATTTGAATACACATATCACCCGTCTAGGTGTTGGGAAGCATATCCATTCGAAAATGAACAAACAGAACATTGGTGTGACAAGACGAGTAAAGAACATTTCGAAGATTTTTTAAGGAAGAATTGGCTGAAATAGCCGGGGGATTTTAAATGATGCTTCAAAGGCGAACTCAAATATGAAACAGGAATTAGCGAAAAAGGATGTTAACGATATGTTCGAAAATACGAAAAAAGACCATTTGACTTACAAAGAGCTTTACGAGCTTTATTGGCATTGCCGGGATTTTGAAATCACGACCCTATGGCAACGGGCAATTTTTCTTGCACCCTTTCTCATCCTTTGCGCAACGGGTTATGGTGCGTTTTTCCTTAAGGCTTTCGTTGAAAAGGGTTGCTGCGGCTTTTGCAAAGAATGCCTCCCATTTCACGGAATAGCGATACTCATTGCGATTTTTGGCATTTTCTTCTCCATTCTTTGGATTAAAATGATGAAGGGGTCCAAGGCATGGTACGAGGTTTATGAACGTGCAATTCTAGCTATGGATACGCAAAAGGATTGGCTATTGCCAGATGAATTGCTGGATTGCTGCGGGGGTTTCAAATACCAAAAACTTCCTGGGTTCAAAGAGGTGCTTAAAGAAAACAAGCCTAACTTCGATCGATGTTTATTCACGCAAAAAGGTGGGTACTTTTCCCCATCCAAGGTCAATATCGCCATAGGCCAAGTGTCTTTAATATTTTGGCTGATTGTGGCGTTTGCTCATGGTATCATCGGCACTCTCGTGTGTTTATCATTAGTACCAAAAACTTGGTCGGTAGGCGTTTTTGTCGCAGAATTGATAGTTCTTTTGATGTTACTGATACTGATGATACCTTTGAAAGGTCAATCTCTTTCAAAAATCAAAAGCATCATCTCTTTTGATTTCTTAAAATGCGAAAGCGATGCGCTAACAGGCAAAGATCCAGGTGTAGTTGAAGAGAAAAAATGATAACATACATACTTCGCATTGTTGATTTTGATAATTGCGTGAAGAACGTAATAAAATACCCTGTTAGGTGCGGTGGTCATTATATGGATGGCGTCACTCCAATTTATAAAAGATTTCTGTTTGCGTTAGAAATCTGTGTCGGCAAAATGAAAGGTAATTATAATTGCTATGCGATTCTGGATTTTAAAAAGTGGTATGAAAAATGGTGCGAGATACAGCGTGAAAATGGAAAAAATATAAAACCTGCACCACTTTGTGTTCAAGAATTCTTAGATACCAAGGTGGCGGAAATTATCGATGGATTTATAGAGGACATTCTGGGCTTGGATTAAGCCTAGAAAAAAATTAACCTAAGGCGGTAAATAATATGAAATTGTCAAAAATAATGATGTTCGGCTGCTGCGTGCTTATGGCATGCGCGGGTTCCGAAAAGGAACAGAAGAAGGAAACTCCAGCCCTTTCCTATGATAGTCAAAATTTATTAAATTCTCTTAAAAATAAAGAAGCCTACAATGAATTTTACGAATCTGAATCCTATGGAACAGAGGAGACTCCTAGAAATTCATACACTGTAGAAGCTGCGAGCACGGGTGGTTCTCGTGACAAGATTGCAAAAAGTGTTGATTATTATAATGCGGACTCTGCGGAATATGTTCGCTTGGCAAGCCATATAAACTACATCATGTATTCAATGTCAAAAATTCAAAGTGCGAAAAATAAAATTGCAGTTGAAACAGAGTTGTCCGACATTCTCAAATCCATAGACCCTACTGAATTGAAAAACGATGAATTGATTGAAACTTATACATTCTTTATGGAAAAAACAATCAATGACATGAAATTGATTGACAGCGAAAAAGACCGTGTGATGAAAAAAATTGCACAGAAACGAAAAGGGGCAAAGTACGATGCCTTTTCTGGATTAGGGCAATCCGCGATAAGCGTTGCTATTTCGGCCACAGGAACAGGACCAATGGCACCATACGCATTGGTGGGGTCAATATTAACATCTACCATAAATTGCGGACTAAATTATGCAAGAACCATCAATCAATTGGATGGCGAAAAACTGGATGCCCAACTAAAATTCGATGAAGATCAAGAAAAAGCAATAGATTATGCTAGGGCGAATCTTTTTACTCAAACGGCTAAAATATTTAAACATGTAGAGTATAATGGTAAACAAATAATTGACGAAGCCGATATGAGTACTTTCGCAAGCCAAATTGCCGAAATTGAAGCGGAAACTGACGTGGAAAAAAGAAGAGAACTTTCGAATAAATATTTCAAATACTTCTTTGAAGATAAAATTGTTGAACGTAAGTTTAAAAATTTCTTGCCGTACTGGGAGGCTCAAATCAAGATTTCTTCGTATTTGTATGCACATTCCAAGAAACAGAATGATAAACAAGGCATGAAAAAAGCCTATGACTTTGCATTTGTGTGCTACAACAATTTGATGAGACTGTCCAATGGTAGCTTTAAAAATTTCTACACAAAGAATCCTTACCTTAGGGAAGCTTCCAAAGTTTTGCTGCCTATGGAAATTGAACAAAATAGGCATGCTGACAGGATAAATCTATTGCTGTCCTCTATAGAAGAAAATTCTGATGATATGGAACGCTTAAAAGAATTTCCCTTGTTGCAATTTAGTGCCTACTATGCTTTAGGAGATATGGATCGTGCAGAAAAGGCTCATAAGGAACTTATAAGAAATGGAGAAATAAAATTCTTTGATCCGATAGACAATCTATTTGTATTGTCGAACAAAAGAAGTTCGGATGTGGATCGCCACCTTGCTGAAATGAAGCAAATTTATTATGCCATTGTAGATAATATCGGCTGGTGGGGTGAGGGTGGACAATCTTTTGGTATAAAGTTGAATGGCTCCATTTTTAACGGTACTTCTGTGCGCATTTATTTCAAGTGCGTTGATAAGGAGCAATCGATGAGCTTCAATAAAATTGCCAGCCACTTTGGTTCCAATACAATAGAGGAGCAGCGGAAGAAGTGCAA
>JABUUT010000024.1:5457-8680 GCA_021443045.1 Fibrobacteraceae bacterium
AACCGAATGACGCAGCGGGACACGAAGTGTCAAGCGCTAAGAAATGCTTCATCCCGGCCATCCCTCTCGCTGTCATCCCGGCCTCTGAGCCGGGATCTCCTGCCTGTCACCCTGGAGCCGCCTTTAGCGCTGGACCCTGGAGCGATAGGGGATAGGGAATCGGGGATTGGGTGCATACGCCATTAACCAATACAGATAATTTCTCTCCTTTATAAAATTACTTTTGGTAGTATTTGGATATTTCAGAGACGACCAAATTCTGGAAATCATCTAAACCTGAAAAATATTGCATTTCACGGATTGTTCGATAGTTATTATAAATGTCTATCAAATCTAGTTTTAGACAATCCCTTGTGTAAGAAGAATCATTGGCAGATTTTATCGCCAATTCCCAAAGTTGCTTGGATACATTGTAAAGTACAGGTTCACCCTGTGTAATACCAAAACGGTCCATTCTTTGTATTGCAGAAAGCAATGCCGCATAAGGAGATGGACTAAAAATGGCCGATGTTACATGGGCCGAAAATTCCGCATCAAGATTCAATGTTAATTCAGGATGTTCAATTCCATCAATCTGATGCTTCGCTTCATGAATTACAGTCTCTATCTCTTTGGAAATTTTAATATAGTTTCTAGATTTACTCGCATAGTCCATTTCTAAAAGTTTTGTATAAATTTCACTTGCTTTGAGAACATCCAATTGAGGAAGTCCAATGATGTGCCAATACCGATTGTAGATTTTATCTCCATACTTAATAAAATCTGTTTTTAATTCTCGAACATATTCTTCAGTTTGGTTTTCTACAGCATCATCAATAACAACCACAAAGTGTGTTGCCGCAGTGCTGTAGCCAACCTTTGATGGTAATAAACCTGGAATAATACGTTTAGTTTTTAGAACCGCTACAGAATCCCCCTTGTAGGCCATAGGAGCGAGTATGGTATCTTGAATCTGCATGATATTCGCACAAGACTCGATTTCAAAATCTACATAAAGACTGTATGGCATCAAAACACGGTTTAAATCGTGCAAAACATTTACGTTATAATATTTACCGTTGAAGTAACCGCGAACTGAAAAAACAAAATTAACTAGGCTATTGCCACAACCTGGGAAAAATTTTTCAAAGAGGTCAAAGACTTCTTGATTACGAACCTGTCCATCTTCCTTAACCAGCAAATTTTTATTTTGACTTAGAGTGCTAAGAAATGGAGCTAGAATATTATACACAAAATTGTTGCGCTCTGATTCTTTCTTAGATGCTTTAAGTTCCTTAATCTTTCTGATTATGGCACTGTCGTAGTCCCACTCCACCTTAGAACGACTCTTTTTTGAAATAATATGCTTTTGAACTTTTTTTACCTTACTTACACTGATACCAAAGGAGCGCGCCACCTGTTCCAAATACTCATCATCAGTTTTATCAATATAGAAGGAAGCCTGTCTGAGAAGGTATTCATCTAAAATATCATCATCCATACCCGTATTGTCAGAACAAGAGCAGAAAATAAAAAAAGAGAGGGTCAAAAAACATATTCTAAGCATAAATCATCCTCATGAAGCAATCCGCCTATACTTCCGGCACTTCGAAAGAATTTATCCCATACACTTTCTTCAAATGTTCATCAATGAACTCCGAATCTTTCAATTTCTGCATCATGACGCACAAATCGTAAGTATTTAGGTGCCCCTTCTTTTCAGCTTTCTTTGCGACAATTTTACGGACTTTGAGTTCCTTAATGTCAAAACAGTCCAGACAGCTATCGTATTCTAAGACATTGGAGTAGTTTTTTTGAGAAAGCAGATACTGTTCATGCTTCCATATTTCACGAACAGGAACTTCAACAAGTGTACCGAGAGATGGTGTGGTCATCATAGTTTCCTCTTTTTAATTAAGCTGATTCATTTCGTCTAAAACTTTTTTCCAAAAGGTACTCTTTATATTACTTTCTTCATCAATTATATTCTTCCAATCGGTATTATTAAATATCTCTTTAAAAGCAGAAATAAAATTGGAATCATTTATATCAAACGGAATTTCTCGATTTGGTTTAATTTGAGCAACAAGATAACTTTCATCCTCTTCAGAATAAGTCTTCACATCAACAAAAAGCCACCGTAACGGGAGTTTTTTTCCCCCATGAATCTGATCATTATCATTAAATGTTTTTACTTGAAGAACTATATCACCAGCAACAAAATGATCTTCATTCCCTTCATCTATATCATTATCGTTGAAAACATTGACTGTTTCTATTTTCTGTTCTGATTGTATATTTTCCTTTATTTCTTTTTTACTTTTTGAAGACCGTCCTTCTTTATAATTCAAAATTTTGATTTTAGGTTTGTCAGAAAGACTCATGAATTCTTTAAAAGTCAAAACTTTATTTACCTCAGAAGAAACAAATTTTTCCGTGATTCTAGACTTTCTTTCTAAATCTGCAATTTTTTTGCTACTCGCTGCACGAACGTTGTTCAGATTCAAAATCTCTGCATCTATATCAAAATCATTCGATGAAATAAACACTCCTGATTCTTGAAGCACATTTCCAGATAAAGCATTATAAGTTAGATTCGCAGAAGTGATAATAGTTCCTCGATTTTCAGCCCAATAAATTTTCTTGTGCATATTGTCGCTAAAAAAGATTTCCACACCTTCTTGTTGAAGCAATCGAATTCCATTAGCACTTGTTGCTCCTGGATGCGGCCAACAATAAATTGTCAAATTATGATTATTCGAAATGTAATCAATTGCATAAGAACCAACAAAAGCAACTATTGCAATTTTTTTGCATTCAGAATTAAACAATTCATGGAGTTTTATTCTAATCTCATTGGAGTTTTTTAGGTATTCACACTGCATTTAATAACATCCTTTTTTAAATCAACCTACTGTTACTTGGCCGGTCATTAAGTGAAATATAAATTTTCGATTGGGCAGTAAAGTGACAAAAGCAAAATGTATCTTTGAAAATGAGTACCAAAGGAAGGAGTTGCTCTCTTTTTTTTTCGAAAAAGCCCTTGACAACAAATTTTAGAATTTATACATTTGTGCAGTAGTCTTTTGGGCGATGCCTAGGCTACAAAAAATACGATGGACCCTATCGGAGCTTCGCCCCTCCAGGGTGACAACGCGAGTCCGTCATTCTGGAGGGAGCAGAGCGACCGATAGAATCTAGACCCTAGCTGTCCTTCGGACAGTTCCGCCAACGGCTCAGTCAT
>JABUUT010000024.1:11629-14456 GCA_021443045.1 Fibrobacteraceae bacterium
ATGCTTTTTTGATGAAAAAAGGCCTGTTCCTATTTTAATAACTATTGACAAAATGACAATGACACACTGAATTTTTCCTCAAAAATCCCCAAAAAAAAACGCAAAAAAGGCCCCCCAAAGGGAGCCTTTTTTGTCTTAGTGCAAGGAGAGTTAAATAAGAATTCGCAAATGATTAGAGAGAGAACTGCTTGAGGAAAGGCCAGCCAATAGAACCATCGCCCTGCTCGTGACCGCCGCCCTGCTTGGTGCAGAGGATAACCTTGGTGCCGTCCTTACAGTTGGAGTATTCTTCGCAACCGTTGGAGTTCTTGGAGGGGCTTCCCTGGCATTCGTTGAAGTCTGCCCAGAACTTGAAGTTCTTTTCAGCACCCAGGAAGTTCAGACCGTCGTTGAATCCGCTATCGCCACCTTCGTATCTGCAAACGGTGTCGTTGGTGCCGCGGAACATGATGATGGAAATGGGGCGAGTCTTTTTGCACTGTGCACTGTTGGTGATGTTCAAATCCATTGCCGCGGGGGCAACTGCGGCAAACACGTCGTTCATCATGCAGGCCACATGGTTGCTCATGCCACCGCCCATGGAGAATCCCGTACCGTAGATGCGCTTGGTGTCGATGCAGAGTTTTTCCTTGGCGTAGTTAATCATTTCGTATGAGAATGCCACGTCGTCGTCGTTGGAGCAGCATGGGCCCACGTTCCAGCCGGCACCCATCATGGACTTTCCGCCGGTGCCATCGGGGTAGAAGGAGATGACTCCTTCGGGATCGGTCCTTGCCTTGTAGGTGGTTCCATTGAGCTGACCCTGACCCGAACCTCCAATGGGGTGGTAGTCGATTACCAGAGGTACTGGCTTGTCGCCCTTGTATGCATCGGGAACGTGCATAATGAAGGTGCGGTTCTTGCCGTTAACATTGACGCTCATGTTATGGTTACCTGCAGCGTAGGATTTGCCGGAGCAGTCGGTAACAACAGGAGCTGTGCTGGAACTGCTTGCTGCAGGTTCATCTGCACTGCTGGTTGGAGGCTCAACACTGTTGCTGCTTGCAGGAGCAGGAGTAGCTTTTTGCATCTTAATTACAACATTGGCTTCAACTTCCTGAACCATCTGGTAGGTTGCAGGAGCATAGCCAGTCTTCGTAAAATTCAACAGAGGAAGAATATCCCCTTCCTTAAGGAGGGAACCTTTTTCGTTTAACTGGTATGTAGCGGTTTGGCCATCCATATTCACACGGAGGAACATATTCTTTTGGGCACCAAAGCGGTTCAAGTCAACAGTATAGGAGCCCAACATTTGGCCAAGATTCTTGTGGAATACAACCTTACCAAGAGCGTCCACTACAGAAACCTTAAGATTGTTTGCATGAACATTGTTCAAGGTAAGCACGCGATCACGAAATTCTACGCCCATTTTAAGTGCAGAAACATGGATTCCAGTGGTTCCATCTCCCAATTCAAAGGCACCCACAGCCGAAGTGGTTGTGCCCTCTGTAGCAATGTTCATTGTGGAAACGGCAACGTCAGGAATGCCCATACCTGAACTATTTTGGACTACGCCACTGATTTGCCATGCGAATGCGCTCATTGCAGAAAAAAGAACTCCACAACCAAGCGTAATATTTCTAAGATGCATAAAACCCCCTTTCGGTTTTGTTGTTCCAAACATCCTGCTCTCGCAACCATTTCCCACAGACAAAACTAGTTTCATATATTCCTATTTGGAATACTTTTCCAAAGGTGTTGAGAATTTGCGTTGAAAAAATTGCAACAACGAGATGTTGTAGAATTCACAACAGCAAATAACAAGCAAAGTTGTTTATAACAGTTTACAAAAAAAGAGGATGTTTAAAACACCCGTTCTTTTCACTAGGATGTTCCTAATAAGAAACAAATTACTTTATACTAAATACCTTTCCAAAGTTCTCCATTGAGAGCGCACACAAAGTTTCCCTTTCCATTCAAGGTGAGCAATTTAATGCTCATGTCATCGTATAGGAAAAAACAAAGAAAAAGCCATGGCGACAGTCAATCGCCATGGACAATTCATCAATAGTTTCAAGTCTTGCTGTTTCAGCCCTAAAAAGCCCACTCTAACGGGCTATTTTACCGAAATCATTTCACCTGAGGAGCCTTTTTTAACCATATACAGGCCACGGGCCACATTTCTGCCGGCCAGTTGGGCACGAACATCAGACAGGCCTGTTGCCTTAAGGGCACAAACAAACTGACCCTTAATGTCAAACACCTTGTAGGAGTGTGCATCCACAACCAAAATCTGCTGGGAAGCAATAGGTGAAGCCTCACCGGCATCAATTTTCTTTAGCACCACATTATCGATGTACACCGTTCCAGTAGCCAGCCCTGCGTTAATGGAAATACGCCCATCGGTATCTGTCGCCTCGTTCATGGTAAATGTGATTTCGTAGGTCTTGGCTTCGGTACCCAGGTCAAATGTTTTGGCGGTGCTGTAGCTTGTCCAGGGATCTGTATCCTTTTCCAGGTTCACTTCCAAAGACCTTGGAGTAGAAGCGTATGCATCAAAGGTCAGTTTGTAGCTTTGGCCCTTTTCGTAGTGCATGCCCTTCTGAATTACCTGAATGTCATAGGCATTGGTGCCTGTTTCGCTAACGGTAATTTCCATTTGACCATTGTTGTGCTTTACGGAACCAGCGCCTGCATGCTGCGTTAAGGCCCAACCAGCCAGTTTTAAAGAATCGCTAAAGGATCCGTTAAACACAGTATCTCTGTCGGTGGGAACAACAATAGGCTCACTTACACCGTCCAGCGAATACTGCTTTACAAAATTCCAAATGTAGGGGCCTTCCTCAAG
>JABUUT010000024.1:15034-31759 GCA_021443045.1 Fibrobacteraceae bacterium
CCTGGCGGAGTGTGAACGTGAATTTCGCGACCCGATACAGATTGCTGTTCGTACCCCTGGATTGCGAAAGAAACAGTTGCTGCGAGCAGCAACAGAGATAAGATTCTCATATAACCTCCCTAACGTGACTCCTAACCCATGTCTAATATAGGTTTATGCCTTTCTATAGGGATTTGTGTAAATAAATACCTAGTGTAAAGAAAAACAACACCCCAAATGGCGTTTTTTAAACAAAAAAAACGCTAAAAGCAAAGTTCTAGCGTTTTATAAAAGGGGGTGTATTGAAAATTATTTGTTTACATTCAACTTAAGAACCTGGTTGTGGCCCTTGAGAATGTACAAACCGTTATTGTGGGTTAAATCGAAAACTTCCTGCTGAAGGTCTACACCCTTTACAGTACCCATGTACATGCCCTGCAAGTTGAACACCTTCATGGCGCCTCTCTGTGGCACAACAGAAGCCAAGTTTCCGATTTTGGAAGTAGTATCACCAAAAGAAATCCAGTCAATATTCACATTGGCTCCGGTAATATCGATGCGAACCACGTGGGAACCCGCTGTTACAGAAACCTGATCGGCAGACTTTACCTGTTCATAGGTCTGCCAGTCTCCTGTGCTAATGCCTGTAAAGTCAGCCACCTTAGCCCCATCAATCGACACAGAGAAACCAGAAGCATCTGCACCAGAAGCCACATTGGCATACACAAAATACTTGCCCGCCTCGGTAACATCCACAGTGTATTCAACCCACTCCCCTTCTGCGGTATAACCAATAGCCATACCCTTGGAAGCGTCGTTTTCATCTACAAGCACCACATCTACCCGTTCGTCTTCCCTAAACTTGGCATCCCCTTGGTTTTCGGAATCCGAATCGTAGTAAGCATTTTTTTGGCCACCAACATCATAGTTTTCCATTTCAATTTTACCAGGAATCTTGAAAGCCACATCCTTATAAGGAGTCTGAGGAATTGTATCCTTGGCCACGCCATCCAGGTAAATTTCGTCTTCAAAGTCGTCACCAACCTTGAACCAGTCAAACTCCGCATAGCCACCGGCCGTTTTTGTGGCAAAGTTAAACAGACCAAAACGGTAGCCCACAAACATTCCCAGCGTGTAAGGCAATTTCAGTTCCTTGCCAATCTGCTTCCAAGATTTTCCATCGGTGCTGTAGTAGAATTTGGCACGGTCTGCCTGGTTCTGGAAGTTAAAATCTATACGGAAATAGGCTTCGTCACCACTGAGAGGTTCACTGGCAAGGCGAATGGTTCTTTCGTAGTACACCACGTTAAAGCCACCGCTAGTCTTTTCCAAGGCAACAAAGCCCAAAGAGTCGGCCAAAGCCACAAGGCCAGCAAAGTCTCCGTCTTTCATGCCCTTGCCAGACACCAATGTACGGCCAGAACAGGTGGGGCCATAAGTGCGCTGGGTCAGGGTGTTTTTGGCATCAATAAGCTTGTTGTCTACGCGACCTGTAGTAATTTTAAGTTTGCCATCGGCCAAGGCCCATTTGGAATTATCAGGATTATGGTTCCACTGCCATTCCAAAGGAAGATTAGGTCCATCAAATTCATCGGAAGTAACCATGTTGTATCCTGGATTAACAGGATTTTCCAGGTTCAGCGTAGAGGGAGCCTTGCCACCTACAACTGTTGGCCAGCCATCTTTCCACTCCACTTCCATAAGCCAGGGAATGCGCCCAACTCCACCGCTATCACGGAACAGGTAGGCATACCACTTGCCAGCAGCAGTGCTAAAAATACTGCCCTGGGCAACGCCATTATCCTGCAAGAAAATTTTTCCGCTAAAACCGCTCATCAGATTGTCGGAACGGAACACCAGTTCCGTGCGGCAGGGGCCAAACCAGGAAATGCCAAAGAGGTAATACTTGCCGTCCACCTTTTCCATGTGGGCACCTTCAAGAGCCACAATGTAGCTGCTGGTGCCCGAAGCCTTGTTGCGTGTATCTTCAGAAACAAGAACGGTGGAGCCTCCATCTGGGCCCGACAAGTCGGCTTTAAGTTTTACAATGCTAAGCTGTCCTCCGCCGTAAACCACGTATGCACTGCCATCGTCATCAAAGAAGATGGACGGATCGTGGTAAAAAGGCAACTTTTTTTCTTCGAAGGGGCCATTTTCAATGTCGTCGGTAATGTACAAGTGAGTATTGTTGGAAGTGTAGGAAGGAGTGAGGATGTACCACTTTCCCTTGTGGTAGCGAATGCCTGACGCCCAGGAACCCTTGCCATAAGCGTTTTCACCACCATTCAAGTTCATCTTGTTGTTGTTGATCAGGGTTTCGTAAGCATAGTTCACCGTACGCCAGTTGGCAAGATCCGTAGACTTCATAATAGGCACGCCAGGAGCATAGTGCATGGTGGTGCTCACCATGTAGTAGTTATCCCCTTCGCCACGGGCAATACAGGGGTCTGGAACATCGGACCAAATTAATGGATTAGAAACGGTTGCTGCCAGGGCAGAAACTGCAAAACCGGCAGCGAGAGTTAAAGACAATATTTTGTTCTTCATAATACATCCCTTTTATTACCCTAAAAATACCCCCAAATAGCCTTTATTTTGGGGAGGCAAAACCATGTTCCATGGATAGTTTGTCAACGGCACAAAAAAAGACGTTCCCAAAAAGGAGCGTCTCTTTTTTTTACAAGGAGTAAAACTTGTTAGGGAGCAGCCTCTGCGGCAGTGCCAAGACCCAGAGCTTCGGCAATACCGTCTATCAACTTTCCATCGGCAAACAAGTCAAATCCGCCATCATCGTAGCCCCAGTGGGTTAAAGGAATCTGCAGTTCCTCGCTAATTTCACGAAGGGTGTTGTAGTAGTTCAGGCGAGACTGAAGGTCGGTTTTTAACTTGTAAGAGCCAAATTCGTTAATGATGAGAGGCACATTGTTGGTTACAGCCCATCTCTTTGCTGGAATAATGGAATTCATAATGTAGTTCTTGGTCCCCAACTTATTATAGGTATTAAACTGAGTCTTGGCCCAAGAAACCAAATTTCCGGGTTTACCGAAATCAACAGAATACACAGACCAGGTTGCAGTATCGTATGGGAACGGAATGTTCTTTACAGCTGCAAAATCAGTCCAGGAAGCGCCCTGGTGGGTAAAAATCATAGGTTCGTAGTTGTGGATTACATAGATAATGTTGTTGTCGGTAAATGGAGTGCGCTTAATGAGCTTGTCGGCATCATACCACTGAACATCGCCAAAGAGAATGGTGTGATTCTTGTCTACCGTACGAATGGAGTCGATAATTTGCTGAGCGGTTGCAGTCCAGTCGGCCTGTCCAATTTTTCCGTTGCAGTTCATGCCAGGTTCGTTGAGAAGCTCATAGAAGATGTCCTCACGTTCGCTGGTGGCAAAGTGGGCGGCCACAGCCTTCCAAAGTTCAGCCATCATGGTGCGCTGAACAAGGGTCTTTGCGGAAATGTTGCTATAGGTGTTATCGTATTCGTGGTAGTCAATATCTAAAGACATGCCGTATTTGGCAGTCCAATTTGCAAAACTATCCAGAATCATGTACAAAGTATCGTTAATGGCAATGGGAGTGGCCAAAGTGGTATCGGCCAAATATTCCTTCTTGTTATCCACATACTGGTCAAGGTCAATAGGCAAACGAAGGGACTTAAAGCCCGATGTTCCCATGAGCTGGACATCCGATTCGTCAAATTCAAAACCGGTAAAGCGATTTTGTTCCAACCAGTTGGTAATATTGAGACCCTTGTCCAAATACTTCATGGCCTTGGCCTGTAGAGGGTTGGATATTTCAATGCTACCGATGGTATCTAAAGCAGGTTCAGCAGGAGGATTAATGGTAAGGTCGGCCACAGGAGCAGGAAGATCGGCTGTATCCAGAAGGGTAATGTTATCAAAAAGAACAAAGCCGTTGGCTTTCCCCTTAACCTGGAAACTAATGGCGGAAATATTGTTCTTATTAAAGTCTACAAATTCGCCCCATCCACCTTGAGCCAATTCGTCAATGCGCACTACAACGTGAACCCATGTGGCCGCACTTGCCTTTTGGGTGCTAAGGTGGTAGTCATAATCCTTAACATCGGAGGTTTCAATCTGAAAATTATGCTTGGCACCGATATAGTCGTAAGCAATACCTCCAATGTGGCTCCAGTCAATAGCGGTGGAATCTTTGGCCTTAGGCATGGTTACGCCCCAACCCACATAGGGGTCGTATGTCAATTCACCCTTATTGGTGGTAAACTTAATGGCAAAAACCTTGTTGCCTGTTGCATCGGCACCGGGACACAATTCGTCTTCACAGAGGGGGGTAGAAAAAACAGAGGCACCACCATTATCGGTATCGTCGTAAGCGTACCACCATGTGTTCAGCATGCTCTGGTTGTCGCCATCTTCAAAGTTGTCTAAAACAAAACTCTTTTCGGAATAAGTTGTTGGGGTAAGGGCCGGAACTACCGGCATTACAAAACCTGTATCCACCACATTTGCCGTAGTATCTGCTATAGAATCACCGGGAACAGGTGTTACGGTAGAGTCGCCTGGAACGGGAACCACAGTGGAATCCCCAGGAACGTCGCCACCTGGAATAGGGTCAGCACCCTTGCTGCTGGAATCGTCACTACAAGCAGCGAAAGCTGCCACCAAAGCCATTGATAAAGCGGCCTTTGTAAAATTCATAAGAACCTCTCATGGTCAAAGAATGAAACACCCAAAACTTTTGCTTTTATATATATTTTTTTCAAAAAAGTGATACATTTTTTAAGGTTTAAAAAAACAAATCTGTATCACTTGTATCAATAATTTCTTAAAATATGCTTACTCCGTGATTACTATCATAGAAAAGAATCACTTTCCGTATAAAAAACTCCCTCATTTTAGCAAAAATTTTCCTTTTTCAATCGACTTTCGAAACTAAATCTGTATCACTTGCGTATGGTTCCAATACTAGCCAAACCACATCGATTCCAGGGCTGCTCTAAGCAACAAAAGCCCTCCCAATTGCTTGAGAAGGCTTTTGTTGGAGTGTGTAAGGATTAGATTTTACTTTTCGGTATTCACCATGTAGGAGTTGGCTTTATCTTTCAAGATAAAGAGGCCACTCTTGCCAGTGAGATTACGAACAGCAGAACCCGCATCGGCAGCCGACTTCAAATCGACCCTGCCCTGGAACACGCCATTCATATTGAACACGCTATAAGTTCCAACAGCATTCTTTTGGAGTTTCTGCATAGGAAGGCCCGAAGTGGGTTCTACGCCAAAGGCAATCTTATCGATATTGATAAAGTCGCTGGTAATGTTCACCCGAAGAATGTGTTCACCTTTTGTCAGTGGGGAGGTTAATTTACCTGCAAAGTTCTTGTAAACGCTCCAGTCTTCACCAGTCTTGGTCACTTCAATAACATCGGAAACATCCTTACCATCTACTTGCAACTGTAAGCCTGTGGTTTCACTACCGGTAGCAGCCACAATAGTAAACTCAGAAATGCCATCTTCAGCAACATCAATGGTGTATTCCAACCATTCGCCAGAATTGGTGTAACCTACGGCATAGCCCTTGGATTCATCATTGTCATCTACAAGAACAATATCTACACCATCTTCACGGTACACGCCTCCCTGATTTTCGGAATCATTATCGTAGTATGCTTTGTCGCGAGATCCGTTTACATCATAGTTTTCCATTTCAATGATGCCAGGAATTTTAATGGCGCCCTTGTATGGAGTTTGAGGAGTTGGAGGAGTAGAGCCGCTCCCCTCGAAGCTCCACTCCTTAACTCCTATAGAATTGTCCTTGCCTTTGAAGCACATGAAAATATGGTCTACAATTCCAGAAAGCCCTGTCATTTCACAGCTTGTTTCGGTGTAGGAATCCATGTTGCCTGTGTTTGCAAGATTACAGGTGCCAGCCAGTGTGCCTGTTGGAGAGCCTTTACGAATTTCCACCTTGTTGCCAGCATCGGTAGAAGCGGCATTAATAATAAACGCCGTCGCTCCGTTTCCAAAATCAACGCCAGAAACCCGAATCCAGGATTCACTGCGGCTGGCGAGCGGTAGCAAAATGCTTCCAGAAACCTTGCCAGGAGCGTAGAGAGAACGGCTGCGAACCCCCTTCTGCTTGGAACTGGTAAGAGCTGGGTAAACATCATAAGGATCAAAGTTTTCAATCTGTTCGGGGCCATCGTTGGTGCAAACCACCTGCTTAATGGTACCATCGTTGTTGTAGAACATTTCGTCTACAGATACACTGCGGTGGTAGCCTGGATCTGGATTTGACTTTCCATCATCGGCAGGAATAATTTCCAAGCCGTCGTGACCCTTGGCAATACGGCGGTCATGATAAACCACATAGGAGTGGCCCTTGAATTCGGCAATACCATGATGGTTGTTGTTGCCGTTGATGCTCCTGCCACCAATACTGGGGTCCCCAAGAATGGTTCCCTTCCAGGTGAAAGGCCCCATGGGGCTGGAACCTATGCCATAATCAATGGTGGGAGCTCCATCTTGCCAACCAGTACTGTAGGAGAAGTAGTAATTTCCCTTATACTTATGGATGTACGAAGCTTCCAACATTTTTCGCTTGGGAAGATTATCCACCTTTACATGCTGGCCATTGCCCACTGGGGCATCGTAGGAGGCATTCATTTTCACAACGTCAAAGTTGTCAGTATTGGGGCGACTATTGCTTTCGCCACCACCCCAGGTTACATACATGGTTCCGTCATCATCCACGAAAATGCCTGGGTCAAAGCACCAGGAAACCCCATCGCAGCCAATAAGGCCGCTGCCACCAACCAGCTTATTCTTGCCGTTACCTACAGCATTAGACCAAGGGCCTTCAATAGCGTCGGCCTTAATATAGCCAATGCCACCGCCACCACCATCGGGGAACACAATGTAGAGTTTGCCATCCTTAGGATTTGCAGCAATACCTGAAGCCCAAATATCATTGATTCCGCTTACCTGACGGGCATCGTAAATAATGCCAAAGTCAGTCCAGTTCTGCATATCCTTGCTGCGAAAACCGTAAAGCGCCTTGATGTTATAGCCAGTTGCATTGTAGGCTGCCGGGTCATCGGAGTCCGTGATGATGTAGAAATACTCATCGTCGGCGGCGGCACCGGGGTCGGCCAGGTAATGATATGTTGAAATGGGGTTATAAGCCAATGCAGAACCCGCAAGGGCCAAACCAAAACATGCTGAAGCGGCCAAAGACCGTTTACACAATGCCATACACTAAACTCCTTGAATAAGAATTCATTTCCCAATGGTCTAAAACTATTTTCAAAACGAAAACAAAAAACATGTGCAAGAACAAGTTTCATGGACAATCTATCCAAAAAGCTCCCCCGTTTCCGGGAGAGCTTTTGTTGGAGTGTGTTTAGGATGTGAAAGTTTATTTACTTTTCTGTATTGACCATGTAGCGATTCGTTTTGTTCTTCAAAACAAAGAGGCCTCTCTTGCCTGTAAGATTGCGAACCGCAGAAACAGCTTCTGTGGAAGCATTCAAATCAACCTTACCCAAGAACGCGCCATTCATATCAAACACGGAATATACTCCAGTAACATGCCTCTGCAATGTTCCCATAGGCAAAACAGAAGTGGGTTCAACACCTATGGCAATCTTATCAATATTGACAAAGTCGCTGGTAATGTTCACCCGGAGAATGTGTTCGCCTTTGGTAAGAGGAGTAGTAAACTTGCCTGTAAAGTTTTTGTATACACTCCAATCTTCACCAGTTTGTGTTACTTCGATAACATTGGAAACATCCTTGCCGTCAACTTGTAACTGAAGCCCTGTAGTTTCGCTACCAGTAGCAGCCACCACAGTAAATTCAGAAACGCCATCTTCAGTAACATCAATGGTATATTCCAACCATTCGCCAGCATTGGTGTAACCCACGGCATATCCCTTGGAAGGATCGTTCTCGTCAATGGCCACAATATCTACACCATCTTCGCGATACACGCCGCCCTGATTTTCAGCATCAGCATCGGAGTAAGCCTTGTCACGAGTACCGTTAATGTCGTAGTTTTCCATTTCAACAATGCCAGGAATCTTAATGGCACCCTTGTATGGCGTTTGTGGTGTTGGAGGTGTGGAACCGCTGCCTTCAAAGCCCCAAGCCTTTATAGCCATGGTGGAATCTTGAGAGCCCTTGAACACCAGGAACAAGTAGTCTACAATGCCCGAAAGGTTGGAAACCTCGCACTTGTTTTCGGCAAAGCTGCTCTTGGAGCCGGTGTTCTTGAGGGTGCAAGTGCCGGCCAAATCGCCTGTGGCCGACTTTGTATGGATTTCGATTTTGTTGCCATCAGCTGTACTTGCAGCTTCTACAGTGAAACCTGTAGCTGCGGTGCCAAAATCTACACCCGAAACACGAATCCAGGATTCCTTGGTAGAAAGGGGGAGCAACAGATGCTCAGCCACCTTGCCCGGAGACCAGTTGGAACGGCTGCGGATACCCTTCTGCTTGGAACTGGTGAGGGCTGGGTACCAATCGTAGGGATCAAAATTTTCAATCTGTTCCGGGCCTTCCTTGGTAAATGTGAGGCTGTTCATGGATCCGTCGGCAGCGTATGTAAATTCATCGATGCTTACGCTGCGGTGGTATGCCGGGTTGGGGTTGGCCTGGCCATCTTCGGCAGGAATCTTTTCGATGCCGTCGTAACCGTTTGCAATGCGGCGGTCATGGTAAGCCACATACCAGCGGCCCTTGAATTCGGCAATGCCGTGATGGTTGTTGTTGTTGGCATTAATGTTCTGGCCGCCAATGTTGGGGTTACCCATGAAGATTCCCTTGTATTCGTAGGGGCCCATGGGGTTAGTTGCCATACCGTAGGCAATGCGCAAATCGGCCGTGCTGTAAGACAGGTAGTAATTGCCTTTGTACTTGTGTATATAAGAAGCTTCCATAGCCTTGGGGCCGCCAATTTTCAAGGCGGTCTTCGAAGACACGTCAAAGCCCTTCATATCCTTGTTCAGCTTATAGATGTTAAAGATATTGTTGTTTCCATCAGATGCAGGGCGAGAGTCACTAGAGCCGCCACCAAAAGTAAAGTAGCCCTGACCGTCGTCGTCAAAATAGATTGCAGGGTCAAAGCACCAGCCAATATCGTCGCAGTTGGCAATGCCACCACCCCAGTTGTTAATCAACTTTTTATTGCCGCTAACTGGGTTTGTCCAGGGGCCAGCAATGCTGTCGGCACCAATAAGGCCAATGCCGCCGCCACCGCCATCGGGGAACACAATGTAGAGTCTTCCATCGTTGGGGTTCACGGCAATGCCGGAAGCCCAGATATCACTAATGCCATCCACCTTGCGGGCATCGTAAATAATGCCAAAGTCAGTCCAGTTCTGCATATCCTTACTGCGGAAACCGTAGAGAACCTTGATTTCGTAGCCGGTAGCATTGCTAGGAGCAGGGTCATCGGAGTCAGTGATGATGTAGAAATATTCGTCATCAGCTGCGGCACCAGGGTCGGCCAAATAATGGTAAGTGGAAATGGGGTTGTAGGCAAAAGCCATAGAGCCCAATCCCAAAGAGGCTGTCAGTGCTAAAAAGCCTTTAAAAATCTGTTTCATATTACACTCCATAAGAGAATTTAGTAACACGTAAAATTCCCATACTATATTTTACCTTTATTACAAATTGAAATACTACACCTTAAAGCATTCTTCATTGATAAATTGACAATGGCATTTTGATATGTCCATAAAAGAAAAACCTCCCGAAAACTGGGGAGGTTTTAAAATTTTTTGATGCAGTCGTCAAAATTTATCTGGTGGAGTTGACTATCATCTTTTGAGAACCATTAATTTTCTTAAGCAAATACATGCCCTTAGCAAAACCTGCAGCGTTCAGAGCCTGAACCGCACCAGTGCCACTCACATGTACAGAACCCATCTGGTGTCCCTGCAAATCAAATACATGATAATCGGCACCGTCTAAATTGAAGCGAAGCCCAGACAGTTTACCAATAGACAAGGAAGTATCCTCAGCCGAGGAGTAGGTCGGGACCGTAGTTGCGACCCCGAGAGGATTGTCATCTGCAGCATCCTTGCCTTCGACAAAGTTGATGTAATCGATGTCCATCCAGTCACCAGTTACGGTAAAGCGTAAAATATGTTTACCAGCAGGTAGGGTAACATTGGCAGAAACCTTATTGTATTCGTCGTAGTTTTCTTCGCCGGCAGCAGCTGCAGGAACCGCGATGGATGCAGTAATGTCTTCCCCATCCAAAGACATCTTAAAGCTAGAAGTACTATTGGCGGAAGCTACAGCGGCATACATGGTGTAATCACCAGCCTTGGCTATGTTCACGGTGTATTCCAGCCATTCGTCAACCTGGTTATAGCCAACCACCACACGGTTGTTAGACTTGGCATACAAATCTACAGAAGGGGCGTCTTCCTTACGGTAGTCGCTGTCGCCATGGTTTTCAGAATCGCTGTCATAGTAGGAATCGTTACCGGCGCCGTATCCGGGAACATCAAAGTCTTCCATCTGGATTAGGCCAGGAATATTCCATGGTGTGCCCTTGTACGGGGTCTGAGGTTCAGGTTCCCGCTTGGTACCCTGGAATTCCCATTCCAAAATACCCATGGTGGAGTCTTTGGAGCCTTTGAACACGAAGAACAGCTGTTCTACAACGCCAGTGAGACCTGTCAGTTCGCAATCGTTGTCGGTGTAAGCCTGCCAGCCACTGGTCTTTGCCAATTCGCAAGTACCAGCCAAGGTTCCAGTTTCGCTGCCTGTACGAATTTCAATCTTATTGCCGTCGCCAACGTTTGCAGCCTTAATGCGAAGATTCTGGGCACCATTGCCAAAATCCACGCCAGAGACGCGAATCCAAGAGGTTTTTGTGGCAAGAGGGGTAAGCACATGCTTTACAGCCTCGCCCTTAGTCCAGTCGGTACGGCTACGGATGTTGCGCTGTTTGGAACTGGTGAGAGCCTTGTAAGTTCTGTAGGGGTCAAAGTTCTTGATTTGCTTGGGGCCTTCACGAGTGAAGGTAAGCTTGTTCATCTTGTCGCCGTTCCATGTGAGCTCATCAATGGAAACACTTCTGTGGTTTTCCTTGTTGGGGTTGGGAGTGCACTGGCCAGACTGGGTGCAGGAACTAGGATGTTCATCAGCAGTCACCAATCGACGGTCATGATAGACTGCATACCACTTGCCCTTGAACTCGGCAAAACCCTGGTGGTTGTTGCCCCCTTCGTTATGGGCATCAGGCACCGAGGAAATACCAGGAATCACGGTACCCACAAAGTCGTAGGGACCCATGATGTTCTTGGACATACCATAGTCAATTACCTGGGGCTGCGTGTTGAAACTCAAATAATAGGTGTCGTTCTTCTTGTGAATGTAAGGAGCTTCGAAAGAACCTGGAGCAGAGATTCTCTTCAGAGAATTCTTGTCGATGGTAATCTTACCGTTAACATCGCTAAATTTGACAATATCCAAATTATTGCCGTAGGGGCGGTTATTATTTTGGCCACCACCAAAGATCACGTAGCCAGTACCATCTTCTTCAATGAAAATGCCTGGGTCAAAACAGTGAGCAATATCATCGCAGCCACCAATCACACTGGAACCATAGTGGGCTGCAATATATTCCACGCCGTGAGTTTCCTTGACGGGGTCACGGTAAGGGCCTGCAATATTGTCGGCAGAAATCATACCCACGCCACTGGCACCATTGGGGTAAACAATGTAAATGCGCCCCTTGTGAACCGCAATTCCCGAAGCCCAGGTGTTGTTGGGGTAAGTATCGAACTCACGCTTGGAGCGAAAAACCATGCCATGGTCAGTCCAGTTTTTCATGTCTTCGGACGAGAAAGCCTGAAGACCCACAATATCATAATTGTAATTTTCCTGGGGAGAATAGTCATCTACGTCAGTTAAAACATAGAACGTATCCCCATCAGAGGCCGCAGAAGGGTCTGCCAGATAATGGTAAGTGGAAAGCGGATTATCCGCCATAGCGGCACCAGCAAAAGCAAGGCTAAATGCCGCAATTTTCTTCATGTTCTTACAATATACCATACACATCTCCTATGGAATAACATCCCATTTTCTTGAAAAATACCCCAAAATTCAAAAAAAAACATTTTTTTTTCATGTCCATTATGGATAAAAAGTCCATAGGAAGGTCCTCAAAAAGCTAAAAAGCCCTCCCGATTGCTCGGGAAGGCTTGTTAGTTGGAGTGTGTTTAGGATTAAAAGGCTAAAAAACATTCATGAATTGACACAGCAAGGCCAAAGGCCAAGACATGCAGCTTAAGGAAAAATTTTCTGGGAAACCCACATTACCAAACCCCTTTCAAAGGAAAGTACATTTTACACCGAATACAAAAATACCCCTTTTTAAAGGGATATTCCAAGTTGTAATAAATGTTCTATGGATAAAATGTCAACGAGACTTACTCATCATCATCATTGTTCTTGCGGGCTTCGATAAAAATTTTCTTGTTCACTCCGTAGATTACAATATCATCTATCCAGAATTCATGTTCCTCACCCAAGCCTCCATCACCAACAGTGCCAAACACGGTAATGTTGGTAACCCGAGTCTTTACAGAATCCCAGCCAATGTTTCCACCATTTTTATCTTCAGCCGAAATAAAGCTATCTACAGGAACCACATAGCGGGTCCACACGGAAGCTAGCTGGATATGCCTCCAAGCCTTGCCGCTGGAATCCCTGGATACGCTATCTACCATGGCTCCGTCCTTAACGCCTTCGCCTTCAATGTAGTCAAAGGAAATAGATACCGCACCTTCGCCCTTGGCGTAGAAGGCCACGGAGTCCATGTCGCTCAAATCCAAAATGCCACCCAAATAACTGCCGATGCCAGTCCAGGTATAGAGGGAATCGCTACTATAGACCACATGGGCTACGGCTCCTTCACGATCTTCCATTTCAACGGTTTCCATCACAGGAACTTCAGCGTAACGAGAATGAGTCTTGTACCATTTATCAACGCCAATTTCAAAATCTTCAAGAATATAGATAAGCGAATCGGGATCAGGAGGCAGTTCTATTGGAATATTTACGCTTTCATTCTTGCCAGAGGAAATTTTGTGGGTAAGGGTTCCAGAGAAGGAACTGTCTTCGGACACATACCTGGCTAGGAACAGGAACTCTCCTTCGGGCAGCGAGGTAAACACAAACTTTCCGTTTTCATCTACATCGGCAGAATATTCGAAGCCAACTACATAAACCTTAATTTTTGCTCCATCGGGAATGGAATCCACATTAAAGGAGATTTGACCAGAAGCAGCGCCAGGCTCGGAAAGTTTCATTGTAATGGAGTCTACAACACCGTCTTGCGTAGGCTGCTCGTGGTTGAATAAAACTGCGGCCTTATAAGATTCGCCCTGAGCTTCCACTGTGTACTTACTGTTGTAGCTAAGGTCTTTAATAACAATGCGGCCTTCATCGTCAGTGTACTCCGTAACGCCATAGGTAGAGTTTTCGCTGTTAACCCAAATGGTATCACAGAAAGACTCTGTATCGCTCAGGTAGGAACATTGCGTAGTGAACTTGACGGGGTTGCCAACAAGATAATCGCTGGGACGAACAAGCACCTTGGTACGGGCAGCAGGAGTGCCGTCGGACTTGAGGACCTGGACAGCCACAGAATTTTCGGTTTCGAGAGAGGAACCGGCGACCTCAGTGGAACACGCCACAAAGGCAGAAGCCCATGCTGCAAAAATTCCTAATGTCCACACCCTATAGTTCATACAAGACCTCTCGACAATCAACCTTTAAATTATCCTTTTTGCTCCTCTTTGTTCTGTAAAATAAATTTTTCGCCTCGATTGAGTGCAGCCACCGGATAAAAAGCCATAGACATTTGCATCACTTTATCTGGTTTTTTACATTCATCAACCCTCTTCTGAACCAATCTTCTAAATTCACGAAGCATGTCGCCCAAATCGTTGAAACATTCTTCGTCTACAGAAAGGGTTAGAGTCGAAATATTACGTTCTGAAACTGGTATGTTATCTAGGGCATCGCTGGCCAGCGCCAAAACCTGACGCTGGAAATTGCGCACAGCCTGAACCTTTTCGGGACCACCTACGGTGAGGTGGGCATCGGAAAGTTTAAGCTTACCGGAAGCCTGTTTTTTAACCAACCCCACTTCCTTGAGAACTTCAATAGCTTCGGCAGCCTGTTCTTCAGTAATGGGAGGGCAAATATCCTTGGCAATCTGCTTTATATTAACAACGCCACCATTAAGATCCAAGTAGGCGCGTACGGCAGGAATCCACCAGTTTTCGAGAACCTTGAGTTCTGCAGCTTCCAAAGTGTGGCGGTCTACGTCACGAAGGGCCAGGGCCTTGGCCATGATTTCTTCACGTTTATTTTTGTCTTTGGTAACACCAGCAGAGTATAAAAGATCAAAGTATTCTGCCTGACGACCGGAAAGGTCTAAAAGTTCCTTGGCAACTGGCAAAGCATGTGCTGGCAGGTGTTGCTTTTTTTGAAGCACGCGGTAAAGGTAGCTGGAGTCGAGCCCCAACTTATCACCCATCATTCTATAGGAGTAAAACGGCATCTCTTGCTTGCGACGCTCGTAGTAGTCCTTAAGATAATCGCGATAGTCCGCTATGTCAGAAAAATTAACCATACCTATAAGATACCTAAACAAAGATAGAAAAAATTTACATAGACGCAAGAAACTATGGACAGTTTATCCATAGTAAAAAATCGCTATTTTCCGTGATTTTTGTTTAATTTCGCCATTTGTTGGGACTTTATGTGACGAATTTCACAATTGGAGTAGGCTTTTTGTCCATATAAATACCCATAGGGCACCTGGCGAAACCGTCCGAAGGACCGTTAGCGACCATGGATGTGGTGGATTTTTGTTATCCTTTGTTGTGTATAAATTCAATTCGTTGAAAAGGAAGTTGTGATTTTGTTAATTAATTTGTATGCTATCTTGTGTTTTGTCAAGGATTAAGTTTAAAAAAAAACGTTACGAACAAACTATTGAAAAGGCGAAGGGCTTTTACTAGATTTAGGAGTTGGTATGAAAAAGAATGTGGACAAAATAATGATGGGTAGGGATGCCGTGAAGGCGGNACGATAGGGTCCAAAAAAATTATCTTAAAGGAAAAATAAAACCTATTTTGTCAAGGGTTTAGTTTTGTAAAAAAAAAAACGTTACAAACAAACTATTGAAACGGTGAGTTGTTTTTGCTAAATTAAGGAGTTGGTATGAAAAAGAATGTGGACAAAATAATGATGGGTAGGGATGCCGTGAAGTCGATGAGTGTGCGTGGCAAGGTGTTTGCTGCGGTGGCGTGGGTTGCGATGAGCCTCACGGTTGTGGGGCTGCTTGGGGGGTGTGCGGATGATGTATCCTTTGAGTGGATGGGGCGTTCGAATGGTTATGTGGTCTCACTTGTTGATGATTCGCTTGCTTTGTTGTATAATGAGCGAGAATATCAAGAGTGTACGGATGGTGGGTTTATGGGGTATGGTGATTGTGTTAATGGTTCCGACAATTCTGGGCTGTTTTTAGTTAATTATAGAGAAAAAAAGAATGTGTATTGGGGCGACACTGTTGATTATCCGGTTCTCTTTATGCGGGGCTTTTATCGGGATTCTACGGTTTTTTTCTTGAAAAATCGTGAAAAGGAGTTTGGTTTTTGGAAAATAGGAAACAAGCCTAGTTCGACGAAGAAAATTGAGTGGCATTCGCCTTGCACGGGCTTGGTTGATTACAGTAAAACAAAATTTAGGCCATGGAAGGATGGGAATATTCTTGTCATTCAGGCGAAGGGCTGTGATTTGGCTGTGTTAGATACCGCTACGGGTGATGTTGTTGAAATAAAAAATGATGATTTAAAAAACAATTGTGATGATATGTCTTATAAAAATGATGTACTTATTTGTTTTAAGGCTATTTATGCGAATGATTATTATGGGACTCGTTTGTTTGTAAATTTTGAATTGACTGATTCCTTAGTTTGGAAAAGCGCCAATTGGTCTCTGATATCGGAGGACAATATTGAAATTTTGGGTGATATGTTACTGATAAATCATCCAACAACATTGAATGACCTTCGAGGGAATGTGCTAGCTGGGAAAAATGTTAATTCTATAAATCCGTTAAAGCCTTTAAACCCTTTCGTTAAGTTAGACTTTTCCACATTTATTGATTCATCGGGAAATAAGTTGCTTTACCGGTCAAGCGATTTATTCGTATCAGGAAACAAATGAAAACTACTCTTAAACTAATCTTATGCCTTGTTTTAACTGAGGCTGTTTATGCAATCGCCCATCCTTCGTCTCCGATGGAATCTGCGCAAAAATACAATGTCATCCTTGTTCATGGTGCTGCCGATTCTTCTAACGGTTTTATCGGGAAATGTGATGAAGAAGTGCGTGATGCGTATTCTTGGCTTCAATACAAGAGGGCGTTTCCTTCCTCGGATTCTGTTTCTTGTAAATTGGGCGGTGCTGTGGGAATGTTAGGGTGCCCTCAGGAACGTGATGATGAAAAAATCACCAACTGGCTGGATTCGGCCGTATTCGAAGATTTTGCGTATGATGAAAATGGAATCCCCTTTGTTGACGATTTGATTGGTTCCTCGACAATCTACATTCAGCGTTCCTTTTCCAATCCGGCGGAGTCGCCAAAGGTGAATGGCGGTGAGATTGGAAACCGTCTTTGGAAAGGCGTGAATAAATGCGGCAAGAGAAGGGCTTTGTTTGAGGA
>JABUUT010000024.1:31941-33164 GCA_021443045.1 Fibrobacteraceae bacterium
GGGGCACTTAACTTGCTCTTGTATTTGAAGGAGGTTGACTATGAACAGCTGGTCAAAAATTGGGTGACAGAAACCATTGCAATGGAAGGGTTTGCTATAGCAAGTTATTTAATGGGATTTGATGCTTTGTCTTCTGACTTGGCGTTGCTAGGCATTCTTATGCCTTCATGGAGTGCTGCTGCACAGCCTTTGGTTGGAAAGGGTATTTTGGCTATATTAGGAGATGGTTTTGATTATTCAAAGGAAGACTCGTTGACTGCGTATATTGATCCGTATTCTGGAACGGATGATAATGTTACGAAGTTGAAAAGTAAAGGCTATTTTGAAAATCAACCCATGTTTAGAATGTTGTATGGGGTTGATGGAATGACTTTTAGTGACCCTAAAAGAAGCTTGGGCAATGATCTTCAATTGTTTGTTCCCAAATCAATTTCTACACCAATAAGTAATGCATGGACAAATTTGTCTGATGGAGGAACCGAAAAGGAACGGGTGTATAATGCTTTGGCTAGTATGAGCTATGGCTTTTTGGCGAATATAACAATGGAGGAACAGGGTACTGCCTTGATTCCTAGTTGGTCAGGCAAAGGGAAAAATACAGCGATTTTCAACGATTCAAGAACCGATGTGAAAAAGGAATCTTATAATGGAAATGTAATGCTGAATTCGTCGTTTAGCGATTTTCAAGATTATGAGGGACTTGATTGGCTGCTTTACAACACAGAAGAGTTATTTTCATTGGGTGCCTATATTGAAAATGCCTACATAATACTTGTTGCTGCTGGTGCTACATCTATGGCCTTGGAAGCTTCCTTATTCTGGAACCAACCTGCCTTGAAAATGGCAAAAGCTGCGGCGTTTGGTACTTATGCAGCCATTTTGGGTGGTACGGGTTTAGGTATGGTAACCGTCTCTGGATTTGGGGATTTGAACTTCTCTCATAGATTGCCTGTTTTAGAGCACTTCCAAAAAAAATGGCATGGTGAAACAAATTCGTACACAAGTGTCGGAAAGTCCGCGGGGTTGAAAAAGGTGTCGCCTTATCTGATGGAAGATTTTCTCTACGAGAAGCCTTTCGTGAACTTGGGGCTGTTTGTTTCAGACTCGGCGAAGCGTGTTGTGGATGATGGCTGCTACTATGAAAGCGACAAGAAGGATTCTGTACAGCTTTGCGAAATCGGCCTGTATGGTGGAAGCGGAAAATCTTTCAAGCAGCAGAATTT
>JABUUT010000025.1:0-14999 GCA_021443045.1 Fibrobacteraceae bacterium
ATTTCAAAAATAGACCGCATTTACACTTTGGCACAATTTTTACCCCAGTTGCAAAAAGAAAAAGTAGACAAAATTCAGGAACTAAAAAACTACATCAACCCAACCTTCATATCTGGCCTAAATGAGCAGGACCGCACCACCCTTTCAAAAATTTCAAACAACCTGGACATTTCTCCCATTTACGATGAGGAACTGCCCGACAACATTCGATATATGTTTAGCAGCAACCAAGGTGAAAATGGAATTTTTGCATTTATCTTTTCTAAAATAGACCCCAACAACGGTCTGGAATGCAGGCGGCTGGTAAAAGACTTGAACCAAATCAACGATATTCGAAACAGGAGCATTTTGACGTATGGGACAACCATACTGCACGCCCATGTTCTAGACTTGGTGCTTTCCAATTTTCATTTTGTAATTGTGTGTGGTGCATTTTTAGTAATGCTGTTCTTGCTTCTGTACTACAACCGCCTTAGTCGAGCTGTTTTTACCCTGCTTCCATCTATTTTTGCCATTTCTTGGTTGCTCATTCTTATGAGGTATCTTGGCATAGAAATATCTTTTTACAGCGCCTTGGCGTTTCCCATACTCATGGGGGCCAGCGTAGACGGTTCCCTGCAGCTTTGGGCATCGTACTATGAGAAACAGGAAGGAACGGCCCTAACGGTTTTGCAAAAAAAATTTAGAACCATTATTTTAAGCCAATTAACAGCATTGATTGGCACCTACGGTTTACTGATTTCTTCCCATCCAGGGTTACGAAGCATAGGAATTATTTCTCTGCTGGGTTTAATCTGCATTATGGTTTCACAGCTTACCATTTTCCCCTTAATTGCGGGAACCTTGGACAACTATCGTATCCACCAAAAGAAAAAGAAAGAACTGAAAAATGAGTAAAAGTCTATCTTCACGCACAGAAAATATTGCAGCCTCTCTAACAGTGGCTATTGACACTCTAGCCAAACAAATGATTGCCGACGGAAAAGATATTGTGAGCCTCGGCGCTGGAGAGCCGGATTTTTTCACCCCCGACTTTATAAAAAATCAAGCCATCAAAGCCATTGAAGAAAATAAAACCCGATACACCTCTCCCCTTGGCATTTTAGAACTCCGCAGGGCGATTTCAGATAAATTAAAAAGAGAAAACAACCTTAACTATGGCGAAAACCAGATTATTGTAACCAGTGGAGCCAAGCATGCCATTTTTAACTCTTTGGCCGCATTAATCAACCCCGGTGATGAAGTGATCATTCCCGCTCCCTACTGGGTTACCTACCCCGAATTAGTCAAGTGGCTAGGTGGTGTTCCTGTGTTTGTAACGGCCTCCAAAGAAGACCATTTTAAAATAAAAGCCCAGGCATTAAAGGCTGCATGCACCAGAAAAACAAAGGCCATTCTAATGAACAATCCCTGTAACCCCACAGGTGCTGTTTATAATAAAGAAGAATTAGAAAGTTTGGCGAAGGTAATTGTGGATGAAGATATTTACTGCATTTCTGACGAAGTGTACGAATATTTTTGCTACGAAAATGATTTTGTTTCTATTGGAACTTTCCCTGGCATGGAAGATCGCACCATTATTGTGAATGGTTTTTCCAAGTCTTTTTGCATGACCGGCTGGCGAGTGGGTTACGACGCGGCTCCCGAGCCCATTGCCAAAATTATTGGAAAAATCCAGGGCCAGGCAACCCACCACCCCAGCAACATAGCCCAGTACGGAGCCTTGGCAGCACTACAAATGGATAAGATGGAAGTGCAGAAAATGGCTATGGCATTCCGCAGGCGTCGCGACTACATGCTTGGCCGCATGGAAAAGATTGTAAACGAAAAGGTGCACGCCCCTGAAGGTGCTTTTTATTTGTTTGTGCCTGTAAGCCATTTGTACAACGAAAAAATTAAAGGTTCCGTTGAACTTTGCAGCTACCTTTTGGAAAACTTCAACCTTGCCATTGTGCCGGGAGCAGCCTTCGGTGACGATTCCTGCGTTCGTTTTTCATACGCGGCCAGTGACGAAACTTTACAGAAGGCCTGCGACCGTTTTGAAGTTGGCATAAAGTCTTTAAGATAATTTGTTATAAATTTTTTTATGAACGAATCCTTCAACATATTTTCTCCAGTAAAAGAAAAAACTTTTACCATTGGAAGAAAAGAGGAAAACGACCTCTGTTTCAAAGACATGCTTGTTTCTAGGCATCATGCCGTTATTGAATATGTTGCAGGGAAATTTGATGCCAAAGGTTTTTGGGTTCTTAAAAGTTTAACCCAGAACAGCGTTACTTTTTTAAACAAGGAAATTGCCCTAGAAGCAAAGCTTAGCGACGAAGATATTATTAGTATTGGGCCACACCAGTTGCGAGTCACCCTCAAAGACGACCACCTCACTTTGCTGGTGGTGGATCAAAAAGAAAATGGCCAATCTGTCGCCTTAAATAGGGATTGGACTACAGTTCCTTTGTCGGAAGATGGCTTTGACTTTGCCACAAGCAAGGCTCGATGGGTTAATGGGGGTGCCGAAATTCAGTTTCCTTCCAAGGTGGTAGACCAGAGGGGGCGAAGTTGTAGTAAAATTTGCCTAAAAGAAGGTGAAATAGCACGGCTCCCATGGCGAGAATTTGCCTTAGAAAATGGAGCGGTGCTAAGTAGAAAAGCGCCTCTAGGTTTTAATGTGAATGTGTACAACTTAGAGGTTTTCGCCCGGAAAAAGCAACTACTGAAGGATATAAACTTTGATTTGAAGGCAGGCGAAATCCTCGCCATCATCGGACGATCGGGCCAAGGAAAATCTAGTTTGCTAAAACTTTTTGCCGGAGAATACTCCTGCAGCAAAGACAGTGTGGTAACCATTGGTGGTTTAAACTACAAAGACAAAAGGATTCGTGAAAAAATTGCCATTCTGGAACAGGATCCACCCCTTCGCCAAGACCTTACTGTAGAAGAGACGCTCCTCCACAGTGCCTATGTAACCATGGAAAAAAAAGACGCCCGCCAGCGGCTGGAAAAGTTCTGCGAACTTTTCGGACTGAGCGAGCGTAAACGCCATAAGATAAAAACGCTCAGTGGCGGCGAAATGCGCCGTACAGCCCTGGCCAGCTCCCTCATGGGGTCTCCAGGCCTAATACTGCTAGACGAACCCCTTTCGGGTCTGGATCCCTACAACTCCAAAATTCTTTGTACCCACTTAAAGCAACTTTCTTTTTTGGGCCACACCATTATTTTAACAACCCACAGTTACGAAGCCCTACATATAGCAAACAAAGTTTTGGTTATCCATCAGGGCGAACAAGCTTTTTTTGGAACCCCGCAAGGAGCCTACCAATACTTTAACACCAAAGACCCCGAAATTATTCTGTCGGGCCTTACCGATGAAACAGCAACACAATGGCGTGCCACTGGTGCTAGAACCGGGCTTCCATCAAACCAATACAACTACCTCTTTTTTCCAAAGATCCATCGAAATTCCTTATTTGCCCATTACACCCTTATAGCCCTTAAGCAGTGGTCTAGAGACAAAGGAAAAATATCGGCCCTGGTGTTTCAACCTATTGTTATCGGTTTTCTTTTTTCTCAGATTTTTTCTGCAAAATCTTCTCTATGGACCATAGCCTTTGCACTAATACTTTGTGCCAACTGGTATGCCTTATCTCAGTCTATTAGAGAGATTGTTCAAGAAAAAAATATTCTACGAGGTGAACTACGAAAGGGTCAAGGTGTTCTTCCAGTGCTTTCCTCCAAACTTTTACTGGCAACCCTAGCCTCCCTTGTGCAAATTTTGGCAACCTACGCCATACTTTCTACAAGGCTAACCCTTTCGCCACCATTAACCCACATATCCTTGGTATTTTTACTTTGCGTTTTACCAGCCGTAGGCATAGGTCTTTTAGTAAGCTCCCTTTCAAAAAACGCAGGCCAGGCCAACGCCTTTTTGCCTCTACTTATTATTCCTCAGGTAGCTTTAGCAGGGGCTTTGGTACCTCTCGACCAAATGCAACCCATTGGAAACGCCCTTTCTACCCTTATTTGGTCTCGGTATAACCAGAGTTCCCTTCTCAATTTGTTTCTGCAAAACCCAGATTCCCCATCAAATACAATTTGGGCGCTGGCATTGGCATCAACATTTTATATTATTACAGCAATTATCCTTTATGGGTTTAAAAAAGCAAAATGAATACAGTGAATACAAACCAAAACTTCCCTCGTCCTTTTAACAACAACTACGAACTGCTGGGAACCCTCGGCAAAGGTGGCATGGGCTGCGTATACAAAGCCTTAGATAAAAAACTTAAGCGGGAAGTGGCTTTTAAAATCCTAGACTCAACGTCGGACCAAGAAGCTATTAAGCGTTTTTACTTGGAAGCCCAGGCCATGAAGGAATTGGACCACCAGAATGTGGTGCATGTATTTGACTTTGGTTCTCAAGGCAACCAACTTTTTATTTCCATGACCTATGTAAAGGGAACTGCCCTCTCCGACATTCTTCAGCAAAAGAGCCAGCTTTCTTTTGAGGCCATTGAAATTATAATTAAGCAAATTGCCCGTGGCCTGCTCTATGCCCACAGCAAGGGAATCGTCCACCGCGATGTTAAGCCATCCAATATCATGATTACCCACGACAACCGCGTGTACCTCATGGATTTTGGCATTTCGTACATTCAGGAAATGGAAAAAGACCGCCTAACCCAAACGGGCATGACCATGGGAACTCCAGAGTACATGTCTCCTGAACAGTGCCATGGCGATGAAGTAACGGTTCAGTCAGATATTTACAGCATGGGCGTTATTTTATACGAAATGACTTGTGGAAAGTTGCCTTTTACAGGAAACAAACCCATTGAAATAGCCCTAAAACATGTGCAAGAACCCCCTCCTCCTCCGGAATCTTTGCGCCCCGACTGCCCTCCTGCCCTTTCGAAATTGATACTCAAATGCATGAAGAAAAAATTGAATGAACGTTTTCATGACATGCAGGAATTTTTGGACGAATGCGACCAGGTATTTCCTCAAGAAGATACCCACGCACAGAAGCATCTTTCTAAAACAGGCTCTCTGCTGCAACAAAGCACCATTTCTCTTGTGGGGGCGGCTTCAAGAATTTCGCCTAGGGCCATCCACCGAAAGTTAACGGCAGTGGCAATTTCTCTGTTCCCCTTAATTATGATTTTGCTGGTTCTGCTTATGCTTACCCACAAGCCGGGAAAAACCTTGGGAGAATTGGAATGGAACGATGCCTTAGGCAACTACGAAACCACCTCCTTGGAACCTGATATAAGTGGGGGCTACCCTCTAAGCAACTTGAACGATAAAGATTTAAAAACGGCTTGGCTCTACACCATGCCACAAAAGCCCCAAAACCCAGTTCTTACCTTGTACTTTGACGACACAAAGTTGGTGACACATTTTGGCATTGCTGTGGGATACCAAAAATCTATTGACGACCCATATGGGGATCGTTTTCGCAGTTTTAAAAAGCCTAAGAAACTGACTTTGGAAACCAAAGACGGCATTAAGCAGCAGGTTTTATTGGAAAATGTGAAGGGGATGCAATACCCCACCATTAAATCCATGGAAACAAGCGAAATAAAGATTTATCTGGACGATGTTTACGATACAGAAAACAGGGATTTTGCCATTTCTGAAATTCGTATATTTGGCATAGACTTGCAATAAGGGCTCAACAAAAATCACAGATTATGCAGAGGGAGGGGTAAAAGATGGCCACATTTAATCGCATAAAAGGAAATTTTGTGGAAACGTACGCCGCGGCCTACTTGCGTAGAAAAGGCTACCGCCTTTTAACGCGTAACTACGCGTACCGCGGCGGTGAATTAGACATTGTCGCCCAAGACGAAAATGACAATGCCATCGTCTTTGTGGAAGTAAAATCGGTATGGAACAACCGGCAAGGAAACCCAGCCTCTAGAGTGAACTACAAAAAGCAACAAAAAATTTGGCAAACCGCCTGCCATTTTTTATATGGTCATGGAGGCTTTGAACAAAAATGCCGATTTGATGTTCTTAGCGTGCGCACTTACCAAACACCCCCAACTTTTACACATATCCAAAACGCCTTTGAAGGAAAGCAAGTAATTCCCCAAGTTTAAAAAATTGAATGACAATCAATTTTTTGGGGGGCTTCAATAAACATTTCCCTGGATCCTTCCCCTATCACTGCGTTCCAGGGTCAGGATGACACATTCGGGCTGGAACCTTTTTCTATGGATCCTTCACGACACAAGCCGTTCAGGATAACATCACTGTTGGCTAATAGCTGATAACCTAGTTTTAGATGACACATGATTTGCAGGATGTCCATTTTTTTTTATATTACCACATGTAAATCGGGAGTTTTCATGCGTTTCGAAGTTCATCCGGTAAATCCTCAGGCTAGAATTGTAAAGTTAGCCGCAGCCGCCCTAGAAGACGACGGTCTTGTGCTGTACCCCACCGAATCAGGGTACGCCATTGGCTGCAATGCCCAGTCTCCCAAAGCCATTCACAAGCTTTACGCCCTTAAAAAGCCCATGAAGAAATTCTTTATGGCCTTGATTATTCCCGACATAAAATCAGCTACGGACTATGCCCGTATCGATAATTTTGCCTTTAGCATCATGAAGCCCAGAGTGCCTGGGCCCTACACTTTTATTTTACCTGCCGACCCTCATATTGCTCGCCGTCTCGATGTAAAACGTCCCGAAATTGGCGTTCGCATGCCAACCCACCCCTTTTTTAAGGAACTGTTCCAACATTTTGACAAGCCCATACTCAGCACCGCCGCAAAGCTAAGCGACAACGATATATACGAGCCCGACGAACTTTGGAAAACCTTTGAACATTCCGTAGACATGATGGTTGACTGCGGAGCCATCGAAATAAACCCCACCAATGTGATAAGCCTTATTGGCGGCCAGGTCGAAGTAATACGAGGGGATCTTTTAGACCCCTAAAACATAATCCAGATGGCAATCCAGTAGACCATCAGGCAAAATTCCATTTCTTTTGAAATATTTGAAAGGAATGTGCTACATACGCAGCCCACCCCAATGGCCGCGATGCGGGTCCAAGATATATCGATGCCACGATAAAAAAGAGAGATTCCCCCAAACAATTCCACCCAAAGCCAAAAGCACTGGGCCATTACCAAATAGCGGCGTCGCTTGTGGTTTAATGATGTAGTTGAAAAACAAAAGCAAAGGGCCAACATTCTAAAAGGATAATTTTCTACCATGGGGCTTGCAAGGTCAAAAGCTAGGGCCGAATACAAACAAAAAAATAGAAAGTTTCCTATTACAAATAAGCTATTTTTTATTAATTTATTTGAATAACGCCATAAAAATGCCGACATAGCCAAGGCAAGGAGGCATGCTAAAGAGTTAAATAGGGGGTTCATTTTAGCTCCTTTGCCAATTTGTACATCCATTGAACAAGTCTGCGGGCCGTTTGTTTATCTACCGTTTGCTGCATGTTGCCCCGCCCGTATGTAACCACATTGATTAAGGAATCTACACCTAGACTATCCAATCGTTCCAAAGTTAAGTTCTGGGGTACGGGATAAAATTCTCTTATAAATTTTTGATTCAACCCTCCATTGACACCATGGCAAGAAGCACATTTTGCTTTCCATACCCATTCTACAGGAATTTCATGATTTTCCAAATTGGCAGACTCTAATTTGTAATTTGATAATTGAGAAGATCCGCCCCCATAAAAAATTCCAAATAAAATAAGAAGCAAAGCCAAAAATACCACAGGAACCATTTTATTTATAGACAGTATCGCTTTTCCGCAAAGTGTTAGAGCCGCCATAAAAGCAATTAAAGGATAACTTAAAGGAATAATTCCTGTTAAGGGCAAATCAAAGGTTTCATAAGGCAGCAGGGAATACGCCCAAACTAAAAATACCATTGCAAAAAGAATGCCGCAGAGAAAAGGAAAGCGCAACACTTGATAAATAGGAACTACAGGAACATCGGAGTCTTTTTTAACATCCACATCTCCCATAAGCACTTCGTTGTGTTCCAAATTTGTAGCCATTCGGTAGCGTAGCCCAAAGAAAACGCTCATGAAAAGTCCAATAGAAAATAAAATCATTAATAAATCTACAATGCCAAAGGAAACTCCAGCAACAAAAGTTTCGCCATAGGGAACCACCAAGAAATACCGTTCCAAAAAAAGACCAACAAGCACAGAAAACGAAATGAGGCCCCGCCCCCATCGAGATTCCCGAATATTCATCACAAGCAAAAATTGTACAAAAAGCACTCCAAAAATAAATGCAGAAGAATACCATTCCCCTTTTAAAACAAAATTCCAGAACCAAATAACCAACAAAAACCAAGAGCCCACCAGCATTAATTTTTCAAGAAGCCGTATGCGGTACCCTTCTACAGTTAAGAGCAAATTAATTAATGCCAAGCCAGAATAGAGAGCCCCAACAATAAAATATATGGGGAAAAAGGAACCTCGCCAATGGGGAACAAAGGTGGTTGCAAAATCAAGGCTTACTACCGTGTGTACCCAAAGAACAAGGGGGAATAGAATCCAGGCAAAAGGTTTATACATCCGCCTCAAATGGCGGTGGGTGTCACCTAAAATATGGATGGTAAAAAAAAGGAATGATAAAATACCGTAAATGGCAATACAACAAAAATCCCACACCAAGGGTGACCCTAAATTGGAAAAATTTCCCCGGCCATCCAACAAAGGCATAATCATATAAAAATTAGGTACTACCCCCAAGTGGATCAAGGGGAAAATGGCTGCCACCAAAAGAGAACATAACGTAGATAGTTCTGCCAGCATGGATGTACGGCGGTCTAATTTAATATCTAAACAAAGGAGTACTGCCGAAATCAAGGTTCCTGCATGAGACAGCCCAATCCAGAATACAAATAAACTAATTGGCGTACCCCAAAAGGTAAAACCATCTGTGGTCCATGCTCCAGGCCCAAAATACAAGGAGTACAGCAAAGACGTGGCTCCAGGAACCAAAAGAACAAGACCTATCCAGAACAGTTTTTTGAACATCGCCTACCGTTTTCCTTTCAGGTAAACTACAGATGGGTCCAAGTGGGCCAAGGCTTTTGGAGCATAGATTTCTCGACCTCTCGCCACTTTTACCAATTCCGACTCTGGGTTAAGCCAGTTTCCAAAAGTAATAGCTTTTTTGGGGCATGCAGCTGCACAGGCGGTTTTTACCCCTCGCCCATCCCATTCGCTGTCTAGCACTGTTTTGTGACGCAAACGGTCGTCTTGCAGCCTTTGTATGCAAAGGGAACATTTTTCCATAACTTTTGCGGTGCGTAGGGGAACCTTTGGGTTAAACTGGTAAGACAACCCCAGTTCCTGAGCATTGTTATAGTTGAATTTTCGGGCATTTATGGGGCAGTTGGCTCCACAAAAACGGCTTCCGGCACATCGTTTGTACACCATGGTGCTAAGGCCATCGGGGGTGTGGGTGGCTGCACCAGTGGGGCATACTTTTTCACAAGGTGCAAAAGAACAGTGGCCGCACATAACGGGAACTCCATCGACCATGGATATCCAATGCAAAAAACGTCCCTTGGCAGATTCTTCTTGAGTTACCAGCGGAATATTGTTTTCCAGGTTGCAGGCGTAAATACACTCACCACAGCCATTGCAAAGGTCCAAATCAATTGCCATTCCAAACCGGTTTCGTGACAGAACAGGCATTGGTGGGTTCATTTCGCCTGGCATAGTCACTTTTACTAAATTCAGGGAAAATAGAGAACTTTCTCCGGACTTAGACAAAGCCTGTTTAACTTCTTTTGCCACGCGATTGGCAAAATCTATCGAGTTGGAAACCTGTTTTTCGGCACTTTTAAAAATACCTTCCAGACGACATCCAAAAAGCATAAAAGATGCCGTAAGCGTACCCATGATTTTCAAGAAACACCGTCTTTCCATAAACTACCTGTGACACGCTCCGCAATATACGGCGGCTGTCCTAAAATTTTTTGTGGAAAAAGTTTTTCCTTGATGGCAATCGGTACAAAACTTCATGGTAAATTTTTCTCCTCCATACAAATCATCTTTGTATCTGCTACCATGGCAGTCTTCGCAAGAAACTTTGGCCTTGGCGTGAACACCATGATGAAACACCACATGTTCCGGAAGCTTGGATTTTACATTCCAATTATAAAATGGATAGGTGTCATCGGCAAAGGCGCTATCTAAGGATTCTGCCATGGGGCCTTCTGTAAGGGGAAGACGATGGCAAGCCAAGCAATCGGATTTGGAGGGCATATAGGCATGGTCTAAAACTTCTGCACCTTGGTGGCAGGCGGCACATTCCAAGCCAATATTTTCTCCGTGCAACTGGTGGCGAAAAAAACGGCTTCCCTGCCGAAGAGGGGCTGCAGGAGGCGCAAAGAACAAATCTGCCATAATAAAAGCAGAAAATAGAGCAACAATGATAACCACAAAATATTTCATGATGTTCCTATTTTATTTAGGGCGGGTTTCATCGTTGGGATTATCTAAAAGGTATAACAGCCAAGAGGCCAGCCTTTGAGCCTGAACTTCCGTTAAAGGCGGAATTTCCATGGGTGACCATTGGTCTGGGTGGATTGGCTTGGGGTCCATTAAGTATTTTACCAAACCTCTACCATTATTTTTGTACTGGGCCACATTTTCACTCATGGCTGGTGCCGCAAATTTTCGAGCCCACCGGTGGCAGCCCTTACATTCGTTATTGTAAAAATCATAAGATTCCTTTTTTAGCTCAGGCGTCACCTTAGGCAGGGCATAGGTCGCAACAGTATCCGCCCCGAGAGCAACCATAACAATAGCAAGTACCACAAAAAGAAATCTCATACCTTAAATATATCTATATTTATGCCATGGGAATTTTTTCAATCATTTTAATTGCAATTATTGAGGCTATGGACTGCTTTGCGGTGTCTATTTCCACCGGACTCTGCAAATCCAACATTCCTTATTCAAGGGCCATGCTGCAATCGGTGTCTTTCGGAGTATTTCAAGGAGGCATGACTTTGCTGGGGTATTTCTTGGGCGTGTTTACGGAGCGCTGGTTTTCGGCCATTGGAACCCCCATTGCCTGCGGCATTCTATGTATTTTGGGACTTCGCATGATTTGGGGAGCCACCCACGAATCTGATGACGATGGTGAAAAAAGTTGCAACCTGTCTATTCCCAACATTCTCCTTTTGTCGGTGGCCACCAGCATAGATGCCTTTGCCGTTGGAGTTTCCTTCGCCTTTATGCAGGTAAACTTGTGGCTTGCTGTAATTGCCATTGCCATAGCATCATTTGTGATGGGTGTTGTAGGCTTTGAAATTGGTCGCCATTCTGCCAAACATTTTAAAACAAAAATCCCAGAAATTATTGCTGGAGTAATTCTGATTGGAGTGGGTGTAAAACTTTTCTTCTAAAGGGCATACTTTAGAGGTGCCCTAATCTTTTACACACCTTACAGAAAAATAGTCATTTTCAAAATCTTGAGCCTCTACAAAATCTTCGGTACCATACACAATGGTCCAGTAGCTAAACCCGTTTTCTTCGGAACCTTCACTAGCCCAGAAATAGGCACTGCCGCCCACCTCCGCATACTCCCCATCACCATATTTGGCACCAGCCGGCAGAGCCTTGAACCCCAAAGAATCTGCTTGAATGGGGTTTCCTTTTTTTGCCCCTAGAGCCCAAATTTCGTTAGCTTTTAAAAGAGAGGAATTAGAGCCCAGCAGGGCCCATTCCTTGTTACTTGGAATGTGCCAGCCTTCGGGACAAAGTTTTTTAGCAGAGTCGTTGGCAACACTATAGGAATAAAGTCTGCCAAACTTTTTGCAGTAGCGGTTGTCGTCCAGGTAGCAGTAACTACTATCAACTTTATAATCTAAATTTTCGGCCATCCAGTGCTTGCCACCAATAAAGGCAACCTTGTAAAAGCGACCATCCCTAAAATCAATCAAAGTGGTAGAGTCGTTTAATTCAGCCAGTTCCAATTCGTCTGGAGGGTCCATGATACAGCGCACCGAATGGCCCCACATTTTAGAAGATTTCGAAAAGATTGACGAATCATCATCTCCGTGAAGAGAATAGACATAAGCCTCATTGGTATCCACTATAGAACGGGACCAAAAACCAGCATAGTAGTCAATGCCAGTAAAATGGAGGGAATCTTCCATAGCACCTCCGGGCAAAGCCATAAAGCCAAACAAGTCTGAACCAGCTCCATTAATAGATTGTTGCCAAGCTTCCCTGGCTTTTAGATTTTTTCCAACGGGAGAAGAATCCATCTTCTTTAAATATTCCAGCAAAGTTTGCCACTCATTGTTGTTCGGCAAGTGGGACCCAGAAGGGCATAAACCATATGCCCCATCCCAAGTGTACAAACGTCCATATTTTTTGCAGTTTTCTTCGTTGTTTTGGTAGCAAAAGCTCCCGGGAGCATTGATACGCAAATTTTCCTTATACCAAACCTGATTTCCAATAACAACCGTCTTGTAGGGCTTTTCTTCTTCAACCTTTTGCTTTTTTTCTTCTTCTTTCTTTTCTACAACCTTTGGCAGCTGAATTTCGTACAAAGTATCACACAGACAGCGAACCGATAAAGCTGATTCTTTTGATTCATACATGAGTTCAGCCCTAGAATTATCGTAAGAAATGGTAAAATAGTATGCCCCATCACCTTCATATTCTGTAGAAGTCCAAAAATAAGCATGCAGGCCATCATCGTTAAAAGTAAATCCATCTAAATTTTTGAAAGTAAACTCAGCACGATGAAAACCCGTGTAGTAGTAGGCCCCTCCAGGCAAGGCGTTAAAACCAAACTCATCGGTTCCGTACTGGCGGCCATTATCGGAGCGCCATCCATCTGTAGATTTCAAACTGAATCCAGGGCCATCTCCCCAACTTTTATTACGCACATACTTACGCAAAATTTCCCAGTCCGACTTGGAGGGAATGTGCCAGCCCTTAGGGCAAATCCCCTGCTTAGAAGTCATCACCTTCTTAGCCGATTTCCTTTCAAATTTTTGCCGAACACGAAGGGCGTCAAACCATTTATACAATGAACCGTAGAGGGTGCAGTTATCTTCTTGATTTCCATAGCAAAGTCTGTACCGAGACTTGTAATTCAAATTTTCGGCCATCCAGCGTTGCGTACCAATCTGCACTGTTTTATACGTCTTATTATCGCGAGTATCCACAAGGGGGGCCATTTGCAGCACCGTTGCAAAGCAGCAAGAAACCATCAACAAAATCAAAAACAAAAATTTCATAACCCACCCCCGTGGTTATACAAAAAGGATTAATTTTATACAAATCCTTAAAAAATATATAACACTTTGTTAGAAATAGGTACAGGGAGCACTCAAAAATTTGAGATTCTTTAGTTTTTTTAACCCATCTTAAAAAATTTTTCAATTCGTTCTTGATAATCTTTTGCTTCGTCGTAGGCGCTATGCCCGTATTCGGGGTAAACAAAATAATCGCAGCCAAGCTGATTTACAATTTCAAAAATGCCTTGGAGGGTGGTAACTCGGTCTTGCTCAGCGCCAATAGCAAGTACTGGGCAAATAATTTCTTTAAGACGGTCAAAGCAATTTACCGTTAAGCCAGCCATGCTTAAATATTTAAAACGCTCTAGTTGTTTTTTTGTGCCAACCTTGGCAAACATGGACAAAGCCCTTTTGTAGCGGCTGTAATAAGTCTCGCTATATATGCGGCAAAAACAGTCATTGTTCAAAGCAACCACATCACCAGCCGCCGACAAGCACTCCCATGCACGCATGACCTGAGTATAGGTTTCATTGGGCTTAGAAAGTGTAGAACCCAGCACAAGCTTTTTCACCATTTCAGGATGGTTTATGGCAATGTATTGACACATCATGCCACCCTGGGAATACCCAATGAGATAAAAGTCATTAAGCCCCAGTATCTTTAGAGCCGCAACAGAATCTTCAGCCATTGTTTCAACAGAAGAATACTCATTCAAATTACTTGGACGGTCGAAAAGATAAACTTTGTAATCTTGAGCAAATTTCCTGTACTTGGCATAAAAGCCTTCGGCCAATTGATCTACATAGCCAACACTCATGCCCGGAAAAACGACCATCGACTTAGCCCCGTTGCCAAACACAACATAACGAACTTCAAACCCCTTCAACTCCACCACATCTATTACATAATCACTCATGATGCCCCATACTTTCTATACCAAAGGTTTAACTTTTGAACACAATAATTCGTAACGCAACCGCTTTTCTTCTTTGGCAAAATGAACATCTCTGGATTGCAAGGGGTTGTTCTCGTAGCAAAGTGGGCGCTCTACCCCATCATTAAATTTCGCGTCAAACTGTTCGCTGGCCAAATCAAAGGTTACGCCATCCACCACATTGTAGCAGTGGAAATTTCCATCGGGCAACGGAATCCCGTAGACCTCTCCGCCCAAAAGATCTTGAACCAAGAACGCCGTAATGGAGCATTGCCCGCATGTTTTATTTTCTTCGCTCCAGCGGTGCCTAAGCCTGGGTGCACAGGTTTCTACGCACCAACACTGCGATAGAATTTCGTATAAACGCAAAATTTTTTCTTCTACCCAAGCAGCGCCATAAAAATGATAAGAGATTGTCATGGAAACAAATATAGCTAATGGGCATGCAGACACCTTCGGAAAACTCTGATTTTCCCGGTAAAGTCAATCGACACCAAGATTTATACAAACTTGAATTAGCATAGTATCCATTTTTCTTTGCCATTTGTATTAATTGGCTCCTGAAATAGTAATCCTGTTCTGAATTATTTAAAGCCATATTCACATAATAAAAGCGATTGCCCCAAAAGGAGCCAAATTCTTTCATTATGTCAAGCACAAAAGCAGCGGACTTAAAGGAACGCTGGGCAATTTCTTTGGTTCGCGTTTTACAACATAGTCCATCAAAATGTTGGTATCGCTTAGAGCTCTCATCCAGCAAACCTTTCGTCTCGCCAAGATGCAAGTTCTTGTTCGTAATCTAGTTCCG
>JABUUT010000025.1:15266-16795 GCA_021443045.1 Fibrobacteraceae bacterium
GCATCCTTCAAATATCGTTTCAGCAGAAACGAACAGAAATATGGGAACGTATAGATGTGATTCGCAAATCCGATGTTCCCATGTACGAACTTTATTCCTGTGGTGATGTCGGGATAGTTTTCACTTGAAATCAGCACCTTCAACGATTTCGCATTTCCGTTGGTTGCCTTGACTTCAACCGGGACAAGCGAACTCCTTGTTCTTACGAAAAAATCCTGCTCCAAGGTAGCATTCTCCCGCTTGTAGTAGAAAAGGTCGTACCCCTGTTTGCTGAGAGACTCCCCGACGATGTTTTCGTAAAGTCCGCCCTTGTAAACGTTCATGTTCTTGTTGGCGCGTAGGTCTTCTTGCGATTCTTCATCTAAATTTGCAACCAAAAGGCCTGTATCCCTGAAATAAATCTTGTATTTAGTTTCTACGTAATTGCCCTTTAACGGCAGGTCCGGCGTATGCAGGCAATAGCACAGGTTGATGATTCCTGCATCCTGGAGCCATTCTATGCATCCCCAGTAATCCTTGAACTTTGCACCGCTTGCCACTTTTGAAATCTGGAACTTCTTGTTCTCTTTCGCCAGCTGAACAGGAATATGATTGAATACGTTCAGGACTTTCGCCTTGTCGATCCCTTCCACATATTTCTTTATGTCTTCCTTGTAATCGGCTATCAGTTCTTGCTGAAGTTGCAATGTTTCTTCAAAACTTTTACGCTGGACATAGGTCAGCACAACCTTTGGCATTCCTCCAAGAATGCAATAATCTAGGAACAGTTCGTTCATGACGTTCATAGTCGTCTGGCTAAACGGCGTTCCTGACTTCATGTGTTCAAGAAGCTCATCGATCAAGTCGGTGCCGTATCCTTTTGCCCAAAGGAATTCCTCGAAATCCAGGGACTGCATCTGAAACTCTGACTTGTACCCCACGCTGTTGCTCGCAATTTTATGATAGTTTATCCCAAGCATGGAACCGCTGCAAATCACGTCGAACCTGCCATCCATGCAGAAAGACTTGAGGGACGTGGCGATATCCGGGCAATCCTGAATTTCGTCAAACAGAATCAGGGTTTTCCCTGCTATGAATTTCTTACTTGGATCGATTCGGGAAATATTCTTTATTATGGTCTCGACCCTGTAGTCGTCTTCGCAAATGGTCCTGAATTTCTTTTCCAGGGCGAAGTTGATATTTACGAAGTTCTCGTAATGCTTCGCAAAGTGCTTGATGGACTCCGTTTTGCCGATTTGCCTGGCACCCTTGATAATCAAGGGCTTGTGTTCTTTGGAATTTTTCCAATCTGCAAGAAAATCGTCTATTTTTCGTTTTAGGTACATACCTATAATATAGTATGATTTTCTAAAAACGAACGACTTTTTAGAAAATTTTCCTAAAATATGAACGAGATTTAATGCGTTTTACCTAAAATTTTTGCTCTTCATCGATTTTGTTTCAGTAGCGTACAAGGTCACAGATGGTATATTCAGCGTTGCGCTCCGACAGGCCGTTCAAAAACAACGCACTCTCATGAGAAACCACAA
>JABUUT010000025.1:19300-28377 GCA_021443045.1 Fibrobacteraceae bacterium
GAATAGGCACTGCAAATCTGGCATTTTTTTTAATCTAGTACAATACAGTCTTCTGGAATTTACTTATATTTCTTGTACATAGTTCCTTGCCGCAAGGCTTGGAACGCCCGTTTTATTGAGTATTTGCTCTAGTCTCTACTTCGAAATCGGCAAAATTTCACATTACAATGAGAATAGGGTAAACTGCTCACGTCCCGATTGGGGCGTGGGTCGTTTGCGTTTATTGATTGTAATGGCTTTGCCGAGCCAAGAAGTACAGTAAACGATGCTGCGACTCCACGCCTTTTTTTGTTGGACAAGCGGCATTGTGACAGGGGCAAAAAAGGAGCCTCGTTATTCGCTGTCGCATTACGCCGTACCAGGCAAAATATTTTGCAAATCTGCTTTCGCTGAAATCCATCGGCGGTGGTTTGGACTGCTTGTCGCAATCCTTATTGACGGCTTCCGTGGATATCAATCCCCATCAAATTGAAGCGGCTCTCTTTGCATTTAAGAATCCGTTTTCTAAAGGTGTGATTCTTGCCGACGAGGTTGGCCTGGGAAAAACTATTGAGGCAGGCCTAATTGTTTCGCAATACTGGGCTGTGGGTAAGCGTAAACTGATTGTTGTTTGTCCTGCTTCACTACGTAAGCAGTGGTCCGCCGAGTTATTCGAAAAATTCGGGTTGGATAATGAAATCTTAGATGGCAAGAACTATAATGCCTATGTGAATAAGGGGATATCTCCTTTTTCCATTAACAAAATTATCATAACATCTTATTCTTTTGCCGCACGGCATTGCGATGATGTCCGTGAGAGAATGTTTGACCTTGCTGTTATTGACGAGGCTCACAAACTTCGGAATGTTTACAAGAAAAACAGTAAGGTGGCTCAAGCGGTTGCTGAAGCCTTGAATAAGTCTAAAAAGCTTTTGCTTACGGCAACACCGTTTCAAAACTCATTGATGGAACTTTATGGTTTAACCAGCATCATAGACGAAAATATATTTGGAGATTCCAAGACCTTTAAAAACCAATACCAGAATGCTTCCGACTTAAGGTCTCTACACGAAAGAATTAAACCTTATTACGTTAGAACCCTTCGTAATGATGTTAAGGAATACATCAATTACACCAAACGTTTGCCGATGACGCAGAAGTTTGTTGCGACAGAATTAGAAACAAAGCTTTATGAAGGCATTTCGGAATTTCTTCGTCAAGAAGATATTTACTCCGTGCCTCGCCAGCAGAGAATGCTGACAACCATGATTATCCGCAAAATTTTGGCATCTTCAACGTATGCGCTGATTGGAACGCTAAAGGCGATTCGGCAGAGGCTAGAGAAAATGCTTGCGGAGCTGACTGTTCATAAGCTAGACCTGCAGGAATATGCGGATGAAGATTCCCTGGAATCTTCTAATGAGGATTTTGAAGATTTTGAAAATGAAATGGATGAATATATCGCTGAAGATGGTTCTCCCGATCCCAAGAGGTTGTCTGCTGAAATAGAAACCGTCTCTGGTTTTATCCAAATGGCAGAACAAATCACAATAGATTCAAAGACTCATGCATTGTTGAAGGCTTTGCAGCAGTCGTTTTTGCAATTGCCTAATCTAGGTGCTTCAAAGAAGGCTCTTGTTTTTACGGAATCTGCAAGAACTCAAAAATATCTGAAAGAATTTTTAGAGAATCATGGCTATGCAGGAAAGGTGGTTGCTTTCAACGGCTCAAATAGCGGCCCCGAATCTGCGGTAATTTTTGAACAATGGTTAAAAGACAACCAGTTTACCGGGAGAATAAGCGGTGTTCACTCTGCTGATAAGCGTGCGGCCCTTGTGGATTACTTTAGGAATCATGCAGAAATAATGATTGCAACAGAAGCGGCGGCAGAGGGTTTGAATCTTCAGTTTTGTTCTCTGGTTATCAACTACGACCTGCCCTGGAACCCGCAACGGATTGAGCAACGGATTGGACGTTGTCACCGTTACGGACAAAAAAGCGATGTGGTGGTAGTGAACTTTGTGAATGAGAAAAACTTTGCCGATGTTCGTGTTTACGACCTTCTGGAGAATAAATTTCACTTGTTTGACGACGTATTTGGTGCTTCTGATGAGGTGCTGGGCTGCGCAGAGGCCATAGACTTTGAAAGGCGTATTTGGCAGATTTATCAGGAGTGTCGGACAGAGGAGGAAATTAAGACCGCTTTTAACCAATTGCAAGAAGACATGAAGGATGTCATAAGCGAAAAGCTAAGGGAGACTAAAAGCAAGGTTTTAGACAATTTTGATATCAACATTCAGGAACGATTGAAACTGGCAAAAGACAATGCGGGGGCATTTCTTAATCGGTATGAATACATCTTTTGGGAACTGACCAAGTTTGTACTGAAAAATGATGCGGAATTTGATGATTCCTGCTATTCCTTTAGGTTGAAACATAGTATTGGTACAATCCCAGCTGGCAAATACGATTTGTTCTCAAAACAGCAAGATGGCTACCCCTATCGTTTAAACCATCCGTTAGCCCAGTATGTGGTGAACAGTGCATTGAATTTAGAATTACAGCCTGGCGGAATTTGCTTTGATGAAAATGATGCGGGTATTAAAATTCTTTTGCCTGAAAGCCTCAAGAAAAAATCAGGGTACATTACTTTATCAAGAATGAAGGTGGCATCCGTAGATGATGAAGAATTTTGCCTATTCACGGCCTTTACCGATGACGGAAGATTTTTGACACAAGAAGAATCCGAGAAATTGTTCCTTTGTGGAGGCATCGAAATAGAAAACGTTGATATTCCTTTGAACATTAAGGAAAAACTTGATGCCAACGCGGAGCAACATTCCAGGAGTAAAATACATGAAATAGATGCTAGGAACCTGAACTACATCTCTGAAGAGGAACAGAAAATTGATGCCTGGGCAGAAGATGCGGTTCAGAGTATTGAAAAAGAATTGGATACCATCAAGAATAGTATTCGCGAACAGCAGCGGCAATCACGATTGGCGACGAACCTTGACGAGAAAAAAGAAATTGCTGACAAAATACAAGGTCTTGAGTTAACAAAGAGAAAAAAGCGGAGAGAACTGGAAGACCGGGAAGACGAAATCGAAGAAAAAAGAATCAAGATGATAGAAGAACTTGATTCCAAAAGAAATAAGACAGTAACCACAAAAGAAATTTTCGCCATTGCTTGGCAAACCAAATAAAGGAAAAATATGGAAAATCTAAAGGGAAACGAAAAACTGGCCCGTTTTGTTGAATTGCTGAAGGGCATTTTTGAATTGGACAAGTCTGATTTGGACTTTGGCATTTATCGCATTATGAATATTCGTAAGAATGAAATAGAGAAGTTTCTTAACGAGGGTTTGCCACAAAAGGTAAAGGAGGTTTTGGCACCTTTTGCCGACCAAGGAAAAGATGTTCTTCTAAAACGTAAGACAGAAATAGAGGATAAGGCGAAGGAATTGGGTATTGAAATTTCGGCAAGTCCAAAACTGAAGGAAGAGTATGAACAAGTTCAAAGGGAACTTGCCAGCGGAACGGATTTGTCGGCTTTGGAGACTGATGTTTATTCGGCTCTATTCTCTTTCTTTAACAGATATTATGACGAAGGTGATTTTATCAGTAAACGCCGCTATAAGGAAGGTGTTTATGCCATACCCTACGAAGGCGAAGAAGTAAAGCTTTATTGGGCAAACCAGGACCAGTATTACATAAAAACCAGCGAAAATTTCAAGGACTATGTTTTTACCGCTGGGGAGTGGACTGTTCATTTTAACCTTGTGGATGCCACTACGGAGCAGAATAACAATAAGGAAAATGAAGAAAGTAAGCGAACCTTCATGCTCTTTGACGAAGACTCGGAAAAATATCCTGACACAAAAACTTTTGAATGCAACGAAGATTCTAAGGAACTCATAATTCGCTTTGTTTTTGATGTTCCTGCAGAGAAAAAGAAAAAATACGAAGAGGAAAACTACACCAAGATTTGTGATTTTATTATTAAGGAACATAAGGAACTGATGACAGTTCTTTTGTGTGATGTTTCTGCCGATAAGAAAAACCCTTTGACCTTGATGGAAAAACATTTGAAGAGTTACGTTGCGAAAAACACCTTTGATTATTTTATCCATAAGGACCTGGGGGGCTTCTTAAGTCGGGAACTTGATTTTTTCATTAAGAACGAGATTATGCATCTTGATGATTTGGATACAAGTAACGAGGCCAGGGTAGAAACCTACTTGGCGAAGGTGCGTGCCATCAAGAAGGTGGGCAAGATTCTTATTGATTTCCTGGCACAAATCGAGAATTTTCAAAAGAAACTATGGCTTAAGAAAAAGTTTGTGATTGAAACAAACTGGTGCATAACTTTAGATAAGATTGATGAATCTTTTTACGAGGAAATTCGTAACAATAGGGATCAAGTTCAGGAATGGATTGATATGTATGCCATTGACGAAATCGACAATGATATTGAACATCCAGAGCCTTGGAGCGAAGTGCCTAGCGTTGAATTTTTGAAACAGAATAAGAACCTCATTGTGGATACGAAGAATTTCTCGGAATCCTTTAAAGAACGGTTGGTGTCTAGTATTGAAAATTTAGATGATAACATTGCAAACGTGTTGTTAAACGCAGATAATTTTCATGCACTAACTCTTTTAAAAGAAAAATATAAAAAGCAAATAAAAGTCTTATACATTGATCCTCCCTATAATGCAAAATCTAGTGAAATTCTATATAAGAATACATTTAAACATTCTTCTTGGTTAAGCTTGATTCAAAATAGGATTATGATTAGTAAAGATTTTCTACGAGATGATTTTGTTTATGAAATTGCCATTGACGAAATTGAACAAGAAGTGTTAGGGCAAGTTATTACTTCAGAATTTCCTCAGCAACGAAAAATTTGCTTGTCAATAGAGCACAATCCAAGGGGACAGCAAGGAAAAAATATTTCACATACGCATGAGTTTTCGTATTTTATTTATCCATCTGACAATAAGAAATATTTGGCAGATGTAAAAAGAGCGGAAATTGATCACAGAAATTTAAGAGATAGTGGGACTGATTCTGACCGAAATAATGGCTCAACTTTTTATCCATTTATTATTAAAGAGGGAACCATTATATCATACGGCCCATTAGCAAATGAAGACTATCATCCTAAATCAAACAATATTAAAAGAAATGATGGCACTATTGAAATTTGGCCTATAGATGATAATGGTAATGAAAAAAAATGGCGTTACTCAATAAGTGAAGTAGAGAGTATTAGAAATAAACTTACAGTGGAACAAGGTGATAAAAATTTGCAAATAAAATTTCATAAAGATTATGGTACTATGCGTTCATTGTGGAAAGATGCAAAATTTGATGCAAGTGAATATGGTACAAAAAGATTACAGCAAATATTTGGTATTGAATACGCAAATCGCTATGCTCCAAAGCTGTATCCTAAATCATTTTACACTGAATATAATTGCATTGAAATAGGCTTGAATCATGAAAAAGATGCTATCATTCTTGATTTTTTTGCTGGATCTGGAACAACGGGTGATGTGATTGTAGAAATGAATAGACAAGATGTAAATCGTAATTTAAAAAGTATTTTATTTGAAATGGGGCAACATTTTGAATATATAACATTACCTAGACAGAAGAAAGTTTCCTATTCTTCTAACTGGAAAAACGGCAAGCCTCAAAATCGTAATACGGGCATCCCCCAGATTATCAAATACATGTCCCTGGAATCCTACGAAGATGCTCTTTCCAATATCGTTCTTGAAAAGCCCAAGTCTGCTGTGACGGACCTTTTTGGCGATGACTACCTTATCAATTACATGCTTGACATAGAATCCAAGGGAAGCCTGTTGAATGTCAAGGCTTTTACAAATCCCTTTGATTACTCCATGAAAATTACGGAGAAGAACGAAAGCAAGCTTCGCAAAGTGGATGTTGTAGAAACCTTCAACTATCTTATTGGCCTTACCGTGGTTCATCAAGGGGCTACCAAGTACTATTCCGTCAAGGAATCCAGAGACCCCGATTATGAAGGTGCCGTAGATTTGGTAAACGATGTTAATGGTAGTTTTGCCTTCCGCCAAATCGAGGGGACCCTTCCCGACGGTCGCAGAGCCTTGATTCTTTGGCGCACTGTCAATGAAGATACGTTGAAATGTAATGCAGCACTGGATGCCTATTTTACAAAGTATCGCATTAACCCGCAAGACCGAGAATACGATATCATCTACGTCAATGGCGACAACAATCTCGAAAACCTCCGCATAGAAGGTGAATCCTGGAAGGTCCAAATGATTGAGATTGAATTCAATGACCGCATGTTTGAGGAAACCTAATATGGCAAAAGCAGCAAAGAAGAAATCTGTAGATTTGTGCTTTGATGACCATCTAGTTCTATTCAAGTATTTTTTAGATCAGTTGGGTCTGGCAAATATCAGCTCTGTAAAGCATTTGAATTCCAAAGATTACGAAGGAATATCCGAAGACGGCCACTCCCGCTTTGTACTTGAATTATCCAGCCGTGCAAACCTAAAAATAAGTAAAGACAAGCTCTTTTCTTACGATGAAAATATTCAACGCCACACAAAAAAAATTTCTCAGAAAAGAGGTTCTTTCAATTGGAAATACTTTCAGTACATTGCATTGTTGTTTACAGAAATGTACTTGGACAGGTATTTTTCTAACCGTGACGAATTCTGTAAAGACATCAATAATTTCTTGTCAAATCATAAGGCTGATTTGCTTTTGCAGCAGAAAATTCTTGATTACGAGGAATATACTACCGACAAATTAAATAAGCTTGCTTTTATGTGTGCTACGGGCAGCGGAAAAACACTGCTGATGCATGTAAACATATTGCAGTACACTCATTACTTTAAAGCAGCAAAACGAACGGATTCTAGGCTTTCTCTCAATAAAATTATTGTCCTAACACCTAATGAAGGGCTTAGCAAGCAGCATTATGAAGACTTGTGCCTTTCGTCGATTCCTGCGACAATATTTCAAAAAGATGAAATGCAATCCAATTCCAGCGAAGTGTTGATAATCGACATCAATAAACTAGATGAAGTGGGTAAAGTAAAGACCGTTTCTGTGGGCTGTTTTGAACAAAACAACCTAGTGTTGGTAGATGAAGGCCATCGCGGGCTTTCGGGCGACATCTGGTATGATTATCGTACTAGACTTTCTGCCGATGGATTTTCCTTTGAATATTCTGCAACATTCAAACAAGCCTTAAGCGCATCTTCAAAAGATAAGCAAAATTGCCTGTTAATGCAGGAATATGGAAAATCCATCATCATGGATTACAGCTACAAATATTTCCACGAAGATGGATATGGCAAGGATTACCGAATTTACAACCTTCAAACCGACGAAGAAGGGAATGTTCTTAATCCAGATCAGGAAAACCTTTATCTGACAGGCTGCTTTCTCGCTTTTTACCAGCAACTAAAAGTTTATAATTTGCACGAAAGAGAACTTTTGCCATACAACATTGAAAAACCACTTCTTATTTTTGTGGGGAATAGGGTTATTGCTGCAAACGCCAAAGAAGACTTGACGGATATCCAAAAAATTTTGGGGTTTATTGATTCATTTGTTAGCAATTCTCAAAGAACTTCTCGTTGGATTTATGCAGTTCTCAATTCCGAAACGGGCTTGATGGATAAATATGGCAACGAAATTTTTACCCAATCTTTTAATTGCCTAAAAGATATTATAGGCCATTCAATAACGGAAGATGATATTGAGAAGAATGTCTTTCCTGATATTTTAAAGATCTTGTTTAATGCTGATGTTTTATCTGACGAGCCTAGACTTCATTTGGAAAATTTAAAACAGGACCTAGGCGAGGTGGGACTAAAAATTGGAATCTCTGATAGGTATTTTGGTGTGATTAACGTTGGCAACGCTGCGGCTTTGTGCAAAGATTGTGCTGATAAGGGAATGATTGTTGATTCCAATGAAATGACTATAGATTCTCTATTCCAAAGTATCAAAGCAAAAAATTCTAGCGTCAATATTCTTATAGGTTCACGCAAGTTTACAGAGGGCTGGAATTGTTGGCGAGTTTCTACTATGGGACTCATCAATTTTGCCAAAAACGAGGGTTCCCAAGCGATACAGCTGTTTGGCCGAGGCGTTCGATTAAAGGGGTATGAAGGATGCCTAAAACGTTCCTCGAAAATCGAATTGCAAAAAATTCCGCCTTATCTTGGTTGCTTGGAAACCTTAACCATTTTTGGCGTAAAGGCTAACTATATGGCTAGTTTCCGCGAATACCTTGAAAAAGAAGGCGTTTCGGCAAATGATTTGATTTTAGAATATCGCATGCCTGTACTAAATCGGTATGAAAAAATCAAAGGGAAGAAATTGAAGGTGATTCGTTTGGCAAAAGACAAAAACTTCAAGAAACAAGCCAAACGATTAATATTAGATGTTCCTGCTGAAGACTTTTTGCGGTATTTGTTGAAAAATAAAATTACGGTAGACTGCCGAAGTAAAATAGAAAGCATAGATTCCTACGGTTCCATAGGAAATATAGATGCCGTGAATACAGAATTCCCTCTTCCTGAATCTGTTTTGCCTTTACTGGATTATCATAGAATCTTTTGCGAACTTGAAATATACAAGAACGAAAGAAACTATTACAACATTTGTTTGAAACAAGACAATTTTATCAAAATTCTTCAATCAGCAAATTGGTATTCTCTCTTAATCCCCAAGAAGCAACTGGATTTAGACTCGTTCAAGAAATTGGATACGATGACGGATTTCGCCATAATGGTTTTAAAATCATTTATGGACAAGTTCTATAAGTTTGAAAGGGAACGCTGGGAGTCCAGGTATCTTGAATATGGTGAAATCGAAGCAGATGACCACAATTTTGTTTCTGACTATCACATTTCCTACTCCGTTGAGGGCGTACATGACCAAGGGTACAAGGAACTTAAAAAGTTTATAGAAGAAATGTCTCTAGTTCTACCGCAGTATAATGGTATGAATGTGGCTCAAAAATCATTGCTCGGAGATAATCTTGTATTCTTTGATTTTAAAAATCATCTGTACACGCC
>JABUUT010000025.1:29746-34331 GCA_021443045.1 Fibrobacteraceae bacterium
ACCAGGCTGTAGCACGGAAGGTTTTGCAGGCCGCGTTCTCCTAAGTGGAGTTCTGTCACGAAGAATCTATGACGTGCACGAAATAAAAAACAAGCCCCAGCTGAAAAGCCCGGGGCTTGTTTTTTGATGTCTCCCCATTACATTAAAAAGGTGATTTCCCACATATTTTAAATGGGGTGCATGAGACCGAAAATATTTTTTTGTTCCGTTAAGCGAAAAAGAACTATATTTGTAAAAAAGAGTTTAGCTCTTGTTCTCTAAGTGAAATCTCGACAGTTTCCCTGAACGAGAATGAGGCGAACGCTCACGCAGGCATGCCGTTTTTGCGGTGTGTCTCGGTTTGCCGTGCCAGCCTTCAAGGATGGACTTTGGTCATATAGATCAAAAGCAACAGCCCTTTCGGGGCGTGGGTCGTTTGTGTTTATCGTTCAGAGGCAGTCGAGAGCCCCACTTAGGTAAATGCAGCGATCCACGCCTTTTTCCCAAAAAGTGTGATTTCTGCAGAATAAGGGTGAACTCCATAAGTTTTACAATGGAGGCACTATGTCTAAGACTGATGTTCAAGGATTTGAACTTGATAAGAATGGTTTTGTTAAACTAAAAAAGTCAAATGCTGATTTGGCTCAAAAGAGCGTTGACAATCTAGCAAAAGAAAACGGGAAAAAATCGAAAAATACAAAGAAGGCTCTTCCTGCTATTCGAGAAGATGATCTTAGCAAGAATGAACTCCGTGAACTTATACAGAAGGAATCAAAAAAAAACTTTAACGACGGTTTTAAATCAATCATCAAAAAAATCAACGATACTAATTCAACACATCTGAGTTCGGAAGAGCAAGGTAAGCTAGATGAATATTTTTCTGAGTATAAAGAACAAGTTTTGAATAAAATTGAATCGGGTGATATGAGTATTGTTAATGAAATTGCGCGTGTAACTGAAAATATGGGCGTTTCAAAATCTAGATACAATTTCAGTTTTGCATCTAAATTCTGCACTTACATATCTCGATATCTTTTTGAAGAATATGATAAATTTATGCCGTATGACCAAGTTTTGCAGGCTGTTTTGCCATACTTTGCTTGGGCCTATTGTAAAATAGATCCTGTAAAGGACTTTAAGAAAGGAAAAGACTATCCGGGTTACATTGAACTGGTTAGGGCAATTATTGAAAAAGCTCAAGGTATATACAATGCCCCCGAAAAGTTGACGCTAAAGGAATTTGACAGATTACTTTGGTACAAATATAAAGGATTACCGGGCGAAGATTTAATCGGCCTAGAAGAATCTGTACTTAAAAGCAACCAACAATAATCACATTGGGTATCACAACAAAATAAGGAGTAAACATGAAATCAAAAATACTTATGCTAGCCTTAATTGCATTGCCATTATTGCTGGCAGGTTGCAAATCTGAAGCGGAAAAACAACTAGACAATGCATGCAGCAAAGACATGAGCGTGGGCGAAAATGAAAAAGCTTGCGAATTGGCTCTTGTAACACATTGCGGTGGCCTTTTAGGCGCGGTAGCACTAAAGGACTGTACTCGCAGTTCAGAGCAAGAAGCAAAGTGTAAGGAAAGCATTCCCTCTTACTGCATAGAAAATTACAAAAAAGCGTTTCGTTGAAACAAACAAGAACAACATAACAAACTCAACAAGGAGTAAATATGGAAACAAAAAAAATAGATGAAATCACAAGTATCCGCTATGTGGGTATCGAGCCTAGTTTCAAGATTTATTACGAAATGGTCCTATGTGCCTTTGGTGCATTTGGTCTACATCACTTAACTCTTAAGGATATAAAGGGTTTTGTAATGCACTTGGCTGCACTAGTTCTTGCAATCATAATTACGCTCATTGGTACCGTATTTGTACCATGTCTTGTGCTGGGTATATTGTTGCTTTTGCTTTTAGTCATTGGAGCTTGGATTGTTCCAATGCTAGTTGCATTCTATCATTATGTTGATGATGATTATTTTGAAGCAATAAAAACCAAGAAGGAATGGCCGATGGTTAATAGGTTCTTGCTATTAATTCCGAAAGTCAATGCAAACTTGTAACAAGAAACCTTTAACCCTAAGGAAACCGTTTGTGAATTTGTCAAACGGTTTCTTTTTTCTTTACCTTATACTAAGGAGGTTCTCAATGAATTTTGTTAGAAAAATATTGCTAATACCATCCTTTTGTTCAAGTATTTTTGCGCTCACGCTACAGGATCTTGAACAGATGAAAGAGGAATTGAAAAATCCAATTTCTTTAGAGGCAATTGATTCAATTTTCATTGAGGGCGAGGTTGCGTTTAAAGTAGAAAACAGCCAGTATACGGACCGGCCTAGTTATCAGGGTGTATGTACTTATCGTTTGATGGATTTACCAATTGAAGTGGAGGTGGAATTTGACCGTGTAGGAACGACTCCAGCCTATGGTGAAAAAAAGATTGTTCGTAGAGTTAAATATGGAAGTTCGGCGGGTTCCGGACACTACGACTATGATGGGAGATTCAAGTACGATGAACACTATTGGGACAAAGACGAAGATAGAAGAAATCAAATCGAAATTCGGATCCAAAGATCCAACCTTATCTTAGATAAAATCGACCAATTGAATTTAACCTGCCCATATTCAACCCGATGCGAAAACGGCGCACTCCAAGGACAATCAGAATCGCAATTTTCAGAAAAGTTAGGAAGCCGTGGAATATGCAATGGCAAATCTGTAACGAAAATTTGCAATTATCGCATAGACTTGGATGAAGGGGGGATGTCGGATATTTCTGTAATTTACCTAAATTCTGGTTCTAATTCCTACGAGGATTATACGCCTTGGCTTATGAGCATTAACGATACTCAAAAGCTGGATTCCGTTGATGCAATGAAAAATTCCTATAAAACAATCAAAATAGGAAAACAGGAATGGATGGATCACAATCTACTTTATGGCGAGGGCTTAACGGGTAAATATGGCGTTGATACCGAAAATTATTCAAACATGACCGGTTTAGGTTATGTACGTTCCATTGCGATGCCAAGCGGGGAAGCGAACGGTTGGTTTGTGATGATGGATTTAAATTTACGCAATAGAGACGATCACAAATTTCTTGAAAAGCCTGTTATCAAGGAAAATCATCGAGGAGTATGTCCTGTGGGATTTCACGTGCCGACAATCAAGGAATGGAAGGAATTGTTTGAATTCGTCATTAAAGATAAAGTAAAATTTCCAAAATTCAACTTGTTTGAAACTTACGAAGAAACTGCAAAGGTGTTCAATTCAAATTGTTCTTTTTACAATTGCAATCCAAAGGGGAAAAACGCCTCTAAAAAAATGTCTAAAATCCACAATGAGCTTGATGCTACGTATAGCAAGTGGAGAAGGGGACGAGAAGACGGTTTTCATTGCGAAAATGGAAAACAGTGCCATTTTGATTTAGAGGATATGCGAAACGTTCTGCTGAGAGAAGCGCTTCGGAATCTGTGTGCAAAAACATCTTGGCCTCTTGATGTAAATGGCGAAGACGTATGTCTAGATTCTTATGGATTTTCTTTACCGTCGAATAGCATAACTGGCAACAGTATAATTTTCTGGACTGCCGATGCGAGTATTTCAAATTGCCACGATATTTTTGAGGATGGTCGCCATCAATGTACCTATGATATTAATGGATACGGCTTTACAATTCAAATGCCATGGTATAACCCTCTCAAGTTTGAAGATTATCTTGGACATGATAGTGCCAATTTACGTTGTCTAAAAAATAAGGGAAGAAAATGAAAAAATTTACAATTATAACAACCCTTTCTTTACTGATTTCAAATACATGTTCGTTTGCAATCACATTAAAGGAACTAAAAAAATATCGGGATAGTATAAAAACTGCTTGCCACCCTGATGAGGGCTGTGATGAAGGTAATCGCATGGTGCAACCATCGTTTGATGAAATCGAAAAAATGCTTGGCTCTAAAGGTGTATGCCGTAGTAGTGGTACGGTGCCTTGCAAGGTTTGGAAAGACAAAGAATGCGAAAAAGACGACATCCCTATAGATTGTGATGTAAGACAGAATAGCGACTGCTTTGATGGTTCAAAAAAATGTGGTGGAATGGAGGCGAAGAAACTGAGATTCCAGAAAGGATTGCTCTTCGGTCGGATGTTGAATGCATTTATGTAGTTCCTTTGCAGGATAAAAATAAAAAGGGAAACGAACATTTCAGGTGTCAATACGGATCGTGCAAAATAGGGAATAATGTCATCGTTTTTGTTCACTATGGCTGCACGGAAGGCTGTTCCGCAAATGCTCTAGAAATTTATCAACAGTCCAAGTAGGTTGAAATTGGAGGGGACAAGCACTTTTCCATATTCAACATACTGAAAACGCATTTATAGAAAGAAAGTCCATTGACAACTCTTCCTAAAAATTCCTATATTAGGGAAGAGGGAATTGTTATGGCAAGACCAATCAAAGAAACTCCGACGCTTTATGGCGAAGACGCTCGCATTTTCGAAAAGAAGGTGGCGAATCCCCGGCCAGTTTCTAAGGAAGAAGTGCTGGCCGCGCAGGACGCCTACAATAAGATTATGTCCATTGCCACTT
>JABUUT010000026.1:0-18071 GCA_021443045.1 Fibrobacteraceae bacterium
GTCACCATCTTTACCCGGATCGCCATTGCTTCCGGGAGTTCCCGGATTACCTTTATCGCCCTTGTCGCCTTTTTCACCTTTTGCACCGGGAGCACCATCTTCACCGTCGTCTCCATCTTCGCCGTTGAGAATCACCCCAACGGAATCTTCCCCGCACATCACCTTATAGCCGGTAGAATCCTTGAGAGGTGTCATGGTACAGCTTACGCCATCCCTGCCGTCCACTCCATCGACACCGGCGATTCCATCCACACCATCGGTGCCGTCACTTCCTGAGCAGGCGAAAAACGCCATAGAAATTCCTGCCACAAGGGCCAAGATTTTTATTTTATTCATAATTCACTCCTTTTTTGAATTTTTAAAATCCTTTTCCTTAACTTTTTAGAAAGCCGTACTCGTAAACTTTTGCTTCAATTTTTCTTGCGAGTATTTTCATCTTTTGGCGCAAATTGGCAATCATTTGATTGTAATGATCATCTGCTGATTTAGCATTCATCTTTCCATTTTTGAATCCCTGGAAATAGCCCCGAACATCATAGAAAGAGGCGTTTGCTTTAACGTGTGGTTGCTGATGGTAGTAAGTCCACAATTCAAGACCAGAACACATAACAGCTTGCACCTCCAAGGAGAAAACTACAGGTTTTGTTCCATTTAAGATATCTTGATCTATCGAATTTAGGAAAAGAGAGGTATTCGACCGCTGTATCTTACCGGCAATAAAGTCGCTCATAAAGTGACTTCTAAAGGAAGATTTACATCCCACCTGTTCTTCTGTAAATGGAATCCAGTGATTTGACAATTGTCCATCACAACTAATACTATTTTGTTTATTGAACAGAACAAAGGCTAAACAGTCCGATTGAAATTCTAAATCATTCGCCCACGAATCTTTGGGTCCTAAAAACTGGTCCCTGTCGTTTTGCCACGTTGCAGGAATACAATGCCTAACAGCAAGGTAGACGCAGGCTATGGCTACATTTTGTGAGTCTATGAGAAATTGCCCTGCCTCTTTGTTGTAAACCGTTTCGGGATTTACCAATGCAATCATATTCTGATTTTGAAAATCATTTCCTTTAAATGGAAATTTGCCTATAAGCCTAGAGCTTTCTTTTTGTGCTCTATATGGTTTTATCCACTCGTTGATAAATTCGGAGTTATCGTATGCGACAATCTTTTTGGTTCCCAGATAAAAACCTTGGGCGTCAAATATATCTGTATGACACTTTTTGAACACTTCTTTAACGCTACAATCCCAAACAAAAAAGCCTATTGGAAATTTCCCTGTTACATTGTCAAAGGTATTGGCAGGAACCATAAACATTTTCATTAGCTTTGCTTGAAAATTGTTCCTAAAGTCAGAAAAATGAGGCCCCTGAACATGTTTAAGCTTAGAAAATTCTGCTAATTTACATTCACCGATTTCTTCATGGATTCTTATAAAAAATTGAGCAAACAATTCGGCATTGGCTTGGCCTAGTTTTGATGCGTATCTTTTGTTTGTCAAAGACTGTTCAACGGCTCTTTTCCCCTGCGTTCCCTCTTTATATGTTTTTTTGTCACTTGCCTCGGCATAAGGTGGATTAATGTATATCACCAGTTTTTTTCGTTTTTCCTCATCATCAATAATTTCTTTTAGTTCTGGTGGAAGTTTATCAAAACTATCGTTTAAAAAGTCAAACTTGAATACATGGTCTTCAAAAAGATTGGCGCCGTTTTGAATACGTTCCTTCATTACATCCACATCAGCTTGATCTATTGTACTTGCCCAAACATTTCGTTTATTGGTAAGTCCTACCAACAAATTTCCGGTACCGGCACAGTTATCCCATATGTAATATTCATCTTGCCAATTTTCGCCTAGGCAATCTGCAATATATTCTTGAGATTTTTCAACCCAAATCTTTGGAGTAAAATAGCTTCCTTTTCGTTCACGAACATCCTGTGGCACCAATAAATCTCGGCGCTCTACTATATATGACCAGTACTCCTCTTTAGGGGGGCGACTATAACGACTCCAAAATTGCTTGTGTGCCTTTTGCTTGTCGTTAAAAGCAACCTTCTTACTTTCTTCAAAACCCAAATCATCAATTTTACGATCAAGTTCATATTGCTTATTTTTTAATAGCACATAGAGTTTTTCAATAATAGTCGTGTTTTCTTCGCTTAGTAAATCAGCAAGAAAAAAATCTGCATCTAAAATTCCATAACTTTTGGCATATTCCCAATTAAGATTGATAGTTGGTTTTACGGCAATTACCCATTTGGTATAAATATTCACAAAATTATTCTTGGTAACCTGAATTCTATTTATATCCTGATTTCCGATTTGTAGATTTTTGTGTATAAAATTCTTTAATTCCTTTTTATCATCGAAACAAAAATAAAGTGTTTCATTTTCAAGAATTTTTACAACTAAATTAAATAATTGTAGGAATTCTTTGCTTTCATGATTGCTTGGTGCAACGGTCCAGTCAAAATCGTTTTGACTGAATACATCCATTACTTTTTCGTAGGGAATGAATACGATTTTTTCGGCATCAAAAGCCCCTAAGAACAAAGGTGGCATATATTGCTCTATGGTACGTTCTTTCCCTATGGTAAGTATGAGTTGTACCAAGCTTTTGTACATCTCCTGTTCGGACTTTTTACCCCTTTTCGCTTCTGCCCACAACAAACTTTCAAAGTGGTCTGAATCAGCATAATTCATATCAAAGAGGTAGCCTTGTTCAAAAGACGGGGCAACACAAAAATCAACATTTCCAATGATATGGGTTGTGTCATATTCAGAAAAGAAATCACGAGCTACATGTTTCTTTAGTTCTTCTTCACGAATGTTCTTTTGATAGGGCATACTAACCTCGGAGTAAGTTTCAAGCTGTACACTTACTCGTCCGGTCATTCTCGCCACGCCCTATAAACAAACAAAAAAGGCGTGGCATCGAATGGCTTGCTGTAACCTGAGGCTCCGCTAAAAGCCTAACCTATCAACAAGCACAAACGACCCACGCCCCAATTGGGACGTGAGCGCTTGCCTCATTCTCATAGGTTTTTGAAATTTAGCGGATTTCAGGTTAGAGAATAAGAGCAACAACTCTAAAATCTAACGCATAATTTTAGCCTTGACGGGTTGAACGTGTGGGGCAAAAATCATGCTATGTCATAAGGGAATTTACAATAAAAAAGTTAGCGTGTCAACAGGATCGAGCTTGACAGCTGTTTTTTGAACTTCCTCTAAAAATGATTGAAATCAATATGAGAGGCATCATTCGGTCTTTCTCGCAAGCAAGAAATCGGCATTCCCCAAATTGCGTTAGGGGGCAAAGTGGCGTAGCCATGGAGGCTTTTTATGCAAGATTCCACAGACCTGGCACGAGCATCCGGCCGCGGCAATGCGCAAGTGTCATTGCGGAAACGCCCCAAAACACCCATACTTTCTACTTTTTTTTTATTTTCTACAAATATTTTATTACATTACATGCAATATTATGCAAGACGAAAAGTATATTTTGGTAAATAACGAAGAGTCCTTGGCAGGTTTGCTCATGGACTTGGAGCAGTATGACTTGGCTGCCGTAGATACCGAAGCCGATTCCATGTACCATTATACAGCCCGCCTCTGCCTTATCCAGATTACCATTGGCGACCATCATTACATTGTGGACCCTCTCTGTGGCCTCGACATTTCGCCTCTGTTCAAGGCCAAAGCCATGCAAACCCTAATTTTTCATGGGGCCGACTACGATTTGCGGCTTCTGTGGCACACCTACGGCTTTGCCCCCAAGCACATTTTTGACACCATGCTGGCAGCCAAGCTATTGGGCGAACAACATCTGGGCTTGGCCGATTTGGTAAAAGAATATTTTGGAGTGGAGCTCGAAAAAAAGAACCAGCGCGCCGACTGGACCATTCGCCCCCTATCCCTAGACATGTGCGAATACGCCATCCACGACACGTTCTACCTTCACGAACTTTGCGCCATCCTTTGCGAAAAGCTCCAGGCCGCTGGCCGCTTGAGCTGGCTTACAGAATGCTGCAATCTGCTCATAGAGCACTCCAAGCGTCCGTCCCCAGAAAAAAAAGACCCCTGGCGCATTTCTGGTTCAAGCCTCTACAACCCCTGCGCCCTCAACATTCTAAAGCATGTTTGGCATTGGCGCGAACACGCAGCCGAGGCTCTAGACAGGCCACCCTACAAAGTAATGCCCTCAGAACTGATACTGGCCATTGTACGTTCTGTGCAGGCAACCTTCCCGGAAGTGGATGTAAAACGGCTGCCAAAGCTCCCACGCAACTTTAAGGGCGACCGTTTCGATTCTTTTTTTGCCATGCTCCAGCAGGCCGTTAGCGTACCCCCCGAACAGTGGCCCGAGCGGCTCCCCAAGGCTCCACCACCATCGGTGATTCCCCATTCCGATTTGCTTTTGGCTCTAAAACTATGGCGGGACGAAAAGGCGGAAACGCTGAAAATGGATCCCTCCATTTTGGCCAACAAGTCCCAGCTTATTTGGCTGGCCGCTCCAGGAAACATGCCTTGGAACAGCCGCTATGAAGAAGCCCATCTAATGAATTGGCAAAAGCAAGTTTGGAACGAGATTTTGCAGGAACAGCTGCCAGGCGCCAAGCGCATCGGAGAAAAGGAAGAATTGGTGTAAAAGATGGAAGTGGTTGTTATCATCATTCTCTTTGTATTGGTCTTTGGAGCAAGCCAAATAACCAGTTTAATCGCCCGCAAACGCAATGGCGACAACGCCCTGATTCGCGAACCCTGGGTTGAAATCCACGAAATTCCAAAGTACAACGACGCCCGAAAAATTGCAGCATTTTACCCCTTAAAAGGGGAGCCAAACATTTTGCCCATTTTAGAAGAACTGGCCATGGAGGGTCGGCTTCTACTCCCCCGTTGTACCGGCGAAGGCACCATGGAGTTTTTCCCCGTAAACCATCTAAAAAAAGATTTGGAAAAAGGAAAATTTGGCATTATGGAACCAAAGCAAGGCCTAGAGCCTTGGACCGACAGAATTCCTGTTTTTCTTGTGCCTGGTGTAAAATTCAATTTGGACGGACGACGGGTAGGACACGGTAAAGGCTACTACGACAGATACTTGGCCAAGCACCCGGAATCTTTTAAGGCCGGAATAGCCACACCAAAGCAAATTGACAGGGAACCCCTAATACAGAAGCCGACTGATATTCCCATGAATACGGTCATTGTATGCAAACCACTTTATTAACCGTTCCGTATTGCACCGGAACACAGGAGCTTTTATGCGTTTCAACAACGACTCCCGCCGATTCGGCAGACGCCCACAGCAAAAATTCAATCAGGAACCTTCTCAGGAACTTAAGGACGACAGGCGCCCACAGCCAGAAAATATTGTTACCGCCATGGGCGACGACGATGCCGCACCTCAGGTGGCTGTGGGCGGCATTCGAGAAATCACGGAGCTTTTAGAAAAAGACCCCATGCGGGTGCATCGCGTGCTTTTTATGCACCTTTCAGGAAACCCCAAACTGTATTCCCTTCAAAAGCTGGCTAAAAAGAACCATGTTCACGTGCAGCAGGTGGATAGCAAAATTTTAAACTCCTACGCCAGGCCGAACCAGGGGGTTGTAGCCTTGATGAACGAAAAGGAGCTTCTGCGCTGGGAAGATGTGCGGGACGAATTTTTTACAGCCAAGGAAAAAGGTGAAAAGAAACTGATCGCCGTGGCAACCAACATAGAAGACCCTCGCAACCTGGGAGCCTGCATCCGATCCAGCTTGGCTCTAGGTGTAGACATTCTGCTTTTGCCGGCCAAAGGCATGTGCGGCATAACCCCCAGCGTAGCCCGCACCTCTGCAGGGGCTCTAGAAAAAATGCGCATTTGCCGACCCGAAAACCTGGAAGCCACTGTTGGCGAACTAAAGCTGGCCGGTTACCAAATTCTGGGCCTAGACGCCGACACGCAAACCAACCTGGCCGGCTTTGAATTCAAGGACCAGGTGGTACTAGCCGTAGGGGGCGAAGACGTGGGACTTCCTCCCTTCATCAGAAAACAGTGCCACGATGTGCTGCGTATTCCCATGCTGCCCGAAGCCCACTCCTACAACGCATCCGTGGCCCTTTCCCTGGGTTTATACGAATATTCACGCCTCCGCATAAAAGGGTAGTACCACAATTCTTGTAAAAGATGTAGTTTAATTTTCAGTTGCCTTTAAAACCAGAGGATTGTATGGAAAACGCAAGAAAGATTATTAACGAGTTCCTAAAGGGCCAGTTCAGCGAGAACATGCTAAAGAGCGAACTGTTCAAGGCTGGGGAAGCTGCTGCTTCGGAAGGCTGGACTTACATGGATGCGGCATTCCAATTAGGTGGAAAAGCCCGAGATGAAGGTCTTTCTGGAGACGAAGTGGAATCTATTTTGCGCCGTGCTTATTCCAGCGAAAAGAGGACGGCAGAACGGGTTGAAGAAAAGCCAGTTCCAGAACCCCAGGCACCCGCAGCAGAACCCGTTCCTCAGCCAACTCACACCATGGTTCCCCCAACCATCATTTCGCCCATGATTTCCATGGAGCAGATGTTGGCCATGGGCCTGGACACCCAGTCTCTGGAACTGTTGCAGAACCACAAAATTGACCCCGAAGCCTTATCCATTCCATGGCCCACTGCGGACTGGCGCAAAGACCTGGCTAAGCTTCTGGGAGCCGCCTTCGGCATGGACGAAACCATCGAATTCAAAGTTTCCGACACCCCCAAGGCCACATCAGAACTGGTTTCCAACATTGTGGGTCAAGACGACGCCATCAAAAAAATAATGAAGAGCTTGGATAGTCCCGAGGGAGCCCTCCTCTGCATTAACGCCACAAAGGGCGGCCCCGATGCCACCGACGAAAGCTGGCACTACCGCTACGTGGTTGTGGACAACCCCAAAATGAGCCTAGCCAAGCAGCTGGCATACTACAAGGCTTTAAACCTTCCCTGCGCCGCTTTGGTCAACACCGGTTCCAACTCGGTGCAGGCATGGGTAAAAGTGGGGGCCTCCGATATTGATGAATATAATGAGCGGGTTGACTTTTTATTCAAAACATTGGATTCCCAAGGCTTTAAGGTAGACGCAGCCAATAAAAATCCAACCCAGATGGTGCGTATGCCAGGCGTACTCCGAGGCGGCAAGCAGCAGTATTTAATTGGATTGGAACAAGGCGCCAAAGACTTTAAGGAATGGCAGGAATGGGTGGAATACTCCCTGGACGGGAAGCCTCTCATTGAACTTGCTTCCGATAGTGAAGAAGCCCCAAAGAAAGACCCCACCATTATTGAAAACGTACTTCGGGCAGGAGAATTTTTCTTGTTCAAGGCCCCCCCAAAAAGCGGAAAATCCCTTGCCTTAATGGATTTAGGCCTTTCTATTTGCTACGGTGAAGACTGGTTTGGAAACCCCACCGTATCCAACGATGTTCTCTTTATCAATTTTGAGCTTACAAAATCAGTGTTCCTCAACAGACTGTACCTACTGGGAGCCAAACGCAATCTTAATGCCAGCACTCCAAAATTCGGTTTTTTAAACCTTCGAGGTGCAGCCCTTTCTCCCATTGAAACGGCACAGTTAATCGCGAAGCGTATTGAAGGGGGTAAAAAGCTGGAAAACCATGATTACCGCGTTGTCATCATAGACCCCATTTCTGCAGTCCTCCACAATCCAAAGTCCACCCGCCTTACCGGCGTGCCCCATCAAATTTTAATGCAGATGATAGACACCATCATCGCCCTCACTGGCTGTGCCGTAGTCACCACCTGCAACACCGATGAATACCCCTATCTAGAAAATCGGGCCGACAGCGTTATGTCGCTATCCCCCGTAGAAGGGTGCCTTAACTTGTATCAAATAAACGGTTCCTTCCGTGAATTTCCAACCATGCTAGCAAGGGAATGTTCCTGGATTTACCCCCGTTTTCTCGTGTAGCGTTTAATACAAAGTAATCATATATGTTCAATAAATTCAAACAACAAGTAAGAAGAAGTTCTCAAAGCCCCAAAGCACCTAAAAAATTAGTTGCCGGTCGTTTTCATGCCACAAAAGCAGATGCCGCCATTAAAGAAGAAAAGCCACAAGTTGTTCGTAAAGCCACTACCCCAAAGCGCACCTACACCTTGGACGACCTAAAAAAACAGCTTTCTGCCTGGGCCGAGAATGAACGCATTCCTGGAAAGTTCCAGGCTTGGTTTACGGCCAACCCACAAAGCCAAAATTCCGATTGGCGCCTAGTTAAAGATAAAGTAGGAGCACACGAAGTGCTCAACCTCGACCCTCCAGCAACCTCCATGGAAATTCCAGAAGTGGTGACTCGAGTTAGAGAGCAAATTCAAAAAGGCCACCTGCGCATTCTAAAAAAATCCCTGCGTCAAATTTGTTTTAGAGCCGCAGGCAATGGAGACTTCGCCCTTTTAATTCAGGCAAACCTCCGTGGCAGGAATACAGCCCACGAAAGTAAAACCTTTGTAGACTTTATTCAGCACGCTTGCCCCGAAATTATCAGCTGCCACTTTATTCAATGCTACCCAGACTTGCCCTTCAACCCATCCCAAATGCAACAGGTTCGCATAGAATCCAAGTGCATCTTTGGCAGCGACTTCCTACCCATAGGAAACTCCGGCTTTGCCATGCATGTTCTCGATTGGGCACCTCGAATTAAAGATGCCTGGGTAAAGCTTCCGGAGCGAATCAAAGATGCCATTCATCCAAACCCAGAAGACAAGCTCTTTGAATTTTACTCAGCATCATCTTTTATAGGAGCCTCCCTCTCCAGCTTTTTTAGCAAAGTGGTATGCCTCGATTATAGAGATGCCTCCATGCAATCGACCCATTACAACATGCGTCGGTTACCCCAAGACAACCTGCATTTTCTTAGAAAAAAACTGGATGCCGAAGTTATAGCCAAGTTCTTTTCAAAAAAAGAAAACGACGGCCGATGGACATTCTACTTTAACCCACCCTTTGGGGAACCCCTTCCTACCGGAGTTATACAAACCGCAGCGGCCTCCCGCCCCGAAAGAATACTCTACCAAAGCGGAGACCTTGAAACAGCCGCCAAAGAAATTAAAAGATTTCGCAGAGAAGGCTACATTTTACGCAAAAACATTCCCCTATATTTGGAGCCAGACAGTTCCAAATTTGAGGTCCTGTTCATCTTTGTTCCCGACAGAAACGGTCTTTTAGGCCAAAATCCAGCCATAAAAGCCCGCTCTCTAACGGTTCAGCGCCCCAAGGAACGGCCAAATACCCCAAAAAGAGGCGATATTCCCCATTTTGTGCAAACCAAATAGACTTTTACCCCAAGAAAAGACTAAATTATTGTATAACTTGTTTATTTTCAATAGGTTACAAGGATTATTATGCGAATGATGAAATGCATGACTTTGTTCCTGGGCCTCTCGGCCTTAGTGGCAACCGCTTACGTCGTTAAGAAAGGCGACACTCTTTGGGATTTGAGTGATGAATTCCTCCAAGACCCATTCGCTTGGCCCGACCTGTGGGAAAACAACAGACACATTCAAGATCCACACTGGATTTACCCCGGCGATTCCATCTACTTTGGAGAAGGTATTAAAGACGAACCTGTTCTCCAGGCTGGTGGCAAGTACCCCTGCAGTGCTGCTTTGGCCGACACCAACCTTCCTAAAGGGGTAACCGCAGTGGGTTGCGACGAAAGCGACGAACGCAACGGCGACTTTGAATCCATGTTGGGCAATCTTCGCGACAAAGACAAGAAAAACAAGAAAAAACCAAAGGGCAATGACGAATACTATTACAAAAAACGCCCCGCTCCAAAAATTTTTAACGGCTACTATCAAATTTTGGCTCCAGAAATCTACTCCATCGACTCCCTCAGAAAAGATTCCAGTTTCTTCTCCATTCGCTCAGGCGAAAAGAAAGAACCCATCCTCCACATTCCCGAAATGGAAGTGGTAGTGGGTATTGGTAAAAAGACCAACATCAAGGCAAAGAAAGGGGACATTGTTGAAATTGTAGACGCCCGCTCCATTGAAGTGCCTAGTGCCAAGGGCCATACCTTTGACAAATTTGCCCTTCTCCGCCTCTCTGGATATGCAAAAATTACAGCCGTAGGCGACACCCTTTCTAGAGCAAGAATTGTCCAAAGCTTTAGAGAAATCAAAATTGGCCAAGCCAAAGCCCGGCTCCAGAAACCACTAAACGTGCTGAATGTAACAGGCTACCAAGACGAAAAAGAAGCCAACCTGGATTCCATGGCAGTTATCCGCTACGCCATGGACCCCATGCTCATCATTGGAGCCTACTCCTACATTCTCATTGACAGAGGGTTTAAGCAAGGCTACAACACTGGCGACGCCATTGCCATTTGGGAACAAGACAAATCGGATGCCACCATTCCTCCACGTCTGTTGGGCAGGGGCGTTATTTCTCGTGCAACAGACAACGAAGCAACGGTGCTAGTCCGGGAAATCTACGACAACAACCGTCGTGTAGAAATAGGCCACAAAGTTTCTGTAACCCATAAGGCAACCATAGCACAGTGACAAGATCTCTCATTATAGCTACGGCTGCCACCCTGCTGCTGTGTTCCCTTTTAATGGTTTGCAGCATACTGATTTTGTATTTTCCTGAGATAGCAACAAAGATTCCACTGTAAGGAAAGTCATATCGATGCGAGTTTCACGCAATAACATGCTTTTATTCGCATTATTCGCCGGTGGCATTGTGCTGCCGACAGCTATTTTGTCTTTCCTCAGTTTTCGAAATATTCAAAACGAAACCTTTTTGGCGCAAAAGACCCTAGACGAAAACCGCTACTCCTTTCAAACAGAAGTTGAAGAAACCATTACAAAAGAAGAAGCCCGCATTTTAGACGAAACCAAATCGGCTTCCATGTTTTTGTACGAACAGCCCCAAAGCCTTCTCGATTCCGAAAACACTTTTTTTAAAACCGTCGAAGGTATTGATGCCATATTTCTTTTTAATAAGGGCCAGCTCATCTACCCCGACATTTCTTCCAGGCATTTTTCCGCCTCCGCTGGTTTTTCCAACGCCACTGCCAGCCATGTGGAAAAACAGAATTTTCAACAAGAGTTTACAGACGACAAAATGGCCTACCAGATGAGGGCATTTCGACAAACCCCCCTACAGGCGTTTTTTGAAACACGGGAAGAAAACGTCCAAAACCTGCTTGGCCTCATTCGCTTATCCTATAAAGAAAAAAACTACAATGAAGCCCTGCGGTTGCTTAAAATTCTAGAGAGCAGGCCACACTTGGCAGGCTACCTACACGCCGACCTAACTCGAGCCATCAACCTACTCCACTTCGACATTCTGGTAAGCCAAAAAAAACATAAGGAAGCAGAAGAATACTGCAAGCTTATCCTTAGCCAGTTTTCCCACAGTGAAAGTATCGAAGACATTCCCTCGGCAAAGTTCTTCTTTGAATCGGCCTTTACCCGAATTCTCTCCTTTGAAGACCTCAGTCAAAAAGATCGTGAAACCTTCTGGAACCTGCGGGAAAACTTTAACCGCCAATTGGGCTACATGGACATTCTAAGCCAGCACAGAGACTTGTTCAACGAAATTCTGTATGATGACATATCCACCAAGGAAGGTATTCTCTACAAGTCTAACGACGACGCCACCTTCCTCAAAATGAGCTACCCCCTACTTTCAGGCGATCAAATTTTAATAGCAAAAATAAATAGAGATGCCTATTTAGCACGGCTTCTATCAAAAATAAAAATTGTAACCCAAAGCTGGAAGGGCATCCCCTATTCCATTACAAACAAGAACAACCATGTATTGCTTGGCCACATTCCAGATAGCACCAGCGCCCTCAGTCAAAATATTCTAGGAGAGGCCATCCAACTAGAATTTACTTTGTACGAAAAAGACTTGCGAGAAATTCGAAAAGAGTCTCGCCGGCGCATGCTCCTCATGTACGGGCTCCTTTCTTTTTCTCTAATTACTGTTTTGCTGGGCTCCTTCTTTATGTTCCGTTTTTTAAATCAGGAACGCAAGCTGCTTTCCATGAAGGCAAACTTCCTCTCCAGTGTTTCCCATGAGTTAAAAACCCCTCTCACCTCCATTAAAATGTTTGCCGAAATGATGGCCCGAGGGCGAGTGGTTAAGGCCGAAAAAATCCAGGAATATTCCAACCTCATAGGGAAAGAGGCCACCCGTCTGGAGAACCTCATTGGAGCCATTCTTAACTACACCCGAATGGAACATGGAAAAAGCGCCTTCCATTGGGAACGGCTGGACTTTTCCATTTGCGCAAAAAAAGTATACGATGCAGTTGAAGACATTGCTGTGGAAAAAGGCCTTACCCTTCACGCCAAAATTGACCCCAACGTGTTTGTTATTGGAGATTACACCGCACTGTACGGCCTTGCCCAAAATTTAATTGAAAACGCCATTAAATACACCAACGCCCCAGGTGACATTACCGTTAGCGTATACAACGAAGACAATCGAGCCGTATTTTCTGTGGCCGACACAGGTATAGGAATTGCCCCATCCGAGCAAAAAAATATATTTAATGATTTTTATAGAGTGGGTGACGAAATGACTCGCAGCACAAAGGGCTCTGGTCTTGGCCTAGCCATTGTAAAGCGTGTTGCCGAAACCCACAGAGCCACCATATCCCTTTCCAGTAAACTGGGAAAGGGATCCACATTCACTATAAAATTTAAAAAGGTAGACTGACAATGCAACACAAAATCCTAATCGTCGAAGATGAAGAAATTATCAGGCTCGGTCTCCAAGACAATTTTGAGCTGGAAAATTACATTGTAGAAACGGCATGTGATGGCGAAGAAGCCATAGCAAAGGCCGATTCCTTTGGACCCAATCTAGTGCTTTTAGACTTGATGATCCCAAAGAAAAGCGGTTTTGAAGTATGCCGATACATTCGCAAAAAGCACCCCAACTGCTTTATCATTATGCTCACTGCAAAAACAGAGGAAACAAGCAAGGTGGCCGGATTAGAAATGGGTGCCGACGACTACGTTACCAAGCCATTTTCCATTCTTGAACTACTAGCCCGAGTCAAGGCATTTCTCCGTCGAGCCGAATCATCCAACACCACTCCAGAAATACCGGCAACCACCGTTGTAGAAGATGCCATCGACTTTGCCGATATCCACCTGGATTTCAAAAAATACATCGCCACTAAAAACGGAGAGCCATTGGAAATGTCTGCCAGGGAGTTCCAAATTCTCAAATACTTCTGGCAACACCGTGGCGACGTGGTTCTTAGAGAAGACCTTCTTCAAGACATTTGGGGCTACACCCCCGACAACATGCCTTCCACACGCACTATCGACAACCATATTGTGAATTTGCGTAAAAAGCTGGAGGACGACCAGACAAACCCCAAAATAATCCTCTCCATTAGAGGCGCCGGCTACAAGTTTGACGCCTAAGGATAAATTACAGTTAAGATGCTTCGTCGTTGTTTCACATATTGCGCCATGATATTCCTTTTACACGGGAATGTTTTTGCCGATAAAATGGCTTCTACCATTCAAGAGGCCATTTACCTTTTTGAAATGAAGGGTGAATACGCCGAAGCCATTCGTCTTTTAGAAAAAGCTTCCGAAAATGGCGACAAAAAAGATAAGGAATCTGCCTTTTTTTACCTAGGAAAAATTCAAGAAATTTTGGGAAATAATTCTAGTGCAAACTTTTATTACAACCAAAGCTTGCAAGAAACAAAATCTACCGAAAAAGCTTATTACCTAGCCTATCGTGAAGCCCAAACCAGCAGCAAAATGCAGGGGCTTATTAAACACACCATCAACCTGAAAGAGCCCATTAGGCAAATCTTTCCAGGGCCAGTCCCCTACATTCTTTCTACCAAGGGAACCATCTACAAAATCAAAGACGGAAAAGCCATTTCCATCAACGTTCAAGTTCCACAAGAGGCCTCTATTTTTCGCATTACCGATCAAGACATCTGGTATCAAATGCAAGATAAAGACAGTCTTCACTACGCCTCCCATGTTCAAAAATTTCCATCCCAAGCCTTCCCCGTTTTTAATGTAAAGCAACTGTTTTTTAAAGATGATGAGGTTTTAGCATTATCCCCAAACACCCTGTCGCTAATCAACAAAAAAGGGGTGGTTTTTCAAAACACCGAAATGGTTGATGGGTGCTCCATTGACGGTTACTACTCCACAACCAACCACTACATTGTACACTGCCCCGACAACATTATCCGTTTTATATCACCATCCAACGGCTCTGAAACCTACACCATAAGCCCAAGCGACAACATCCAGAAACTTTTGATAGACGGAAGAAACATTCTTGTAGTGTCCGACAACGCACTGTATTGCTACGACACCAAGCGAAGCCTCTCTCCCAAATGGAAAGTGGATTTCAACAATATCGAAACCACCTTTCCTTTTGAATCCCGATACGCCGTTTTAGAAATTTCGGGGCAAGTTACCCTTATCGACAAAAATACGGGAAGCCCCATTTCTAAATACCGCAGTGATGCCACCTCCATGGCTCCCATGGCCCAAGGAACCATTGGATTATTCTCGGCAGAAGGCGCTTTGTCAGTGGTAGACACTCTGTTAAGACCCCTGTGGCACTTTAACTTTGCAAAGCCTATATCCCAGGCACCCTTCTACACAAGCGACAACATCTACCTTACCTTTGGCGAAAAAAAAATAGTGGCCATTCAACCCAGGCACTATGGCTACAAAACCCTGCTTTCAGATAAATACGTTTCAAAAATTCAGCGTTTGGCAGAACACGAACATTGGGACAAGTTTAACGCCACTCTAGACACTCTTTTTGAATTGGAACCGGGGAACGCTGAAGGATGGTTTTTTAAAGCTCTGTACCTGGAAAAAAACAATGGCCAAGAAAAAGACTTGCAAAAGGCATGGTCCGAAGCGGTTCGTCTTTCGGTAAGCAACCCTCGCAATACCTCTATTATATTAAATCGGTACGGCAAAACCATCAATGCCAAATTTGTTAATTTATTAGAATTATCCCCCAAAACAAAGTACCCTCAATTTTTTGGAACCAAGAAAAATCTGTACACCCTGGATGTGGCATCCGAAAAACTCCTTTGCATCAACACAGAAACAGGCGACCTCCGCTGGAGGCGCTCCATTGGAAAAATGGAAAGTTCCCCCATTACCGTAAACGATGAAAAATCCTTGGTTATTTCCTATGGGTCCGAAGTAAAAATTTATGATTTAACCAAAGATGCAAAGCCTATTTTCATCAATGTTTCAAACAAAATATTCAGCATCAAACTCAACGACAATTCCATCTATGTTTCCACATGGAATGGCATTCTCCATAAAATAGCTAGAGCCACCAACAGCATAGCCTGGTCCCGAAAAATATTCACAGTTCCCTTTATGATGGTTCCCATCAACAATGAAATTGTTCTTACCAGCCTGGAAGGGGAATTTGTAAAAATCGATGAAGGATCCGGGCTAACCAAAGAAGGCTCCAGCCACCACCTGCAAAGTGCCGTGCAACAAATGGCCAGCGCCGATTCCATTGTAGCTGTGGCCACCGAAAACAAGCACATGTACCTGTTCAACAACAACAAGCCAGCCAACAACCCAATTATCATTCCTGTAGAGGCTCCTATACTGTCTATCCAATTTGTGCGGTTCAATCAAAAGAACCACATTCTTGTAGGCTTAGAAAACCAAAACATTCTTTTCTTTACAGAGGCTGGCACCCAGCTGTGGACTTTTGAGGGCAAACACTCCACTTTTACAACCCCCTTTGTAAACGAAGGACTAGCCTGGGTGGACCAAGGTGTTGAAGTGGTCGGAATTTCCCTTTCAACAGGTAAAGTTGTTCGCAAGTTCAGCACTCCAGGTGGAGCAGGAACCCCCTTTATTCTAAATCGAACGCTATTTAGCGCGTCTCCAAAACATCTACTCTACGGATTCAGTCTATAATCTAGACCATATTATTCCATTTTAGCCTATCTGTAAATAAAATTTAGTGGTATTTTTCATTAAATCTCACTAAATTTTAGTTCATACAACTTGTTGGTTTTAAACCGACACGGGTTTAGGTTAAGAAATGAACTACATAAAAAAATATTCCAGGCTTGCACTCTGCACCGTGGCCACCATCGGCTCCGTGCTTTTAGTAGGTTGCCAAGAAGAAAAACAAAACGCCGAAGTACAGGAAGCATCGGATTACCCCCGTGCAGAAACTTTGTATATCGGCGGCTTTGACTGGGCTCCTCCTAGTACATTTAACCCTCTGGACTACGACCCCAACTTCCCCATTGACGGAAACATCCGTCTAATGTACGAAACCTTGGTGGCCTACAACCAGCTGGACGCCACTCTGGAACCTATGCTGGCAGACAGCTACACCCAGTCCGACTCTGCCATTACCGTTCATTTAAACCCCCAAGCAAAGTGGAGCAACGGCCAACCAGTTACCGTGGATGACGTTGTATACACATTCCGTATCGATTCCCTTTTGCCTACCCCCCGCCACGGCAACTGGACCTTCTTGTCTAGCGTTACCGCCGACAATAACAACAACATAACCTTCAAATTTGGTAAGGCCAAGAACAGCCTTATTATATTAAACGCCATTGCGGAAACATCCATTCTGCCAAAGTCTGTATTCGAGCCTCTGGTCAATGCAGCCAAGTCTGGCCGAACCTACAACATGGCAAAGATTGCCGAATTCAAAAACGATTCCGTACCTGTAGTCTCTGGTCCATACAACTTAAAAAACTACTCCCCCGACCAAATTGTACTGGAAAGAAACGACAACTATTGGGGCAAAATCAAATACGACGGCAAGCTCCCGGCACCCAAGTACATTATACACTCTCTGTACAATGGAAACAACCATTTCAACAGCGCCATGACCAAAGGCAATTTGGACATTTCCTGTATTTTCCTTCCCCGCATTTGGGAAAAGGCTAAAGACAGCATCCGTGCCTGGAGCCGAGAAGAGCCCTATCACCTTCCTGGAACCATCACCACGCTCCTCATCGCCCACAACAACGCACCGTTTAACGATGTAAATATTCGTCGTGCCATGATGCATTCCATCAATTTCGAAAAAATTAAATCAAGAGCGGTTTCTAACTACACTCCAGCCATGCAGCCTGGTTTTATTCTTCCCTTTGGTTCCGAAGCCAAGTACTTTAACAAGGATGATGCAGCCCAATATGGATACTCTTACAACACCGACAAGGCCAAGCAGATTCTCTCTGATGCGGGATACTCTTGGAACGAAGCCGGCATGCTAGTCGACAAGAAGAAGGTTCCTGTTCGCGAGTTTACCATTGAATGCCCACAAGGATGGACAGACTGGGAAGACGTTATTAAGGTTGTGGTGGCTTCCCTCAAGGAGATTGGTTTGAATGCCAAGGAAAAATTTGTGGACTACAGCGTTTGGGACAAGGACTTGCGCCTAGGTACTTTTGACCTGGCCATGAAGACCCAGACCGCAGAACTTTCTGCAGCCACGCCATGGACTCGTTTCGATCAAATTATGAGCGATGTTTCCATGAAACCTGTAGGCGAAGAAGCCTTTGCCAACCAGGGTCGATACAAGAACGAGGAAGCAAACAAGCTCTTGTTAAAAATTCCTTCCCTCACCGACGAAAAGGAACTGACGGAAGCATACAGACAACTTAACAGAATTTTTATGGAAACCATACCGGCACTTCCAGTTATGTACCGCCCCACCCAGTATTACCAGTTCTCCACCAAGCACTGGACAAACTTCCCCTCGGAAGAAAATCCATATGCTCCACCACAACACCTGGTTATTGCTGCTGGCGTAAAGGCTCTCTGGAAAATTACTCCAGCCAAATAAAGGTTCCGACGAAGATTATTTTATGGCGTTTCCTCAAGGGGAAACGCTTTTTTTAAAGGTTTGGAGAAGCCTTCATCTGTCACCCTGAAGGATCCAGTGGACCCTAGCTGTCCTTCGGACAGTTCCGCCTTAGGCTCGGTAGAATTAGTTGTCAGTAGTCCGTTGTCAGTAGTGAGGTTCGGCGTAAACGCCTAGAGTTATGAGGTTTGAGCTCAAAGTGAGCGTAGCGAA
>JABUUT010000026.1:18166-24368 GCA_021443045.1 Fibrobacteraceae bacterium
AAGACTTGTGAAACGGGACTGCTTGCAGGCCCACTTCCAAGTCGCAAGAGTTGGCAGCTTCGCTGCAACCACCATTTTTCCACAGGGTTTTATGGGTACCCCGGTTTGGAAACTGAATTTTATGTATCTTTGGAAGGGTTGAGTGGAGAACTCTCTCTAAGGAGTTTTTATGAAAAAAACAAGATTTATTTTGCCTAACGCATTTACGAGCATGAACTTTTTGCTTGGAGTTTTTGCCATTTGCTGGTCTACCGGAGCCTTCAGTTCTTTCTTTGGAAACAATTTTGATGCCATCCGCATGGGTTCCTACTTTATTGTTCTCAGCGTTCTTCTAGACAAGCTAGACGGTTTTGCAGCCCGTCTGGTAAATGCCAGTTCCGAGTTTGGAGCACAGTTCGACAGTCTTGCCGATTTAATTGCATTTGGCTTGGCCCCTGCCTTTGGCGTGTTCTTTACCTACAAGACCATGGTCCCAGAATGGTTCATGGCTAATGCACCTCTTTTAATTGTCACATTCTCTATCTATGTACTCTGTGCAGCCATGCGCCTTGCCAAGTATAACGCTTGTGACGCCGACAGTTACCACCATCATTTTTCTGGTTTGCCATCTACCTTTGCTGGAGCCATCAACGCCATCCTCATTGTGTACCTCAAGTCTAACGGCATTTTTGACAATCCTTCCTCTCCAGTTATTTTTATTCCAGTGCTGGTTATGCTGGTTACAGGAATCCTTATGGTGAGCCCTCTGTTTTTGCCAAAGATTCAGCCAAGAAAGATGAAATGGCTGAACATTGGACAAGGCATCCTCATAGTTTTAACCTATGTTTCTGGTTTTATGTTTATTTCGCCAAAGGTTCCCTTTATCATGGAATACTTGCTAATTCTCATGGCCAGTTACCTGGTCATTGGCTTTACCCTTGGCATTATCGACAGAAGCAAGATTATTGCCGAAGCCAAGCAAGAAGAAGACTAAGTATCTTGCTGTTGCAAAAAAGAAGTAAAGCTTTTTTCGTAGCGTTGGTATAAAAGTTCTAGAGCCATACGAGGCAGCTCCAACGTAACACATTCCATATTTCTTTCACTACACCAGGTACCCAAGCTACCTGGTGTTTTGTATCCTATGTCTGCAACATAAGGTAGATTAAAGGCTTTAGACAAGTTCCTCGTTAAATTGGTTTCAACGGGAGCGTCAATGCAGCCAATGGGTGCGTGAATCGACAAGATGGATTTAGGACCTAGTTTTTGTATAAGCTCCACCAAAGCCTTTGTTTCTGGTTCGCTTGCAGGGCTTGTACCAGGAGATAAAACCATATCCCTTTGGGATTCCAAAACAGACCTGCAGTGTACCAGTTCACTAGACCAATTGGCGGTATCAAAGTTTCGATTGAGATCCACCCCATGGGCGTTTCCCCTTACACCAAGAGCAACACCATCGGGATTGGCGCAAAGTACAATAGCGATATGGTTAAAATGACTATTATCGTTGCGCAAGCAACGGCTTAGCAAAAAAGTAGTTTCCGGTTCTTCCCCATGAATTCCAGCAACCACAAGCAGCCTACAGTCACAGGAGCAAGGGATATACCGGAGGGGAGCCTGGAGAACCGACTTTCCGTATTCAACAAAACTTTGTTGCAAATGTCCGCATTTCATATAAAATATGGGTAAATATAGTCTTGAGCTAACTGGTCCAATTTTGCAAGTATTACTTTTTTACAAGCCACATCCGTATTCTTATAGATATTTCGCAAATTTTCCAGAGAAAATTTTTCAAGAGATTTTCTAGAGGTGGGCAAATGAGCAATGTGCCACATTTCGGGCTTAATGGAGCCTCGTCCAGGAACAAAAACTCGCGAAAATCCAAAGGCTTGGTCCTTATTTATTTGTTCCGTTAAAAATTCATGGAAGGGAGCAAACATACCTTGACACTCTTCATTAGTCAATTGCACTTGGTAACCTTTTGGGCAAGCATTCCCGTCGACCACATCAATATCGGTACCCAAATGATGGCGGCTGGCTCCAGGAAGGGCAGACCAATTGAGAATGGCATACAACAATTCCTCTTCATCTTTTGGAACTTCCATCAATTTGCCCTGAGCATCCAGAAGCGGTAATTCACCCCGGGCCTTGCGATTCCAAATGGACAATTGCCGTTCAAAACTTCTATAGGCCGATTCAATTTGCAGTTTAAAACCCGCTTGGGCACAGGCTATAGACAACTGATTAAAAAAAGGAACTATGCGGGGGTCTACCATGTAGCCTTTCTGTACTTCCACAAAATGAGTACAACCTAACCCGTGGGGCCACAAAAAATCTTCATTAGCCATTAATAGAGCCTCCCATTCGTTCTACAAGTTTTTTCCACTGTTCAACTGAGGCTTTCTTAGACACCTTTCTTTTTTTTAAACCAGCCAAGGGAGCAGGATTTGCATGAGTCCACGCAATGGCAAGGGCATCGGATGCATCCAGGGGCAAATGGTCGCCTTCAATGCCTAGCCGTGCAAAAACCATATTGGCCACCTGTTCCTTGGAAGCCGCACCGCTACCCGCTACCGCCTGTTTTACAACCCTTGGACTGTATTCATTATAGGTCATTCCTCTTTTACGGCAAGCCACCAAAACAGCTCCCCGTATATGCCCTAGCACCAAGGCGCTTTTTGCATTTTTAGCAAAAAACACCCCTTCCATACTAAGGCTATTAGGCTTGTACCTATCTAAAAGAGCTTCCAACTCCAAAATAATGTGCAAAAGACGGTCTTCTAAAGCCTTGGATGCCGGAACATGAATAGTGCCATATTCCAGAACCTCTAAGGAACAATTGGTCTTTTCTATAAAAGCAAAGCCGGTAGTGATGGAACCGGGATCTATACCAAGGATAACCATACTGGAAAACTAATAAAATCCATATAAATAGTTGTGCTTTTTTAAAGTAAAATGTTAGATTTCAAGTAGAGGTTCTACCATGCTTATAGATCAAGAACATACTGGTTTAATGCGCTTGAAAACACACCCAAGACAACTGGGCATTCCTGTAAGTCGCTGGGGGCGCAATCTTATTGCCTGTTGCCCATTTCATTCTCCCGAAGAAACGTCCCTGTTCTTTTACGATGCCCTAGGTTATTGGCGCTACCGCTGCCTTCAATGTGGAAGCGAAGGCGATTTGATAGAATTTGTAATGCGCAGCCGCTTTAACGGCATGGAAGAACCGGCAGCCCGAGCCGAGGCCTTGGAATTTTTAGGAGGTCTGGAGCCAGAACAAGACGCTTTCCAGGATGAACACCCCTGGATTAAAGAAATTGGCGGTGAAAAGTCGAAGGTTCTGGAAAACTTTGTTCGCTATTGCCACTGGGCAGCCTGCAAAAGCCCCTCTTCAGCCGAATTTTTAGAAGCTAGAGGCTGGAACATTGGTCAAGCCCAACTGTACGGCATTGGCTACTACAGTGGCGACCCAGAACCGTTTATTAGCTACTGCATGCTATCCGGTGTGGAACGCCACCAGATTAGTTTTTATCTGGACAACCTGGAAGCCTACCACGAGCCAAGAATCACCATTCCTGCACGAAACTCCAAAGGACTCATCCAGTCGGTTTATGGTCGCCTTATTGGAGACGATATTCATAGCCACGCCTATGTGTCATACGCTTCGGGCCCCAGCGACATTCCTTTTAACATTCAGCCCGAAAACGAAAAACCCATTATTGTGGAAGGCTTTTTTGATGCCCTTACAGCAGACTTGGCTGGCATTCCTGGCGTGGTTTCCACCATGTACCAAGAGCTAACCTTAAGCCACCTGTACAAGTTAAAAGCTTGCGGGGCTGAATCGGTTACGGTCATTCTTCGTAGGGAAGCAAACCGCCGAGAACAGGAATACCGAATTCAAAGCTACCTGAAAATGGCAGAATCCATGAACTTGAAATTCAAGTCCATTGTGTTGCCCAAAGATGAAACCATAGATCAGATAGTGCGCAAAAACGGTGCCGACCAGTTGCTGTCTTTAATAGACCAAACAGAAACCGACACGGTACACACCCACCGTCGTTCCATGCTGCTGCAAGACATTAAGGAAAACTTTGATACGGCCATGGGCTGCCCACATAATGTAAGTGTAGGGTACTCCCTAAGCTCATTCCCCAAACTAACTAGAGAAATTGACGGTATCCAATCTGGCTGTTTCTATGTTTCTTCATCTCCCTTTGGGCTTAAAACCACCCTGCTTTCCAGCATGGCTCTTGATTTAGTTCAAAGTAACCCCAAGCTGAAGCTTATATACATTGCACTGGAAACGCCCCGTCGTCAAATTTTTGACCGTTTTGTAGCCATGATGATTGGCGAATCGGTTTTAACGGTTCGCAAGCAAAATGCCAATGAATTTACCAACCAGCAAATTCTGGAGGCTACCCGAGAACTGATGGGTTATGTTCGCGGAAACCGCCTGGAAATTTGGGAAGACCACCCGGCCTTTGATAACATTGAGCTTATGTCTATTCTTAAGGAAGAACAAAAGGAACACCCAGACCTGATAGTGATTATTGACGGCATTGACCATCTTAAAATTTCGGACCGTTCCGATTTAGCCGATATTCACGAGCGCAGGTCCTCCATTATGCTGGATTTGTACAAAGCTCTAGATATTCCGCTGTTCTTGGGAGGCGAACTGGTTGATTCGGAGCAGGGGTTAATCGGTCCTCGGGCCTACCTCCGTGATTCCGACGCCATTTATTGGCTAGAATCCAAGTGTGGAAACTTGTTCTTGTCTGTAGATTCCAAACGTTTGGGAAATAACAACATCTACCAAGGAAACTTGTCCATAGACCCTCTTTCTAACAAAATGCAAGAGTCTTAATGCCTTTTACCATCGTTGACTTTAACAATTTCTGGAGCCCCTCTGGGGGTGGTGTTCGTCGTTACCATCTTCAAAAAATGGACTTTTACAAAAACCTGGAGCAAGAGGTCCTTTTGGTTTTTGTAATGCCCAGCGATAAAACCTGGACCGAAAAAATTAGTGAGTCCTTAATTATTGAACACGTTAAGGCATTCCGTTTTCCCGGAAACTGGGAGTATCGTTTTATGTGGAAAAAAAGCCAGATAAAGCCGGTACTGCAAAAATACCTACCCCAAATTATCGAAGTGGGTTCTCCTTATATTTTACCCACTGTTGTTAGAAAAATTGCAAACAAAGTAGTTCCCCAGGCTAAATTGCTCAGTTTTTGGCATGCTGATTTTCCCATTACTTATGTGGAAAGGCCTATTGCAAACAAATTAAAGTGTTTAGGTCGTTTGGGTAAAAAATGGGCCTCCTTGTGCGGTAAAATAGCCTTTGGGTACGCTCGTCGTGAATTTTACCGTTTTAATGGGGTACAAGTTTCTAGCCACGAAGTAATGGAGCGTTTGCAGAAGAACGGGCTTCCGGAGCCCCATTGGATTCCTCTGGGATGCGACATACAGATGTTTTCTCCCGAAAAAAGGGACCCAAAACTGGTGGAACAATTAAAAGCGGGAGACCCCAATCGTTTGACCATCTTTTTCCCTCATCGTCATTGTGAGGAAAAGGGGGTGGAACTTTTACTGGGGGCCTACGACATCCTCACAAAGAAGCTCCAGTCGGAGCCTGCGGTGGTTTTTGCCGGTACCGGGCCATATTTGCCACAGGTGCAAAGCGCTGTGGCAAATCACCCACATATTAAATATGTGGGCTTCATCAATTCCATTGATGAAATGGCCCGCTACTACGCCAGTATCGACCTTGGTCTAGCCCTTTCGGGCTGGGAAACCTTTGGCCTGTCTATTCTAGAAAGCATGGCCAGCGGGAACGCCCAAATTGGAGCCTCCACGGGAGCTGCCAAAGAGCATGTTCTGGAGTCCCATGCAGGAACCATCCTTAAAGCCAGAACTCCAGAGGCCCTCGCAGATGCCATTGTAGAGTTGTTCCATTCCGATTTAAAAGAAAAGAAGAAGGCCGCCAGGACCTATGCCGAAAAATTCAGTTGGAACGATTGTTTTAAGCGGCAATTGGATTTGTACAAAAAGGTTGCCGAATTGCCAAATTAAGGGCAACTTGAAAAATGATTGAAATCGATGCTAGCAGCGTCATCCCGAGCCTGCGAGGGATCCAGGACAGTTCACAGGGAATGTCCGTTTAAAGCTGCCATTCTGAGGGCAAAGCCCGAAGAATCCATAGAATGTCCGTTTAAAGTTGTCATTCTGA
>JABUUT010000027.1:0-36044 GCA_021443045.1 Fibrobacteraceae bacterium
ATGTCTATTAAGAACGCCGAAGAAATCAAGGATTCCCGCCGCATTGCCATGACCTGGGTAATTGTGTGCCTGGGTGCTGTAATCATGATTGGCCTGTTGGGCCGCTACTATGTTGGTGCCAATGGGATTAGCCTGGATGACCCCGAGCGTATCTTCATGGTTCTCTGTCAGGCTCTTTGCCACCCTGCGGTGGCCGCCATTCTCATGGCTGCCATTCTTGCTGCCATCATGAGTACCGCCGACTCCCAGCTTTTGGTTTCTGCTTCTGCTTTTAGTAACGACATGTATAAGCACATTTTCCGCAAGAACGCCAGCAATAAAGAAATTATGTGGGTGAGCCGTGTGGTAGTGGCACTCATTGCCGTTATTGCTGTGATTGTAGCTTTGCAGGGTGCTCCTTCTGCCGACGGTGCAAAGGCTGGCAAGAGCTTCTTGGATGTGGTGATGAGCCTGGTGAGCTTTGCCTGGGGTGGCTTTGGTGCCACATTTGGCCCTCTGGTGCTACTGGCTTTGTTCTGGAAGCGCACAACCCTCCCTGCTGCTATTGCCGGTATGCTGGTGGGTGGCCTTACCACCTTTATCTGGAAGTTCTACCTCTCTGGCCTTAGTGGTGAAATTTTCCAGATTTACGAACTGGTACCCGGATTTGTGCTGAGCTTTGCAACTATCGTGGTGGTGAGTCTCTTAACAAAGGCTCCTTCCAAGGAAATTCAGGACGAGTTTGACGCTGTGGAACATACCCGCCTTTCCGACATGAAGCTGGACTAATTGCTTTCACAGAATTTTAAGAGCCGGCCCTGGGTCGGCTTTTTTTTGTGAGTGGCTCTCCATTTTGAAGATTTAATATATAATAAGAGTATGAAAAAATTGTTCATTGTGGTTGGGGCCATTTTTGTTTTGCCGGCACTGCTTTTTTTTCTACTGTCTCAAATTTTCAGCGGTGCTGATAAAGTGGTTGTAAAAAAAGGGAAGGATTTGGTAAAAGTTTATACCCACTGGGAAACGGACCCTATTTTAGGGGTGCCATTCCAGGTACAGTCTGTGCAAACTCCTGATTATGTGGCAACACTGGTTCGTTTGCCTCGTGAATCGACTTCTTCCGAGGTAATTTTAGATACGACACAAGGCGTTAGCAATGCCAGCCGAGGGGCTGTTTTGTATATCCATGGCTACAACGACTACTTTTTTCAAAAGGAACTGGCTAAAAAAATGGATTCTGCTGGGTACGCCTTTTACGCCGTGGATCTTCACTATTTTGGCCGGTCTTATGTGCCGGGAATGAATCGTTGCTTTATGCGTAGCGTTGAAGATTATTTTGGTGAAATTGATGAAGCCTTGGCACAAATTCAGAGGGAGAACCCGGGAATGCCAATTACTTTAATAACCCATTCCTTGGGAGGCCTTGTGGCCAGTTTGTATATGGAGTCCCGGCCTTGGCAAAAGGAGGTTTCTTCCTTGGTGTTGAATAGCCCTTTTTTGGATATGAACTTGAACCCTGTGCTGGAATATGTAGGCATGCCTGTTGTGGCGGCCTTGGGGAGCATAATGCCCGACTTTTCTATGAACACTTCCATGAGCACTGTTTACGGCCAAAGTTTGCATAAGGGGGAACAGGGGGAGTGGTCTTTTGATACCACACTAAAAAGTTTTGTTAGCCCCAAACAAGATTTAGGTTGGATTCGTGGTGTTTATAAATCTCAAATGCATTTGCAAAAAGGTCTTTCTATAGATGTTCCTATTCTTGTAATGCACAGCGGCTGCAGTATAAGAACAAGGGAGTGGCAAGATTCTGCCCATGTTTGTGATATGGTTTTAGATATTGCCGACATAGAAAAATATGGAGAGGCTTTGGGGCCCTCTGTAACTCAGGTGCAAATAGACGGAGCCTTGCACGATGTTTTTCTTTCCCGTAAGGATGTGCGTGAAAAGGCCTACAAGGTTTTGATAGAATTTTTAGAGGTGCCCTAAATGGGATTGGAAAAAATTAATTCTTTGTTGCAGCGGTGCTGGATTCTGCGGGGCTGGAGCTATAAGCCGAGGAACTTGTTGTTGCACTGGAGATAGACAAAGAGCTGGAACTTGTCGCAACACTGGATAAGGAACTCGATGTTGCGGAAATATTTTCTGAACTGGAGCTGGCTAAAAAGCTGGAGCTTGTTTCGGCACTAGACATTTTCTGTTCGCTACTGGAAATTCCAGAGTCATACTGGCTAGGTTGATGAGGTGGGATGGTAAAAGCCTCGCTGCTGCTGGAGGCCATCATCCGAACAGCTCCTGGAGGATACTTTTCGGTCCACACAAAGCTGCTGGAACTTTCTTCCAAACTAATGGAGCTGCTAGATGAAATTTTTCGTACGGAATAGTCTGTGAAACATTCATATTGTCTGAACCATGCCTGTTTTTCCATTGGGGAGTGGTATGGACAAATGTCGTACAGTTTTCCTTCGGGGTAGCGGGAATACTTGTAAGAAGTAATGGCATCCATTAAGATAAAGGCGGCTTCTTCTCCAATGCCCGCAAAGATGTTGCCAAAAACAATCCACGACATGGCTCCAAAAAATAGACCAGCAGAATGTATAACCACATGGTCCGAAATGGGCCGACTGCGGTGTTTGATAACATCTTCTTCACAGTATTCCACGCTGTCGTATGGAACGGGTGTAAATCCGCTTTCGCCTTCGTATTGCAACCAAACCGTGCTTTCGAGACTGTCGTAGCACAAGGCGTTCACAAGGCTTATTTGATTTTCGAGGGTTGCGTTTGTATTTAGGGCGGCGGGCACATTTTTAAACCAGCGTTTGCTGATTTTGTAGGTGGACCTGCCTTTCATCTCTTTGTCCATAATTTTGGAGGAACTGGAACATGCGACCATACCAAAAGCAAGGCTTGCCACAATGGCTGCCACAAGTAGTATTTTAGAATGGCTCTGCATGGTTGTATTTCTCCAGGGGATTAGAGGTACCCTTTTAAAAAATTAGCAAAAATGAGAGAGAATATTTTTTAGGAGGCCACTGCAACCTTCACAAATGTCTATCCAGGTGGCGTTGAAGTCTCTGGTGTACCAAGGGTCTGCAACGTCTCCTGGGCGGTTTGTATAATCCATGAGGAGGCTTACTTTTTTGGTGCTGCTTTTATTGGGACTGCCGGGCAGAATCCAGCGCATGTTCTGCAGGTTGTAATGGTCCATGGCCACAATGTAGTCGTAGTAGTCAAAGTCCTGGGGCGCCATTTGGCGGGCCCTTTTGTGGCTACAGTCTATGTGATGGCCGGCCAAAAGACGCCTAACGGGCGGATACACTGGGTTTCCTATTTCTTCGGTGCTGGTGGCGGCACTGGCAATTTCAAAGTCTTGTTCCCTAAGCCCCACTTTTGCCAGAGCCGCTGCCTGTTCTTTTACCATGTTTTTCATAACAAACTCGGCCATGGGGCTCCGGCAAATGTTGCCGTGACATACAAATAGAATTTTAATCATAGTTTCTTTTTTTACTCAAATGCAAAAGTCCGTGTTGGGGGTTTTCATTTATAAAAGCAACATCCTTTTGATAAACCAATCTGCTGTCACCCTTTTAATATAGAATGACGCATTTTATCGCCGTAGATGGGGTGTATAAGCCTTTCAATCCACGGATAATTGCAGATGTGCCTAAAAATGCAAACATTTTTGTTTTATTCGCCCTACGCATTTGTTGTGAAAGTCTAACGACTTTCACAGGGTTGGATTATTAATTTTTAATGATAAGTGATTGGTTATTAAACATTCACATAACACCCCTGTAGAAAACGTTAGTTTTCTACAAGTTCGTGTGATAAATCATAGAGTATGAGCCCTGAGTTCACGCCTCAAAGCGACGAAGTCGCGACTTTTCCACTGATAACCGAAAACCGATTACTGATAACCAGTCGCCGAACTCTAGTAGCGGTTCTTCAGCTCTTGAGGGCACTCCACTTCTTTAAAGGTGTGTTCCGGGTTGCGGGCCGCATACATCCAGGTGGCCAGGAACAGGCAGCCTTCCTTAGCCTTGGCATCGTTCTTGAAGGTGTTGTTGCACTTGGTTGTTAGGCAACTTTGCATTTTAGAAGCCACGTAGTTGTTTTCGGTTTCGCAGTCGGAGAGTAGTCCGCCGTACTGGGCTCCCTGGGCACCCCAGCCAAAGGAGCTGCAGCCATTGAACATGCCTACGCCACCGCCTGGGATCATAATATCGAATTGGCCTCGTTCTACGTCGCCACCCACGTTGCTGGCCATTACAATGAGTTTTTTACCAACGGATTTGAGCTTTTTGGAGTTGGCGTCGTCACCATAATGGCCCTTGCCTGTAAAGGTAAGTTCGTAGCAGTGACCGCATTTCCCCCCGTCGCTTGCAGGAACCGCAGCAAAGGCAAAGGCTATGTTGTCGCATCCGCTAATGGTAAATGGAATTTGGGAAACGCAGGTGGATGCCGGGCCACCGTTGCAAATGCTGGTGGAGTTGGGGTCGTTAATTTTGTTACCGCTCTTGTCGCACTGGCGAGCCAAATTTCCGCCTGCGTTTTCGTTCCAGGAACAGCTGGGCTTGCAGCAATCCCAGTAGCGGGTTGCCCAGCCGCTACCACTGGCACCGCCGTTAACATACTTTATTGTGGGGCAGCTTCCTGTAGATGTTCCGGCACTGCTGGTAACTGGTGCTGCAGAACTTTTTGGGGCTGCAGCAGAAGATGTTGCCGATGTGGGCGTATTGGCACTGGATGTGGGAGTGCTTTGCTGAGAAGATTTGGGAGTTGGTGCTGCAGAAGATTGTGTGGCCGCAGAGGACTCCACTGTTGGAAGGGTATCTACAGTAGTGGTGTCAGGTTCGCCTTCATGGATGTAGGCCGTTCCATCAATGCCATATACATCGCACTGGGTATCGATAATGGGCAGGGCGGAAAGGTCTACATCTTTTACCAATTCAGTGGTGGCTCCTGTTTCAAGATCTATGCCTATGATGGATTTTAAAGTGATGTTGTAATTACCAATAACCTGGCCTTGGTCATCGCGAACTTCATATAGAGAGTTTTTGTCGGCATCATAGATGAGGTAAACGTCCTTGCCTTTTACTACCCATGCATTCTTTCCGATTTTTTCAATAGCTGCACAGTTGATGCTTTTGGCGTATGTCGACTTAACACCGAGAGTGGGTGCTCCTGTTACTGAATCGTCTCCGCAATTCCACCCTATGGCCATTATAGAAATGGCAGCGCCTATTTTAAGTAAATTTTTCATACGTTCTCTCCTCTAATACATTGCACTACATAAAGATAGATTGTATTGTAAAAAAATGGTAGCCTTTTAATTCTTACATATTAACTATTTGCTAAATAAATAAAGCCTCGAATAGAAATTCGGGGCTTTTTACCTCTTTTTTGCCTTAGAAACGGTCTATAAGTTCCTGGGGGCATTCCACCTGCTTGTAGCTGTGGTATGGATTGTCGGCTGCATCAAGCCAGTTGGCAAGGAACAGGCATCCATTTCTCAGGTTGGGGTCTTTGTATTCGCTGTTGCACTTTTGGGCAAGGCAGTCTTTGTTGCCGTTGCCGCAATCGCTCAACAGTCCGCCATAGCGTTGACCGTTGCAAGAAATGCCCATTTTGCGGCACCCGTCAAACTGGCCCACGCCACCACCTGGAATCATAATGTCGAAGTTTCCACGCTGCACGTCGGAACCTGTGTTGGAAATCATCACAATCAGCTTTTTATCGCGAATGGAGCCTCGGTCACCGCCTTCGGCACCGCCGTTAAAGGTGAGCATAAAGCAACGTCCGCACACCGCTTCCTGGTCGTTGGCGGCTGCAAAGGCGTAGGCATACTTGTCATTAATAATCATGGGAGCCTGGAACGTGCAGGTGCCCGAAAGACCATCGGAATTGCAAACGGATCCGTCGTATTTTACATCACCTTCGGTGCCATCGGCCAGGCATGTTTTTGCCACATCCACATAGCTTTCCTTTTTCTTGCCAGTCCATGCACAGCTTGGAGCGCAACTGTCCCAATAGCGTGTTGCCTTACCACTGCCGCTGGCACCACCGTTAACCACCTTTATGTTGGGGTCTGGGGCTTTTCCATCGGTAATGTTGTTGGTATAGTCTTTTTTAGAGGAACTGGATGCCACGCTGGAACTGCTCTTGGGGGCCGAAGAAGAACTGGCAATTTTGCTGGAAGAACTTACGGTGGCTCGGCTGCTGGAGGCTGGTGCTGCTGCACTAGACAATGCCACTGCGCTGGAGAGGCTCTGCAAACTGCTGCTAGAGACTAAAACGGATACAGAACTTTGGGGAACAGGTGATGCTGAGGAAATGGCTAAAACACTGTCTAGGGCAAGGCTGTCTAGTTCGCCAAGGTGAGGATAAGCTGTACCCGTTGTGGGGTCAAAAGCGTCGCAGTTCTGGTCTATAACGGCAAGGTCGTTTATGTCGATTCCTGTTAAAATGGCTTTATTCTGCGTGCTGAATATGGTTTGGTCTTCTGCATTGTAGCTTCCAAACAAGTTGCCATTGGCTAATCGCACCACAAAATTGCCTTGGGCATCAGGTGCATAAATCAAAAAAACGGGGCTAGACTTTACAATCCATGCTGAAGCCCCCTCTGCAACCAAGGTAAGGCAGTTGATATCTTCAGAATAGGAAGACATCAGAGGCGAAGAAGAAGCAACACTTGTTGTGGACTCTTCACTGCAATTCCATGCAACAGCTGTGGCCGCAACGAGAAGTCCTATAGAAATTTTTTTATTCATAAACTCTCCATTTGCCCAAACACACTACACCAATAAAACCAAAAACAAAAAGCCTCAGAAACAAGGTCTGGGGCTTTTTACTCTCTCATAAGATTAATAACGGCTAGACAGCACGCTAGGACATTCCACTTCTTCGTAGTTGTGTTCGGGGTTGCCAGCGGCTTCCATAAAGTCGGCTAGGAACAGGCAGCCCTGCTGTAGTTCGCCAGAATAATGTTGCTTACACTTGCTGGTAAGGCATTCCTTACGCTTTGAAAGAAGGTCGCCACTGTAGCCCACAGATTCTTCGCATTCACTCAGAATACCACCGTAGGTTGCACCTGGAGTAGCCACATTCATTCTCTGGCAACCGTTAAAGGCTCCGTTACCACCACCTGGAATCATGATGTCGAACTGTCCTTGGTTCACGTCGCCACCAATGTTGGAAACCATGATAATCAACTTTTTACCAGCAAGGGCCTTGTGGTTGGCCTTTGTTTCGTACTTGCCTTTGCCAGTAAAGGTGAGCTGGAAGCATTTGCCACACTGGCCACCATTGGCTGCAGGAACCGCGGCAAAGGCAAATCCGTATTCTGTGCAACCATCAACAGTGAATGGAACCTGACCGAAGCATGTGCCGCCGCTACCGCCGGAACATACGCTACCAGCGCCATTTGAGGTGGTGGATTTTCCGTCGGTGCCACAAGTTTTAGCAACCTTGCCACCGGCATTTTCGGGCCAGGAGCAGCTTGGCATGCAGCAGTCCCAGTAGCGTGTTGCCCATCCGGAACCATTGGAACCGCCCTTCTTAACAATGTTTGGGCAGCCTGAGGTAACAGGAGCTGTGCTGGAGCTGGATTTAGCGGTAGAAGAAGAACTCTTTGCGGTGCTGGAACTGGACTTGGCTGTGGAAGAGGAGCTCTTTGCTGTGCTGGAGCTAGACTTTACAGAGGAGGAAGAATTGGGTGCAGGGGTAGCGCCGCCTACAGCGGTGGCTGAGCCGTCTTTCAAATCGCCGGCATCGTACCAAGACTGGAGTTCGCAATTATCATTGTAAGAGTATTGGCTACCCTTGGAGGTTTTGAGACCCTGTGCCCAAGGCTTTACACAAGACTTTGAAATATTGTCGAGGCATTCTCCGTCTGGGCAGGAAGTTGGGGTAGAAGGCTGGGAAGAAGAAGACTTTGCAGTGGAAGAAGAACTCTTGGCTGCAGGAGTATCTGTGGCGCTGCTTTTTGGGGTGTTGCTTGCAGAACTATTGTTTGGGGTTACGGCAGCAGAAGATTTGCCTGTAACAGGGGTTGCTGTAGCAGAAGATGTTGGGTCTTCTATTGGCTGGGCTGAAACTTCATCACCAGACGCAGGGGTAAAGTTGCAGTTGGCGTGTATTGTGGGAAGGTTTCCCTTAACGACGTTATCGGCGAGAATGGTTACGTTGTCCAAACCCACAATGGCTTTCTGGTCGGGGTCGTAATTGCCAACATATTCGCCAGTGAGGGCGTTAAAGGCAAAGTTGTTCTCAAAGAACAGGTACTCAGCCGTTGCTGTAGGAATCCACTTGGCGTCGGCATCGGCCAGCTCCATAAAGGCGCAGCTGATGTTGTCCGATAAAATGCAGCGAACAGTGGCTGGTTGGTCTGGGTTGAATTCGCTTGTTCCAGGTAAAAAATCGGTTGCCTGGTTTGTGGTAGATTCGTCGCTGCAGCTGAATGCCATAGCGAGGGCGCCTGCAAGCGCGAAATGTCTAATTTTTAAATTCATTGTGTTTTCCTCTAGTCTTTAACACTCAGCCCTAAAATTAGGTTGAAAAACGCCAATATAAATGTAAAATATAAGGTAACATGGCAAAAGTGTTCTTTTTGTGTTCCCTAAGTGACATTGGTCAAACAAAAATGTTGATAAAATGTTGAAGATATTGGATTGTAAATTTTTGTTTATCGTTCGGTTGTGTGCGGAGCCATTTGGGAGAGAACAAAAGGATTTTTTTTATTTGGTTAAAAGTCAAGGAGTTAGGGAAGCTCAAATGTAAAGTTTTGTAAAATTTTATAAAGTAAAAAATATTTTACAAACGAAAGAAAGTTTGTTTTTACAGGTGGCGTGGGTGTTAAAGATGATTGTTGATTAATTGTTGATATTTTGATACTTATTTGAAAATAATTATATTGAAACCTTGAAATTTTAAAAAAAACGCCATTTTTTTCATTGACCTTAAAGTGGACACCTTGTGGCCACCAATGGTGAACAAGGAATGTGGATAAACAGAAAAAATGGGCTTTTTTGCGTAAATTCCTAAAAAAAATCCTTGCAAAATATTTGACGTTTGCTAAATTTGCTCCACAATTTTCGCAAAGTACCGCTTCCTATGCTCTGCGATATAACGGAAACTGACCCAACAGTTTCTTGAACCTGAAGCGATAAACCTTCTGCTGAAGAAGAGGAAAAAATGGCAAAAGAACATTTTGACAGANGACAGAAGCAAGCCGCACTGCAACATCGGCACCATCGGTCACGTTGACCACGGTAAGACAACCCTGACAGCCGCAATCTGCACAACTCTCGCTGCAAACGGCCTCGCAAGTGCAAAGCGCTTCGACGAAATCGACAACGCTCCCGAAGAAAAGGCTCGTGGTATCACGATCAACACTTCCCACGTTGAATACACAACCGCAAACCGTCACTACGCCCACGTCGACTGCCCGGGTCACGCCGACTATGTCAAGAACATGGTGACCGGTGCTGCCCAGATGGACGGCGCCATCCTCGTTGTGGCCTCCACCGACGGCCCCATGCCACAGACCCGCGAACACATCCTGCTCGCCCACCAGGTTGGCGTGCCAAAGATCGTCGTGTTCATGAACAAGGTCGACATGGTTGACGACCCAGAACTTTTGGACCTGGTCGAAATGGAAGTCCGCGACCTTCTCTCCAAGTACGACTTCGACGGTGACAACACCCCGATCGTGCGCGGCTCCGCCCTCAAGGCCCTCGAAGGCGACAAGGAATACCAGGACAAGGTCATGGAACTCATGGCTGCCTGCGACGATTACATCCCTCTTCCTGCCCGCGAAACCGAGAAGCCCTTCCTCATGCCTATCGAAGACGTGTTCACCATCACTGGCCGCGGCACCGTTGCCACAGGCCGTATCGAACGCGGCATCGTTCGCCTCAACGACAAGGTTGAACGCATCGGTCTCGGCGAAACCGCTGAATACGTGATCACCGGCGTGGAAATGTTCCGCAAGCTCCTGGACGACGCCCAGGCCGGCGACAACGTGGGTCTGCTCCTCCGCGGTGCCGAAAAGAAGGACATCATCCGCGGCATGGTTCTCGCAGCTCCGAAGTCTGTGACACCACACACCGAATTCAAGGCAGAAATCTACGTTCTTACAAAGGACGAAGGTGGCCGTCACACCCCGTTCATGAACGGGTACCGTCCACAATTCTACTTCCGTACCACAGACGTTACCGGAACCATCCAGCTGCCCGAAGGCGTTGAAATGGTTACCCCAGGCGACACCGTGACAATCCACACAACACTGATTGCCCCAATCGCCATGGAAAAGCAGCTTCGCTTCGCTATCCGCGAAGGTGGCCGTACTGTTGGTGCTGGCTCTGTAACCGAAATCATCAAGTAAGGAATAATCATGGCTGGTGAACGTATTCGTATTCGCTTAAAGTCCTTCGATCATCGTATGATTGATCGTTCGGCTCAAGATATCGTGAATACAGCTCAAAACACAGGTGCTCGCGTAGCGGGCCCTATCCCACTCCCTACGAAGGTTCAAAAATATACGGTGCTTCGCTCTCCGCATATTGACAAGACTTCTCGTGAACAGTTTGAATCCCGTACGCACAAGCGTCTCATCGACATCCTTGATGCTACACCACAAACTGTGGATTCCCTCATGAAACTTGACTTGCCTGCTGGTGTGGAAGTCGAAATTAAGGTTTAATACAATGAACGGTATTCTCGCAAAGAAATTGGGAATGACCCAAGTGTTCACGGAACAGGGCGAATGCGTGCCTGTAACGGTTCTCGAAGCCGGTCCGTGCGTGGTCGTTTGCCATAAGACAGAAGAGAAGGACGGTTACACTGCTGTCCAAATCGGCTTTGGTCTCAAGAAAGAACAACGTGCCAACAAGGCTGAAATCGGCCACTTCAAGAAGGCTGACGTTGCTGTTCGCGAACACCTTGCTGAATTTGATGTTGATGATCTTGCTTCCTGGCCAGTTGGCAAGGAATTTGGTGCTGCTGACTTTGCCGACGCTAAGGTGGTAAATGTCTCCGGCATCTCTAAGGGTCACGGCTTTTCTGGCGCTATCAAGCGTCATGGTTTCCATAGCGGTCCTCGTTCCCATGGTACGCACAATATGCGTGAACCAGGTGGTACATCTGCTCACTCCTATCCAGGTCGTGTTTTCCCAGGCAAGCGCATGCCTGGTCACTACGGTAACAAGAAGGTTACTGTTAAGCACCTCCAAGTGGTTAAAGTTGATGGCGATCGCAACCTGATCTTCGTACGTGGCGCTGTGCCAGGTGCTAAGAACAGCATTATCGTGGTGAGGAAAGACTAATGGCAACTGCTAAGCTTTTCGCCGCTACCGGCGATTTTAAGAATGATATTCAACTTCCTGCTATGTTTGATGAAGAAGTCAACAAGGTTTGCATGTACTTGCACATCAAGGCTATCCTCAACAACAACCGTCAGGGCACTGCTCAATCCAAGAATCGTTCTTCTGTGAGCGGTGGTACTACAAAGCCATGGAAGCAAAAGGGCACCGGTCGTGCACGTTCCGGCCAAAACACATCTGCTGTTTGGGTACGTGGTAACAAGGCACATGGTCCTAAGTCTCATGACTATTTTGAAAAGGTAAACAAGAAGGTTAAGAAGGCTGCCTTCCACAGCGCCCTCGCTGTTAAGGCTTCCGAAGGCAAGGTAAACGTGTTTGAAGCACTGAGCTTTGCTGCTCCTAAGACAAAGGATCTTCTCGCTGTTCTCGCCAAGTCTGGTATCGAACAACGCAATGTTCTCTTTGTTGTTAGCGAAAAAGACCAGAACTTGTATCTTTCTTCCAACAACATTCCTTGGGTACGTTGCGCTCGCGTTGAAGATGTCAATACTTACGACATCGTTCGTGCCAACAATGTTGTCATCTCCCAAGCTGCTTTAAGCGAACTTGAAGGAGGCCGCTAATGAGTGAAATTCACGAAATTTTAGTTGCTCCACACGTTACCGAAGGTACCACCAAGAATATGGTGAACCCACGTACTGGTGTACGCAAGTATGTTTTCAAAGTAGCTAAGGACGCTACCAAGACCGAAATTAAGGCTGCTATCGAAAAGCGCTTTAACGTAACTGTTGATTCTGTGAACACACTGATCAACCGCGGTAAAATCAAGCGCGTCCGTATGGTTGCTGGCAAAAAGTCCAACTGGAAGAAGGCCTACATTACACTTAAGGCCGGGCAATCTATTGCCGAGTTCGAAGGAGTTTAACTATGGGTTTGAAGTCTTATAGACCACTTACCCCGACATTGCGTTACAAGCAAATTGGTGACCGCAAGGAAATCACAGCTGAAAAGCCTCTCAAGGCTCTCACTGTTGGTATCAAGCGTTCCTCCGGCCGTAACAATGTTGGTGAAATTACCTCCCGCCGCCGCGGTGGTGGCCACAAGAAGCTTTACCGTATCATTGACTTTAAGCGTCAGTCTGCAGTACCTTGCGTAGTCGAAACCATCGAATACGATCCAAACCGTACCGCACGCATCGCTCTCGTTAAGTACGAAAACGGCAAGCGCGCCTACATTATTGCTCCAAACAACGTAAAGGTTGGCGATAAACTGGGTGCAGGTGAAGGTGCTGAATTCCGCATCGGTAACGCACTTCCTCTTCGCGACATTCCTCTCAACACCATCATTCACAACATTGAAATGAAGCCAGGTAAGGGTGCCCAAATTGCCCGTACCGCTGGTGCTGGTGCAGAACTCGTCGCTAAGGATGGCAAACTTTGTCAGGTTCGTCTCCCAAGTGGTGAAGTCCGTTTGATTCCAGAAACCTGCCTCGCTGTTGTAGGTCAGGTTTCCAACATCGATCACATGAATGAATCCTCTGGTTCTGCAGGCCGTAGCCGCTGGCTCGGTAAGCGTCCGGCTGTCCGTGGCGTTGTTATGAACCCAGTTGACCACCCTCTTGGTGGTGGTGAAGGACGTACCTCTGGTGGTCGTCATCCATGCTCTCCTTGGGGCAAGAACTCTAAGGGTGCTAAAACACGTAACAATAAGCGTACCGATAGATTCATCGTACGTCGTCGTCAGAAGAGGGCATAATTCATGGCTAGATCCCTTAAGAAAGGTGCGTTCGTGGATTCCCACGTATTAACCAAGGCTCAAGCTATGGCTGGTTCCGACAAGAAGCAGCCAATCAAAACTTGGTCTCGTCGCTCCACAATCATTCCTGATATGGTTGGCCTTACTTTCTCCGTGTATAACGGCAAGCAGTTCATTCCCGTTTATGTTTCCGAAAACATGGTCGGTCACAAGCTCGGTGAATTTGCTCTTACCCGTCTTTTCCGCGGTCACCGCAAACAAGAAGTTGCAGGAGGCAAGAAGTAATGCAAGCCGTCGCTAAAGTTAAAAACGTGCGTTATGGCGTTCGCAAGCTCCGTCAGGTTGTAGACCTCGTTCGCGGCAAAAACGTTGACGAAGCCTTTGCAATGCTCTCCATTCTCCGCACTCAGAAGAAAGGTGCTCTGATTGTAGAAAATGCTCTCAAGTCTGCTGTTGCAAACTTCAAGCAAAAAGCTCCAGCTGCTGTGGCAACTGAAGAACTCACTATCAAGGCTATCATGGCCGATGGTGGTACAATCATGAAGCGCATCCACCCACGTTCCCAGGGCCGTGCTTTCCGCATCGAAAAGCCGCTCTCTCACCTCACCGTCGTTGTTGCTGACAACGCTGACAAGGAGTAATACAATGGGTCAAAAAACTCATCCGAATGGTCTTCGTGTAGGTGTTATCCGCGGTTGGGAATCCAAGTGGTATGCCGAAGACAAGTTTGCCGATCTTCTCTACGAAGATATCGTGCTCCGTCGCTACTTGATGAAGCGCTTTGAACATGCCTCCCTCTCCAAGGTTGGCATCGAACGCACCGTCAAGAAGGTAAATGTGAACCTCTTTACTGCCCGCCCAGGTATCGTTATTGGTAAAAAGGGCGAAGAATTGGAACGCTTGAAGGGCGAACTCCAGTTCCTCACCGGTAAAGAAATCTATATTTCCGTTCACGAAATCAAGCGCCCGGAAACAGACGCCAAGTTGGTTGCCGAAAATATCGCTCGCCAGCTGGAAAAGCGTATCTCTTTCCGTCGTGCTATGAAGCGTGCCATCCAGAGCGCTATGCGCATGGGTGTTGAAGGTATCAAGATTCAATGCGGCGGCCGTCTCGGCGGTGCTGAAATTGCCCGCACAGAAAAGTATGCTGAAGGTCGCGTGCCTCTGCACACTCTGCGTGCCGACATTGACTATGCTACCTCCATTGCTAAGACTGTGTATGGTGCCATCGGTATCAAGGTGTGGATCATGCATGGTGAAAAGATTGGTAAAGACGTAATGTCCGACAACAAGAGAGAGAAGTAATATGCTGAGTCCTAAAAGAACAAAACACCGCAAGCAGATGAAAGGCCGCATGAAGGGTGTTGCTACTCGTGGTAACACTTTGGCTTTTGGAGAATTTGGCATTCAAGCTCTTGAAAGTTGCTGGCTCACAGCACGCCAAATCGAAGCAGCCCGTATCGCCATGACTCGTAAGATTAAGCGTGGCGGTCGTGTATGGATCCGCGTTTTCCCGGATAAGCCAATTACCCGTCACCCAGCCGAAGCTCGTATGGGTAAGGGTAAGGGTGCCGTAGAATTCTGGGCAGCCGTAATCCTTCCAGGTCGCATCATTTTCGAAATGGGTGGCGTAGAAAAGGAACTTGCCATGGAAGCCCTCCATGTTGCATCCCAGAAGCTCCCACTCAAAGTTAAAATCGTAGAAGAATCGGAGATCTAATGAAAGCTCGTGAATTAAAGGAACTGGGTGTAGACCAGCTTCAAGAAAAGCTCGCCCAATTGAATCTCGATTTGTTCAATTACCGCATGACTGCCAAGCTCGGTAATTTGGAAAAACCATCTGTGATTCAAACGACCCGCAAGGATATCGCTCGAATCAAGACCATCCTCAGCGAAAAGGCCAAGGCGTAAGCCGGCAGGAGAAGGAAATGGATAGAAACCTTCGTAAGGTCAAGCAGGGCATTGTTACATCCGACAAGATGGACAAGACAATTACGGTTGCTGTTGAAAACCGTAAGCGTCACCCTATGTACAACAAAATCATGACAACAACTAAGAAGCTCAAAGCCCACGACGAAAACAACGAAGCGGGTGAAGGTGACTTGGTTGAAATCATGGAAACTCGTCCACTTTCCGCAACCAAGCGCTGGCGTTTGGTTCGTATCGTGGAAAAGAAGAAATAATCTCTTTGGAGTAAGGCGAATATGATTCAAGAAGAAACCAGACTCGTCGTGGCCGACAACAGTGGAGCCAAGGAAGTCGCCTGCATCCGTGTTTTGGGTGGCACCAACCGTCGCTATGCAAGCATCGGTGATGTCATCAAGGTATCCATCAAGGATGCCATTCCTCAAAGCAAGGTGAAGAAGGGTTCCGTAGCTGACGCTGTAGTCGTTCGCACACGCAAAGAAATCTCTCGTCCAGATGGAACGTTCATTCGTTTCTCTGACAACGCAGTGGTTCTCATCAACAAAGACGGTGAACCACGTGGAACCCGTATTTTTGGCCCCGTAGCTCGCGAGCTCCGTGACAAGAAATACATGAAGATAATCTCTCTCGCACCTGAGGTTCTCTAATGGCTAACATTAAAAAGAATGACAACGTCAAGGTGATTGCCGGCGCTTCCAAGGGCAAGACCGGTGCCGTGATTAGCGTTAAGGGTGGCAAGGTGACTGTTAGCGGCGTTAATGTTTGCAAGCGTCACGAAAAGCCAAGCCAGACTAATCAGCAGGGTGGCATTATTGAAAAAGAAATGCCAATCGCTATTTCTAACGTAATGCTTCTCGAAGGCTCTACCCCAGTTCGTACCCGCAAGGTTCGCGAAGCTGGCAAGAAGGCTGTTCGTGTTAGCGTTAAAACCGGTAAGGCTGTTTGAGGTACAAAATGAACCAAATGAAGCAATTTTATCTCGAAAAGGTTGTTCCAGCTTTACAGGCTAAGTTTAACTACAAGAACGTGATGGAAATTCCACGCCTCCAGAAAATCGTTGTGAACATGGGCGTAGGCGCTGCCTCCCAGAATCGCAAGATTCTCGATGAAGCTGTGGATACTCTTACTGCCATCACTGGCCAAAAGGCTGTCGTAACAACCGCTAAGAAGGCTATCGCCCAGTTCCACCTCCGTGAAGGTATTGGTATTGGCACAAAGGTAACTCTTCATGGCGAAAACATGTGGGATTTCCTTTTCCGTTTCATCAACATCAACCTCCCTCGTGTACGTGACTTCCGTGGTCTCGCCCGTCGTGGTTTTGATGGACGTGGAAACTTCACACTTGGCATCAAGGAACAGTCGATCTTCGTTGAAATCGATATCGACAAGATCGCTCATACATTCGGTATGGACATTTCCTTCGTTACATCTGCAAAGACTGACGATGAAGGTCGTGCCCTCCTCGAAGAACTCGGACTCCCATTCCGTAAGTAAGGTAATACCATGGCTAGCAGAAGAATGATTGAAAAATGCAAGCATACCCCGAAGTTCACTGTTCGTGGGTATAACCGTTGCAAGCGTTGCGGTAGGCCGCACGCCTTTATGCGCCGCTTTGGCCTCTGCCGTATTTGCTTCCGCGAAATGGCCCTGGCCGGCGAAATTCCCGGTATCACAAAGTCGTCCTGGTAAGGAGAGTACAAATGGCAATGACAGATCCTATCGCCGATATGCTCACCCGCATCCGCAATGCTTCTACAGCAAAGCTGCCTGTGGTGGACATTCCTGCCAGCAACTTGAAGCGTGAAATCGCTCGCGTGTTGCAGGAAAAAGGTTTCATTAAAAAATTCGTCGTAGTTGATGACGGCAAGCAGGGCATTCTCAAGTGCCTCCTCCGTTACACTAACGGCACATCCGCAATTCAAGGTATCGAACGCGTAAGTACACCAGGTCTTCGTCACTATGTGGACTCTGCAAAGCTTCCTCGCGTGCGCAATGGCCTTGGTTATGCGATCATCTCCACTTCTAAAGGTGTGATGACTGACCACGAAGCCCGCGAACAGAAAGTGGGCGGCGAAGTTGTCGCAAAGGTCTGGTGAGGTAAAAGATGTCTCGTATCGGAAAAGCTATTATCAATATTCCAGCCGGCGTTAAAGTCGCTGTTAACGGTCAGAACATCAAGGTTGAAGGCCCTCTCGGAAAGCTCGAAACTGATGTTCATGAACTCATCAAGATTAACTTCGAAGGCACACAGCTGTCTTTCACTCGTCCTGATGATCAGAAGTTCTCACGCGCCATTCATGGCACCACTCGCGCACTCGTTGCCAACATGGTCGAAGGCGTTACCAAGGGTTTCAAGAAGACTCTCGAAATCGTTGGCGTGGGTTATCGTGTAGAACAGAAGGGTAAAGACCTGAACTTGGTTCTCGGTTTCTCTCATCCAGTTATCTTCCAGGCACCAGAGGGTGTAAAGCTCACCGCTGTCGATCCTCTCAAGATTACTGTTGAAGGTATCGACAAACAGAAAGTTGGCCAAGCTGCCGCCGAAATTCGCAAGTACCGTCGTCCAGAACCTTATAAGGGCAAGGGCGTGAAGTACGAAGGCGAAATCGTACGTCGTAAGCAAGGTAAGAAGACAGGTAAATAAGGGTAAACTATGACTGCAATTGCAAAGAAAAGAATCCAGTCCAGAATCGCACGCCACGAACGCGTACGTAAGTCTGTAGTTGGAACAGCAGAATGCCCTCGTTTGGCCGTTCGTCGTTCCTTATCTCATATGGTCGCCCAGATTATCGACGATGCTAACAACAAGTCTCTGGTTGAAATGGCCACCACTTCCAAGGATTTCCAAGGCAAGTTTGGTGAACTCACCAAGACGGAACAGGCAAAGAAGCTCGGTGCTCTCATTGCCGAAGTTGCAAAGTCCAAGGGTATTGAATCCGTGGTCTTCGACCGCGGCGGTTACATCTATCATGGTCGCGTCCAAGCTCTCGCCGAGGGAGCTCGTGAAGGCGGACTCCAATTCTAAGAGGTACACTTTGGAAACTCAAGCTCAAGTCTCTGAATTTGAAGACAAGGTTGTGCACATCAATCGTTGCGCCAAGGTTGTAAAGGGCGGTCGCCGTTTCTCCTTCAGTGCCCTGGTTGTTGTTGGCAACAAGAATGGCAAGGTCGGCATGGGCCTTGGCAAGGCTAAGGAAGTTTCGGAAGCTATCCGTAAGGGTACCGAAGCTGCTCAGCGCAACTTGGTTGAAGTCCATCTTTTGGACGGCACCATTCCTCATGACATCGAAGTCAAGAGCGGTGCAACACGCATTCTCCTTATGCCAGCTGCTCCTGGTACTGGTGTTATCGCTGGTGCTGCAGCTCGTGCAGTTCTCGAACTTGCCGGTGTTAAGAATATCCTCACCAAGATTCACGGGTCCTCCAATCCAAGCACCGTAGTTCGTGCTTGCATCGAAGGTCTGCTGTCTCAGAAGAACAAGCAGGACTGCGCTGAACTGCGCGGTACTAACGCCTAAGGAGTAATACAATGAAGAAAGTACGTATTACTTTGATCAAGGGTACCGTTCGTCGCCTCCCTATGCATCGTGCAAACGTGGCTGCTCTCGGTCTCCACAAGATCGGACAATCTGTTGAAAAGAACCTGAACCCAGTTATTGCCGGCATGATCAATGCTGTCAAGGACATGGTCAAGGTAGAGGAGATCTAAGATGGAACTTAATTCTCTTAATCCAGGAAAGGCAAAAGTCCGTAAGCGCAAGCGCATCGGTCGTGGTCCAGGTTCCGGTTGGGGTACAACCGCCGGTCGTGGTCAGAAAGGTTCCGGTGCACGTAAGAGCGCCAAGGCTGGTCGTGTAGCATTCGAAGGCGGCCAGATGCCTATCCATCGTCGTGTTCCTAAGCGCGGCTTTAAGCATGCCAACATTGAATTCCAGCTGGTTAACCTGAAGCGTCTCGCTGCAGTTAGCGCTACTGAATTCGATGCAAAGGCTCTCTTTGACCTTGGCTTTATCCGCAATGTGGAAAAGCCTGTTAAGGTGCTTGCCTTCGGAACAATCGACAAGGCTATCAACGTAAAGGTTAATGCCATCAGTGAAAAGGCCAAGTCCTTGATTGAAGCTGCTGGCGGAAAAGTCGAGATCATCTAATGGAAGCTCTCAAGAAAGCTATCGATGCGTTCGTTAATGCCTTCAAAATAGAAGACCTGCGTAAAAAGCTCCTTTTTACGCTGGGTATTCTTATTGTGTACCGCATTGGCGCACACATTACCATCCCCGGAGTTAACGCTGCGGTTCTCGCAGAGTACTTCAAGAACTCCAACAACCTGTTCGGTCTTTATGACTCCTTCACAGGTGGTGCATTTGCAAAGGCTACAATCTTTGCTCTCGGTATTATGCCCTACATTAGCGCAAGCATCATCATCCAGTTGATGGGCTCCGTTATTCCGGCTATCCAGATGCTCCAAAAGGAAGGTCAGGAAGGTCGAGCTAAGCTGAACCAATATACCCGTTACTTTACGGTGGTTCTTTCCATCTTGCAGGGATGGGGTATTTCCGTTTGGCTTTCCTCCATGAAGATTACCACAGCCTCCGGTACAGGAATCTCCGCCTTGGCAGATGATTTCGCTTCCGGACTTGGCAATGTGGGCTTCCGCATTCTCGCAACATTGACCTTCACCGCAGGTACGGTGCTAGTAATGTACCTCGGGGAACAGATTACTTCCCATGGTGTTGGCAATGGTATATCCCTTATTATCTTCGCCGGTATCGTTGGCAGTCTTCCGCGGGCTGCACTTGCCGAATTCGAAATGTTCCAGGAAGGCATTCATGCCCTCGCCATTGAAATCTTTATCATGGCCGTGGTTGTTTGCATTATTGGCTTCATTGTCTTCGTCGAAACTGCGAACCGTCGCATTCCACTCCAAAGTCCACGTCGTACAGTGGGTAACAAGGTTATGGGTGGTCAGTCCAGCTACTTGCCCTTCAAGGTGAATACTGCTGGTGTGATTCCTGTAATTTTTGCCAGCTGCATCATGTTCATTCCAGCTATGATTGCATCTTGGTTCCCCAATGTTAGCGTGATGCAGACCTTTGCGGCTGCTTTCATCCCTGGTCACATTACATTCAGTGTGATTGACGCTCTCCTCATTATATTCTTCACCTTCTTCTATACAGCAATTCAGTATAACCCAAATGATATTGCTGAAAATCTCAAGAAGTCTGGTGGGTTTATTCCAGGAATCCGTCCGGGTAAGCAAACTGCAGAGTACATTGACCACATTTTAACCAGAATCTCCCTTCCAGGTTCCATGTTCCTCGCTCTAATCAGCGTTGGTCCATACCATCTTAAAGACGCTCTCGACATGAGTTTCTATATTGGTGGTACCTCGGTCTTGATCGTGGTAGGTGTGGCATTGGATACACTTCGTCAACTCGAAGCCCAGCTGCATACAAAGAATTATGAAGGTTTCTTGAAACGTGGCCGCATTCGCGGCAGGATGGCAAGTTAGTGGCTAAAGAAGAAGGAATACAAGTAGAAGGTGTTGTTTTGGAAGCTCTTCCAAACGCTTTCTTCCGTGTACAACTCGCAAATGGCCACGAAGTCCTTGCGCATGTTTCAGGAAAAATGCGTCGGCATTTCATTAGAATTTTGCCTGACGATAAAGTGTTGGTAGAAATTTCTCCCTATGATCTTGATCGTGGGAGAATTACTTACCGTTACAAGTAATAGGTATCAAAAGAAGGTCTAACCTATGAAAATCAAAGCCTCCATCAAACCCAGATGCGAAAACTGCAAGATCATCCGCCGTAAGGGTGTATTGCGTATCATCTGTTCGAAGAACCCTCGTCACAAGCAGAAACAGGGATAGGAGATCTATATGGCACGTATCGCTGGTGTCGATTTACCGAAAAACAAGACTGTGGAATATGGTCTGACGGCAATCTATGGCGTCGGTCTATGCACTTCACGCAAGGTCTGTGCCCAACTTGGCATTGACATGAACAAGAAGTGCGACGACTTGACAGAAGAAGAACAAGGTAAGATTCGTCATATTCTCGAAGACGAATATCAGGTGGAAGGTAACCTCCGCGCTGAAATTACCCTTAACATTAAGCGTTTGCAAGATATTGGTTGCTACCGTGGCATCCGTCACCGCAAGGGTCTCCCTGTTCGCGGTCAACGTTCCCGTACCAATGCTCGTACACGTAAGGGCCCTAAGAAAACTGTGGCTAACAAGAAGAAGTAAGGAGATAGCTCGTGGCTGAAGAAGAAATTAAGGAAACCACGGCTGCTGCTGCTGAAGCACCAGCTTCCGAGGAAGTTAAGGCTAAGAAGGGCAAGAAGCGTATTGACATTCAGGGCATCGCCTGCGTTAACGCCACCTTCAATAACACAATTGTTTCTATCACCGATGCACGCGGCAACGTTGTGGCTTGGGGTTCTCCAGGAAACTCCGGTTTCAAGGGTTCCCGCAAGAGCACTCCATTTGCTGCTCAGCTCGCCGCCGAAACCGCTGCCCACAAGGCATTCGACCTTGGCATGCGTAAGGTGGACGTCCGCATCAAGGGTGCCGGCGGCGGTCGTGAATCCGCTGTTCGCGCTCTCAAGAATGCGGGCCTCGAAGTTCTCTCTATTCGAGACGTGACGGGTGTACCACATAACGGTTGTCGTCCTAAAAAGAAGAGAAGAATCTAATCCAAAGAGGTATCGCCCATGATGTGGAAATCACTTCAAATGCCGCGTAGTTTCCAGAAGGTGGAAACTGGCGAAGATGGTCGCTATGCAAAGTTTGTTGTAGAAGCATTGGAACGTGGCTGGGGTATCACCCTCGGCAACGCACTCCGTCGCACACTCCTTTCTTCATTGCAAGGTGCGGCTATCGTATCCGTGAAAATCGAAGGCGTAGAAAAGGAATTTTCAACAATTCCTGGTGTTAAGGAAGACGTCACCGACATTATCCTTAACCTCAAAAGCATTCGCGTAAAGCTCCTTTCTGACCATGACGAAACCCTTCATCTGGATATGTCCGGTGATGGCGAAGTTACGGCCAAGGACTTTATGGATAATCCAAATGTCGCCATCTTGACTCCGGATGTTCATATCGCAACATTGAGCGGAAACGCTTCCTTGTCGATGGACGTTAAGGTTTCTTGTGGCCGTGGCTATGTAACTGCAGATGAACTCAAGGCTCAGGATGCTCCCATTGGCGTTATTGCTATGGATGCAAACTTCAACCCTGTTCAGAAAGTTGCTATGCACATCAGCGATACCCGCGTTGGACAGCGTACCGACTTTAATCGTTTGGAACTTGAAATTACAACTGACGGCTCCATCGATCCAGAAGATGCTTTGGCATACGCAGCCAAGCTCCTGGTAGACCACCTGGAAATCTTCATCAACTTTGAAGGTGACCTGGAATCTCCAGAAGAACTGGAAATGGACGAAGAACGTCAGCGTATTGCAACGCTCCTTCGTATGCGCGTCGACGAATTGGAACTTTCCGTTCGTTCCAGCAACTGCCTCCGTATGGCCAACATCCATACCATTGGCGAACTTGTGCGCAACAAAGAAAACGATATGCTTAAATACAAGAACTTCGGTCGGAAGTCCTTGGTGGAACTTAACGAGGTATTGACCTCCATGGGCTTAAGCTTTGGCATGGATGTCGATGACTACTTGAAGGATTAATCATGAGACACGGTGTAAAAAACGAAAAACTCGGGGCTAACTCCCAGCACAAGCGTGCCATTCTCCGTAGCCTTGCCACTTCCATTCTTGGAAAGGGCATTGAAACAGAACAGGGCAAGCGCTATGTTCGCACTACGCTCCACAAGGCTAAAATTGCCCGTGGTGTAGTGGATCGCTTAATTACTTTCGCAAAGAAGGGTGACCTTTCTGCTCGTCGTGAAGCTGCTCGCTTCGTTCGCGACCCTAAGGTTCTCCAGGATTTGTTTGCAACAATCGGTCCGCGCTATGCTTCCCGCAATGGTGGCTATACTCGCGTACTCAAGCTCGGTCCAAACCGTGCTGGTGACGCAGCCGAAATGGCTCTCATCGGTCTCGTCGAAGACGAAATCGTTGTAAAGACCAAGAAGTCTGCCGATGCCAAGTCCGATGCAGCTGTAAGCATGGTTGAAGGCGAAAGCAAGGCTTAATAAAAAAGTATTGGGCTTTTAAAAGTCTGGTCGTTGTCGGCCAGGCTTTTTTTTTGTATTTTTATCTAAAGTCACCTCTAAAAATTCATTTTTGGAGGTGGCTCTAAGTCCCTACTGTGAAAAGATTTATGCGAATATTACTGGCTATTGTCTTGTTTATGTGTTGCTTTTCGTTTGGCCAAAGCAATACCTCTCTTTTTGCTTCCGGAATAACTGGTAGCGACCGAATTTCTACACGCAGCTCTGTGGTAATGCAACCATCCCAGGCAGAATTGGCGGTGGATTCTACATATAAATTAGGTCCTGGTGATTTTTTGGATTTGATGCTGGAGGACAACTACCTTACGGTGCAGATTTATCCAGACGGAACCGTTGCCATTGAAGAGTGTGGCGTGGTGGATGTGGGGGGGCTTACATTAAATGAAGCCCGCGAAGAAATTTTAAAGGTTGTGGAAAAACGATACAAACGGGAATACTGTTTTGTACAACTTTCTGTTTTAAAGAAATTCCGCGTCAGCATTATGGGTGCAGTCAGTTTTGTGGGCCAACATTCGGTAGACCCTCAGACCCGGCTCAGCTATTTTATCCGTCAGGTGGGTGGAGCTGTTCCCAAAGCCAATCTTGAAGATGTTCTTGTGATTCGTAAAAATGATACCCTTCATGTGAACTTTAACGATGTGCAAAACAATGGCAAATTCGAAGATGATATTATGCTGGAACAAGGGGATCGCATTTATGTTCCCTTTGTAAAACTAGACGACAACATTTCCTTGATATTCCCAGGGTACCAGACCTCCGCCCCCTATAAGGAAGGCCGTACAATCCAGGAATACTTTGACTTGGTCGGCGGTGGACGTATGCACAATTTTGGCTATAAGAACATCTGCATTCATGAACCTGGCAAAGAACCAAAATGGATTCCTGTTTCCGAAATGAAAAACACCGTGGTAGGCCCCAATACCGAATTGGAATTTGTTCTCAAGACCATGGATGTGTATGTTGGAGGCTCCGTGGCTAGAATTGGCCAGTTTGACTACAACCCTTCCTGGCACGCCATCGATTACATTGCGGCAGCTGGCATCAATACAATTACGGGTACCTGGAACCAGGTAAAAGTTTGGCGTGGAGACAAGCCTGAACCTATATCGGTACAGGTAGCCCAGGACCCTATTCTGCCTGGGGACTACATCGAAATGCCCAAGAGCCGCTATGAGTCTTTCAAGGATTTCACACTTTTTGTTGCCTCCCTATTAACTGTGATTTCTTCTGCTTTTATTATTTACGTCAACTACAAGTAAGTCTATGGAAACTAAGAATTCTCCAAGTTTGATAGAGCTTTTTATTCGAGTTTTGAACAATGACTTGAAGCATTTCAAGCTGTGCTCTGCCATTGTTCTTATTCCCACGATTACAGTTTTTGTTTTGGTTATGTGGGTGATTAAGCCGGAATATTCTTCTGCAGCTATTGTAACGCCACCTGCATCTTCCCAGGCCAGTTTGTCTAACCTCAGCAGCATGCTGGGTGCTGGAGCCTCGGGAATGAGTTCCCTTTTAAATTTTAAAACATCAGACAACGATGCCGATGCCATTTGGACCATCTTGAGTTCATGGGAAATCCATAACCAGGTGATTGAACATTTTAACTTGTCGGACCATTATGAATTTGATGGAGATTTTCATGCCGACCTGCTAAAAAAATTCCGAAAGAATTTTTCTTTGGAATGCAATGACGAAAACATGTTCCAGATTACCATTGTAGATGAAGACTACAACATGGCTGCCCAAATGGTAAACTTTGTTCTGGAAAAGGCTGATTCTGCATTTAATGTTTTTAAAACAACGCAGGCCCGCCAGGCACGGGAATATTTCCAGACCCGTTTGGATTCTTGTGAATTTGCCCTGGATTCCTTGCTTAAGGCATTTACCAAGTTCCAGGTGGAAAATGATTTTTACGACCCGGAAATCCAGATGGAATCTACCATTAAGTACCTTAGCGAATTGCAGGCCAAAAGGGAACAGGTTTCTTTGGAAATGTCTTTTGAACAAATGAACCGTGGCTCCGACACCAAACGCTATGGGGAGTTGCAAAAACAGTACAAGAGTGTAAGTAGCGCCCTTCATGGCTCCATTAATGGAAAAAACAAGAACGTGGGTCTTCTTTCGCTTAAAAAGTCTCCAGAGCTTGGGGCCGAATACATGCGAATGGAATCTGAAATTAAAATTCAGGAAGCTTTGTACAAACTATTGCGCCAGCAAAGCGAACAGCTTCGCCTAGACGAAGCCAAGTTGCTCACAAACCTCCATGTGCTTGAACCTCCTTGGCCAAACAACAAAAAGGTTTACCCTCTTCGTGGCGTGTCCCTTATTTTTACTTGCGTCATCAGTTTTATTTTGGCATCCCTGCTTTGCAGCCTCTTGAGCTATGTTGAAGAGGAACGTCGCCTGGGTTCCAATGTGGCAAAAGAATGGGATGCCTTCTGGAATCATTTTAGATTGTCAAAAAAGAAATAGGGTCTAAATGATTGGCTTGGTAATGGACTATCCGGAATCTGCAATATTCCTGTCGATTGCCTTGTTTTGCCTTGTTCAGTCTTGGCTTCTAAAGCGTGATTTTTTTAGCCCTGCAAATGTATTTTGTTTTTCCCAGTCCATAACGCTGGGCATTGCCTACATGCAGCTCACGCCTACCATGAGCGAACTCCATTTTAACACCTGGCTTGCTCTTATTGGGGGCGGAATCAGTTTTATGGGAGGCTGCTTTTGCCTAAGGCTGGTTTGGAAACAGAAACAATTGCCAGCGAATGATGTAGGGCCTGTGCCTGTTTACGACTACCGCTGGAAACTTCATTTTTCACTCACTTGCTTTTTGTTCCTTGTTTATGTGGCCAGTTTCTACGGCATTATTAAAGTGGCGGGGAATTTGCTATTGCTCACCGGAAATCCGGCAGATTGGATGGGCAAAGAAATTAACTATGGCTATTACCCCTACTTGTTTATGTCGGGGCCTTTGGTGGTTATGCTTTATGGTGTGTCGTCTTTTAAGTCTCTAAACCCCCATAAAGCTTTAAGAATTTGTTCGGCCATTATGTGTTTTATAGCCATTGCTCTAAATGTAATTGCCTACCCCAACAGAAGTGCTTTATTCTTTAGTATCGCCTCTATAATTATATTCTGGAATTTTTTGCGCCGTAAAATTCCTGCGGTGCTAATCATGATTACTTTGGCTTTGGCTGTAGTGGCATTTGTGGCCGTTAGTACCCTTCGTGAACAGTATGGTAGCAATTCTGTTGAAAGCTATGCGTTGGAGTATGTGGTGGAACTCCCCTACAAGTATGTAGCCAACAACTACTGGAATTTGGACTATGGCTTAAATCCAGGTGTAGATAACGAACTCCACCCTTATACCTACGGTATCGACGCCTTTTTTGGCATGTTTGAACTACTTCGGGTTTCGGGAGCCCTTCGAACCAGCTATGGCTGGGATGGCCCCTTTAACGAAAGTATCGAAAAGGAACATGGGTTTAATACCGTAAGTTATCTGTGGGATTTGCATAAAGACTTTGGATGGCCAGGCATGTTTATCTTACCCTTTATATGTGGCTTTATGGTTAGCTTCTTGTACAATCTTATGAGAACTTCCTACAAACCGCGAAATGTTATTTTCTATGTATTCTTTGTCTACTTTGTAGGCTGGTGGTTTTTTACCTCGGCATACAAACAAGGGATCTACTGGATTTGGGCTTTACTCATGTTTTGTGTTACTACGCTTTGTAACGCCAAGCAACTTATCCCAGACAACACAGATAACCAGAGTGACAACCAACAAAAGGCCAATATCCAATAGTGGCTGTTGAGGCACTAGGCTTGACAAAAGCATTTCACCACCAAAGAAAATCACAACATAGTGTATCATAAAAATATTCATGCTGGTGTTTCCCAAATACTGCAGGGGAGGTAAACTCAATAGCCTGCTAAAAATGCCTTTGTCTTTTGCAAAAACAAGAATGGCAAAAAGCAGCGCAGGAATATAGTAGAGATTAACCCACTGGTTTAAATACCCTAGTTTTGCATAAGACACGCTAAAGAAAGCCACCAAGGCAATTAAAATGGCAACCAATTCCACTAAGGAGTTTTTGACCATTGACGTTTCCCTAGACTGCTTTAAAACAGTACTATATTTTGTATAAATTAATCCAAAAAACAACCCTACCAAATAGTAAAAAAATCGGCAGTAAAAACCGAAATACAAAATATTCATGTGGTAGGGCTCTGGCAAAGGAGAGGCGGCAAGCATTATTACTGCAATTGCACCATAGCAGGCTAGGGCACATAAGAAAAGTTTTTGCAAAGTAAAAGAAGAAACCTTGTGAAGAATAAAGGGTGTAAAAAGATAGCTGAAAACAACACAAGAAATAAACCAGGTAACACCCCCATGAAAAACAAAGGGCTTAACCACCGTAATGCTACATGTGAAAGTAAATGCAATGGGAAGGCAAAGGATGTAGTGGATTATTCCCTTCAAATCAAAATGGGTGGCTACGCTAAAGATAAAAGCCCAAATGGTTGTAAAGGTGTACACCGGTAAAAGTTTATAAATTCTTTTTTTAACAAACCCTTTATAGTTTTCCTTGTTTAATACTTCAAAACGTTTGCCGTATCCCTGGGCCATGCAAAAGCCCGACAGTAAAAAGAAAAAGGTAACAGCAAAGCCCGCATTGTTGAATATGTTGTCTGTAATAAAACCAGAACTTTGTGTAAAAGGAACATGAACCAAAAAAACAGAGAGGGCCGCCAAAAAACGAAGCCCGTTAAAAGATTGAATCATTGAATGCTCCTAGAATACCTTTTGCACATAATGGCGTCGACAGCCAAAAGAAGGGTGAGTGATACATCTCCAAAAAGGACAAATGCCGCCGTAAGGTGAACACCCCACAGACGAATGCCCCAGTAACACAAAACCAAGTTGACTACACCCCCGGAAGAAATGAGAGCCACATATTTCCACACCTTTTTTTCTTTTAGCAAAAGCGAAATATAGGGCATGCGAATGGCTTGCAAAACCAGCGACATCGACATCACTCTTAAAACAAAGGCTGATTGTTCCATCATTTCCGAAGTCCAGGGAGCGGCAAAGAAAAGAATTTTAAGAACAAGTTCTGGAAAAAGGTACAAGGGAAAACAGACCACTAGAATAAACAAGGTAAAGGCAAACTGGTCTTTTAGGTGAACCTTGCCGTCGCTCCCATCGTGGAGCGACAGCAGGGAAGATGAAATAAAATGCACCATGAATCCAGAGGCCAGGGCAATTAGTTTGTGTGAATAGTTGTAGGCACTTAAGTATTCGCCGCTGGCAAAGTAATCTACAAAGTAGAGACCAGCCGGCAAGTAGGCAAAACTGGCAAGGCTCGCCAGGGCGTAGGGTAGCCCCGCCTTGTACATAAGTCCAATAAAGCGAAAGGTGCGCTTGGTTATTTTGAACAGATTTCGGTTAAAGGCGCTGGTAACTCCAAAGGCCCAAGCCGGCAAAGCGGATACCAGCATGCAAAGTGCAATGATTTCAATAGATTCAATTTTCCACACCACTAGGGCCAAAGTCATGATGGTGGCGTAAGAAACGGTGTGCAGCACCTTGGAAATCAGTAGCTTTTTCCACATGGCACCGCATGTAAAGTACCAGTCAAAAAAGGCATGTTGCAAAATAAGGCTGGGTGCAAGAATCAGTTCGCCGTAAAAGGCAGCGTGGTTGTGCCGAAACACCAGGGCAAAAACCACCATGGCAACCATTACCACCAGGGATGCAAAAAAGCGAAGCTGGAGGATATTTCTAAAAAGCTGGCCTTCTGTGGCTCGTTTGGCAAAAAAGGCAAGAATGAGGGTAGCCATGCCAAAATCGGCCAGGGCACCAAAAATAAGCAAATCACTTTGGAGAATGCCAAAAAAGCCATACTCCGAGTTACCCAGATTTTTGGCAACGCCGTTCTGCACCAAAAACGCGGTTCCCTGAATCAACAGATTCACAAAAGACAGGAACACGCCAATCCGTATATTTTTAAAGACGGCCAGCATAGATAATCTCAAAAAAAAATAGTTTTTTACGCCGAAAATAACTATATTGGCCCTGTTAGCACCAATTATTTACCTTGATTTTTGCTATAATTGGCTTTGAAATCGCGAGAGTGGCGGAATTGGCAGACGCGCCAGACTTAGGATCTGGTACCTCGGTGTGTGGGTTCGACTCCCACCCCTCGCATCATTTTTTATTCAACCGTTTTCGGAGTTAATGATGTCCGTTGAAATTAAAGAAACAAGTGCAACACAGCGCACCATCACAGTAACAATTCCCAAGGCAGACCTAGATGCTCCCTTCGAAAAGAAGGTTGCCCAGTATAAGAAGGAAGTGGCACTCAAGGGTTTCCGCAAGGGCCAAGTTCCAAAGAACATGATTCTCAAGCAGTTCGGCAATTCCATCCACCACGAAGTTGTGGACGAAATGGTGAACAAGACCCTCTCCGAAGAATTGAAGAAAGCTGAAATTATGCCTGTTGGCCAGATGAAGATTGAAGACTTCAAGGATGACGAAAACGGAATTTCCTTTACAGCCATTGCAGAAGTAGACCCAAAGATTGACATCAAGGGCTATGCAGACCTAGGCATCACCGTACCAGCTACCGCAGTTCACGAAGAAGAAGTCCAGGCTGAATACAACCGTCTCCTCCAGATGTGGAGCAAAGACGAACATGTAGACCGTGCTGCAGCCAAGGGCGATGTTGTTGTAGGCAACTACATCGAAGTTGTTATTGATGGTGAAAAGCAGGAACTTCCAGAAAACAGGGAATTCCGTTCCCTTCTGGGTGAATCCGCTTCTCCTGGCTTTGACGAAGGCCTTACTGGCGCAAAGGCTGGCGATACAAAGGAAATTAACTTCAAGTATCCAGACGATCACAAAGATGACCGCTATCGTGGAAAAACAGCCCAGTTCAAGGTTGAAGTTACCGATGTTCGTGCCATTGTTCCTCCAACCATGGATGAAGAATTCTTCAAGCAGATTGGCGTTAAGGATGAAGCTGAATTAAAGGCCAACCTTTCCGAAAGTTTGGTAAACCAGAAAGAAGCTGCTGCCAAGGATAAGGCAGTTAACGAAGCCATCGACAAGATTATCGAAATGAACCCATTCGATGTTCCTCAGGCTCGCGTGTATGACCTGATTCGCTGGTCTATCAACCGCAACGTGCAAGACGAAAAGGATGCTGTTGAGCCTACTGAGGAACAGCTCAAAACTTTGTCTCCTGAAGCTGTGCGCGAAATCAAGAAACATCGCATTCTCGAATTTGTGGCTACCGCCGAAAAGATTCGTCCTACCCAGGCTGCCGTAGATGCCCGTCTCCAGCAGATGGCCGATGCCTACCACATTGACTTCGAGTCCCTCAAGGGCCATTTCCGTCAGTCTGGCAAAATCAACCAGCTTCGTGACGAACTCCGGGTTCAAATGGCTGCCGACTTTATCGTAGGCATCCGTCCAGCAGCTGAAGAAGCCAAGTAAGAGGTTACATGGTCATCCCTACCGTCATAGAAACGACAGGTCGTGGCGAACGCGCCTATGACATTTATTCCCGTCTGTTAAAAGAACGCATTATCTTTTTGGGAACTCCCATTAACGATGAAGTTGCGAACAACGTAATGGCTCAGTTGATTTTCTTGGAATATGAAAATCCAGAAAAAGACATTACTTTGTACATTAACAGCCCCGGTGGCTATGTGTCTGCGGGTCTTGCCATTTACGATACCATGCAGCATGTGCGCCCCAACATTGCCACAATCTGCATTGGTAGCTGTGCTTCCATGGCGGCGGTGTTGCTGGCAGCGGGCACCAAGGGCAAGCGTTACGCCCTGCCCCACTCCCGCATTATGATGCACCAGCCTTCTGGTGCGGCCACAGGCCAGTCTTCCGACATTCAAATTTCTGCAAAAGAAATTGTGCGCACCCGCGAAACCCTCACCGAAATTATTGCCAAGCACACCGGTTGTGCCATGGACGAGGTTCGCAAAAAAACCGATCGTGATTTTTATATGAGCCCAGAAGAAGCCAAGGAATTCGGCGTCATTGACGAAATCTTTGTGCCTCACAAGCTGGAGGTTTAATGTATCGAGGCGGAAAGAATCATCCTTTGGTCACTTGTAGCTTCTGTGGAAAACCCGCAGAGCAAGTAGAAAAGATGATTACCGGCGCTGGAGTACACATTTGCAACGAATGTGTTACCATGTGCCATCGCATTCTTCAAGAAGATCTTGCCCGTACAAAAAAGGCTGCATTGTCTGCCGATATTGGAAGTAAACCTTTACCCCTACCCAGTGAAATTAAGGCCCACCTCGACGATTTTGTTATTGGTCAGGAACAAGCCAAAAAAGCGTTGTCTGTAGCCGTTTACAATCACTACAAGCGTCTTCGTTACAAACAACTTCATAACGACCCCGATGATGTAGAGGTTGACAAATCCAACCTTCTCCTGGTTGGCCCAACAGGTTCCGGTAAAACTTTGCTGGCCCAGACTATGGCTCGTTTTTTGGATGTTCCTTTTACCATTGCCGATGCCACCGTTCTTACCGAAGCAGGCTACGTTGGTGAAGACGTTGAAAACATTATAGTGCGTCTTTTGCAGGCTGCCGAATACAATGTGGAACGTGCCGAACGGGGCATTATCTTTATTGATGAAATCGATAAAATTGCCCGGAAAACGGCCAACCCATCTATTACTCGAGATGTGAGTGGCGAAGGTGTGCAGCAGGGCCTTCTTAAAATTCTTGAAGGTACTGTAGCCGCTGTACCTCCTAAGGGAGGACGCAAACACCCGGAACAGGCTTTGGTTCAGGTGAACACCCGCAACATTCTTTTTATTTGCGGAGGCGCCTTTGAATCTCTCGATAAGATTATTGGCCGCCGCGTTAACAAGGGAGGCATGGGTTTTGGTGCCGACATTAAAAGCTCCGAAGATAATTCCCTCAGTGAACTTTTTAAGCAACTGGAGCCTGATGATTTAATCCAGTTTGGCCTTATTCCCGAAATTGTGGGCCGCTTGCCTATAGCCGTTGCCTTGGAAGAACTTGATGAAAAGGCTCTTTTAAACATTTTAACCCAGCCCAAGAATGCTCTGGTAAAGCAGTTCAAGAGTTTGTTTAAAATGGATGGCATCGATTTGGAATTTACCGAAGACGCCCTTAAGGAAATTGTACGCGAAACCATGGTTCGTAAAACAGGAGCTCGGGGGCTTCGTTCTGTAATGGAAAAAGCCTTGCAGCAGGCCATGTTCGAAATGCCTGGCTCCAGCACTAAAAAAGTGGTGCTCACTGCCGAAATGATTAAGCAGGGTCTAAACCCAATAACAGTGTCCGATAAGAAGGGCAAAAAGAAAGCCGACAAAAACGTGGCTTGATGGACGCCATAATGTCTATAAATTTTACTAAACCTTTTCCTTTGCTCCCGCTTAGGGATGCAGTCATTTTTCCCTTTACCACACGCCGAATTTTGGTAGGCAGGGATATTTCCCTTAAAGCTTTGGATGCCGCTGAAGAAAACGGCGGTACCATTCTCCTTGTTTCTCAAAGAAACCCTGATCAGGATGCTCTAGAAAACCCCATGCTGGATTTGTACTCCGTTGGAGTTTTAGCCCATGTGAGCAACACCGTTCCCTTTCCTAACGGTTGTGTAAAAGTTTTGCTAGAAGGGGAACAGATTGTAGACCTTAGGTCTATCATTGCTGACTCCTGCCTGTTTGCCACAGTTTCTCCTCGTGGTGGCATAGGCTTGCAGAGCAAAACCAGTTTGTTTGGCGAAGTGCTCAAGGTATTTAAAAGTTATGGCCAGCGTCGAAATATTGCCGATGGCTTAACCGATGCCCTTCTCACCATGGATAGCCAGGTTAATGCCTTTTATGGCATAATTCCTTTTTTGCAGGTGTCCCTAGAAGAAAAGCAGACCCTTCTAGAAATCACTTCCATCGATGAACTAGCAAAACGCCTTTTAGCATTGATGTCGGTAATGCAAGATGCCGAAAGCGCCGTTGCCCATGTGCAGCAGAATGTGCGCCAGAAAATGGCCCAGCAGCAAAAGGAATGGTACATTGGCGAGCAAATCCGCCAGCTCAAGGAAGAATTGGGTGAAACCGATTCCTTTGCCGAACCAGACACCCTTTTGGGAAAAATCCGCGAAAAGAAGTTCTCGCCAGCCATTTTGGAAAAGCTGGAAGAAGAAATAGACCGCATGCGATTAATGCAGCCCACCTCTCCAGAATACGCTGTGGTTCGCAATTATCTGGACTGGTTTTTGGCGCTGCCATACAACGTGTACTCCGACACCATTTTGAACCTTAAAAAAGTAAAGGCCGAGCTGGATGCACGCCACTTTGGTTTGGACAAAGTAAAGGAGAGAATTTTGGAGTATGTGGCGGTGTTAAAGTTGTCTGGGACCGAACGCCGCTCCCCAATTCTTTGCCTCGTGGGCCCTCCAGGGGTGGGTAAAACCACATTGGTAGAATCCATAGCCAAGGCCATGGAGCGAAACTTTGTTCGCATTACCTTAGGCGGCGTTCGTGATGAAGCCGAAATTCGGGGCCACAGACGCACCTACATTGGTGCCATGCCAGGGCGCTTTATACATGCCCTCCGCCGTGCCAAGTGTATGAACCCCATTATCCTTCTTGACGAAATCGACAAAATGGCCAGCGATTTTCGTGGTGACCCTGCCAGCGCCCTTTTAGAAGTGCTGGACCCTGAGCAGAACCACGATTTTACGGACCACTTTATGGAAGTGGGTTTGGATCTTTCTCGGGTGCTTTTTATAGCCACTGCCAACTCCGAAAGTGAAATTCCAGAGGCCCTCCATGACCGTTTGGAAATTGTGCGGTTGCCAGGTTACTACCCCCACGAAAAAGAGCAGATTGCCGAAAAATTTTTGCTTCCCCGCATTTGCGAACGCTGTGGAGTGGCGCTAGACAAAGACATTTCAATCTCTCAAAAAGTGATTCAGCAGATAATTAAGTCTTACACCCGTGAAGCAGGTGTGCGCGAACTGGAACGTATGATGGAAAGTGCCGTTCGCCATCGCGCAAAAGAAATTGTGATGGGTAAAAAGTTTAAGGCTGAGGTGCTGGACAAGCAGCTGCAGGAATATTTGGGAGTGCCCCGCTTTACCGAAAACCGTTTGCCATCCCCTGGTCGCCCTGGCGTTATTACTGGCCTTGCCTGGACCAGTGTAGGGGGCGAAATCCTTATGCTGGAATGTATGCTTTTGAGTGGCAAGGGCCACTTGATTCTTACAGGAAAGTTGGGCGACGTTATGAAGGAATCGGCACAGATTGCCCTTAGCCTTGTTCGCGAACGTCTCAAGCGTTTTGGCATAGAGCCCGAAATAGTTCGAAAGACTGACATTCACATTCACGTTCCCGAGGGAGCTGTGCCTAAGGATGGACCTTCGGCAGGCATTGCCCTGACTTTGGCTTTGCTGTCGGCCTTCACCCGGATTCCAGTGGATCCAACCATTGCCTTTACGGGTGAAGTTAGCCTAACAGGCTCCGTTTTGCCCATTGGTGGCTTAAACGAAAAAGCCTTGGCAGCATTGGATGCTGGTGTAAAAACCTTGTTTGTTCCCGAAGGCAACCAGAAGGATGTAACGGAACTTCCCGCTCCCGCCCGGAAGGGGTTAAAAATCCATACTAAGAAGCACATAGATGAAATTATCAAAGTGCTTTTTAAGGATGGTAAAAAAAAGTAGGGCTGTTCCATGGGTGAAGAACAAAGTTACAACGTTGAAGAAATGCGGGGGCGCCTAGAGGGCGTCCAGCAGCGCATGGACGCCGCCTGCCAGAGGGCAGGCCGCAAGCCAGCCGATATAACTTTGGTTTGGGTTAGCAAGTTTCACCCTTATGCAGCTGTAGAATCGGCGCTTGCCCTAGGCGCCCGCGTGTTTGGAGAAAACCGTGTGCAAGAAGCTGCTGAAAAGTTCACCAACCGCTCTGCCGAAATCCAGTGCCACATTATTGGCCCTGTGCAAAGTAACAAACTGAAAAAAGCCGCCCTTGTGGCCGACTGCATCCATTCCATTTCCAGCATGGAAGCTGTTGAAAAATTGGAAAAAGTCTGTGCCGCCGAAAATAAAACCTTGGATATTCTTTTTCAAGTTAATGCTGGTGAAGAAGAAACCAAGAGTGGTTTGGATATTGCAGAAGCTGAGATTTTTTTGGAAGGTTTGACAAAACATGCTCCCTGCCCCCATTTGCGTTTCCGTGGCCTTATGACCATAGGCAAAAACACCGGCGTGCCTGAAGATTCCCGCATCTGTTTTGCTTTTTTGCGTGAACTTAGAGACAAGTTTTTGGCCAGATCCAGGGAGTTGGCGGCCTATGAAATGTTCCGGGAATTTACGGAACTGTCTATGGGAATGACGGACGATATGGAAGTGGCCATTGAAGAAGGGGCCACCATGATTCGGATTGGCACTGCGCTTTTTGGCCACCGAGTGTACAACAACATAGTATAATTTTCCCGTTTTTGTTAAAAACTAGTACACATTGATTAAAATGTTTCCAAAAAAATGTGAAAAAATGCAAATTAGAATAAAAATTTTTTGAAAAACACTTGATTTTAATTATAAAATAGATATATTTGTTTGTACAAGATGTTTCCAAATATCTTGGAAAAGTTTTTTCTCAACTCAACCCCTAACAACCTCAAAAGATGCTCTGCCTCCTCAGAGCATCTTTTTCCGTTTTATCGACACAGCACTACTTTTTAGACGATAGAATGCGTCAATAAGAATTAACTTTATGAATCTGAGTGTCGTCATCCTGAAGGGCATAGCCGTGAAGGATCTAGAGAATGTCCATTTAGACGGTAGAACGGACCTTTGGTCCTATAG
>JABUUT010000027.1:36232-52589 GCA_021443045.1 Fibrobacteraceae bacterium
GGCGGGCTTGCAGGCCCACTTCCAAGTCGCAAGAGTTGGCAGCTCCGCTGCAACCACCAGCTACTCATATTCTTGTTCCATTGTGGAATATGTCACTTTGAAAAAATCTTTACTCGTTTTGTAAATTTTTTAGATAAATTAACTATGCTTGCAGCGAGTGATTTAAATGTATTTTCCTAGGATTTGTAAGTGCTTTGCCGTGATTTTGTTTTTACTGGCTGTTTGTTGCTTTGTAAACTTGCAAACAAATTAACTAACAAGTGTTGAAGACTTATGTTAACAAAAGAAAATGTTAATTTCTTTTTATCTATTTTGTGCAACCAAACTCTTTTTTGCCGTGTATATTCAAAATTAAAGTGGGGTGTTTTGGCTAATTAAAACTTTGCACTTCGCTGTTAACCTTACATATAAATTCATAAGTACTCCTCTGAAAAATAAAATTTTTGGAGATGCTCATAAGGAGGTTAATAACTGATGGGAGACATCCTTTAAAATAAATCCCTTTTATTCCCCCGAGTAAAAGTTTTCTTTGTTTGGTTCATTCCTGCGGCTAATTGCTCGCCAGGGTTTTCCCCTGCATTCCAAATTTTTGGCCCAACAGAGTTTGCCCATTCCATGCAATTTTTACTCCCACCCTAAAACTTGCCATACGCCTATGGCAAGGAGGATAAAATCATGGCGAAAAAAATCCCGAAAGATCAGTTTGTGGCGTCCCTAATGCCGGATTCCGACAAGAGAATGGGAGCCGTTGCCAGCGCGTCTCTGTTAGCCGCTTTATTGCTTGGCTTCTGGGCTAGTTTGTACGAACGTATAATAGACCCGGTGGTTTTTGTGAAGAGCGAAAAAACGGAACTCACTGCAGTAATGACGATAGAAAAAAAGCAGGAAGAAAAAAAGGAGGTTAAACAAAAACCACGCAAACCTGACCTTCGCAAGCATGGCGGTGGAGGTGGTGGCAAGCCCAAGGGGCCTGGAAATCCTAGAGTTCCCGAAAAACGGGGGATTCTCAAAATGCTTACCACTCAAACCAAAAATGCCAGTGCCGACATCTATGATCTTATGAACAATCAAAAATTTGCTCGGGACATAGACAAGGTGCTTCAAAGCGCAAATGGTTTGCAAACAGCCGGAAAAGTTCAGCTGGGTGAACGTCGCGGAATTGCCAATGGCGGTTTTAACGAGGGCGTTGCCGCAGGTGGCTCCGGAGGTATTGCGAACAGCTTTGGCGAACTCTTTGGCACAGGCTCCAATGCCATTGACTTAAAGGGTAAGGGGCATTATTCTCCACCCAAGGAAAAAGATATCGTTATGGGCTCTGGCGCCGGTTATCGAAGTGCCTCCGACATCATGAGAGTGGTGCGGCAGCGTACTCCTGGCCTTCGCCATGTCTACAACAAGTATCTAAAAAAGAATAGTGGATTCCAGGGCAAGGTGACGCTCCGGTTCACCATCTCTCCAGGGGGCGAAATAATTTCCATTTCCATTGTCTCGTCTACTACAGGTTACGATGCCTTTGATAACGAGGTAAAAAACACGGTGGCTCGCTGGACCTTTGGAACAGTGAAATCAGGTAACACCACGGTAACCATACCCTTCACCTTTACCGAGTAGTTTGGCGTTTGCCCTAGTAATTACGAATAAAATAAGCATCGTCGCCTTAAGCGACGGTGCTTTCTGGTTTTGTGATTTTATGTGGAGTACCAAGTGAATTCGGATTAAATAATGTAAAATTAAATTTATATTATTTATGTTGTAATAAAATTGACAATTTGCATATATATATATTAGGTATCATTAATTTAGATGTAATAACTTATCTGGGTTGATTAATGAAAAGAATATTTTTCTGCATAATGATACTTGCTATGAATTTGTTGGGAGCGACTTATTCTGTTTCTGACTTTAATCTTGCCATTTACAATAGTGCCGATGCAATGTACAACAACGGTTTGGTAAGCGTTTATTCCCCTGGCGATGATTTTTGGAATGTTCAATTGACAAAGAATAACATTCAGCTGAACTCGGGAAAAAAATATCAGGTGAAATTTACTCTGCAGGGTTTTGGCCCTCGGCGTGTGATAAATGTGCGTGTGGCCCGAAGTGGTTTTCCATACGATGCTTTTGGGGAGTTTGGCGAGATTGGGGTATTGCAAGATTCTCGCACCATAACTCGAACATTTACAATGAAAAATGAAAATGTATTCAACGCTCGCCTAGAATTTAATGTTGGAAAATATGTGGGCAATATACTGGTTTCTGATGTGAGCCTTGAATGTTTAGATTGCCATGAAACCGATGCTAATGAAAAAACAGAGGAACTTGTTCAATCTTTTGGTGGACAAAATGAAGGCTACTTGATTAGCGCAAATAAGGTTCGTTTTGGCAATTATACCAAAACTCTTGGAGGTGATGTTTTTGGAGATACTCTTGAACTGAATACGGATGTAAAAATTTATGGCAATGTAGAGTCTGGGTCAACGTGCTTCTTGGCTGAAAGAGTTGCCATTGAAGGTGAACTTACATTTTCCAATTCTTGCGTTGAACAAAATAATGTGAGTGTAAAGTCTCGGAAAAATTCTGTTGTAAATAGAAAACAATTGGCCCCAGTGCATATCGTACCTGGTGTAGAAATACTTGCCCATGGTCCAGACTCTGATGTGGAAGTGTATCCGGGTTCATACGGGTCTTTTAACATAGGTGATCGTTCCACAATCAGGTTTAGCACCGGGGTCTACAATTTCCAGAATATGTTTTTTGGCACCGATACAAAGGTCTATGTAGATTTGAACAATGGACCTGTGGTTTTCAATGTGGCTAATGGCGTTAATATTGCAGATCGGGTTGTTTTTAATGTTGTAGGCGGAAATGCAACGGAAGTGAAGTGGAATCTATCTTCCGGTGATTTATTCGTTGGCACTGACGGCAAATTTTTTGGCGACATATTTGCACCCAATAGTTTTGTTCGAATTGCATCCCGTACCAATGTAATCGGTACAGTTTGGGCCAATGAATTCGATATGGAGCCGCAATCCACCGTATCTGTTCCTCCGCAGTTGCAAGAAATTTCCCACAGTCACGAACATTTTGCTCCCTATTTCAATAAGGGAGTCTATAGGTATGCAAGTGTTCTTCCTGCTACGCAGGAAAATGTGGAAATGTTTATTTACGGGTCTGAAGGTTATGATGTGAAAGTCAATGATGATGACGAACGTGTTGTGTCCTTGCCTCAAAGCCGTAATAAAGTGGTTGTTAAGATTTCCCGTAATCTTGTTGCTGATTTTCCTTCCGAAGCGATGTCGGCAAACTATGTGTTTGATTTTGTGAAGAATGCCAATTATCGCATTTATTGGAACCCCTCAAGCGGTTGTGCCATGAATTGCGATGGTTCTTCGCCTGCAACGCCCCTGATAGATTTCAATAAGGCGGAACAGCTTGCTCAATCCACTGGTCGTGAACTGGTTATGACTGGTGGAGCTTGGGATGTGTCTCAGAACTTTAGGGAAGGAATTGTTCCTTGGAAAGTTGGTTTTGAAATGGTGGGTTATGAAGGTGAAATTTGGGAACTTTCCTCTTTGCTTGCTTTTCCGACAATAAATCTCAATCTGCAAAACCATATTGAAATCGAGGGCTTGTCTCCTCGTTCCATTAAGGGCTTTGCCATTATGAATGGTTTTAATGAATCCGATGGAGGAGCCGTTGCCGCAAGAAAAACTCAAAAATTACGTTTGGAAACAGTGATTTTGAACGGTAATGAGTCTAGCCAAAATGGAGGAGCCGTTTATGCGGTGGACACTTTGCTGGCCTTTAAGGTTCGCTTGGCTAATAATAGTGCAAAAAATGGTGGCGCTGCTTATGTAGGCTCTGTTGGAAACTTTACAAATGTGACTTTTGTAAAAAATGAGGCTTCGGAGAACGGCGGAGCCTTAGTTGGGGCTGGATACGGGCTCTACTGTGCCAACAATATTTTCTATGGCAATGAAGCCGAAAAAAATGGCGGCGCCATTCAAAATAATACAGGTTTTGTGAATGCGTTTAACTCCACCTTCTTTGCAAATAAAGCGGGTGAAAATAATGGCGCCATAAGTGGACGAGGTCTCGGTATTCTTGCTAACGACATCTTCTGGAAAAATTCGGAAACAGAAGTGGTGGATGGCTATACTGCAAGAAACTCTTCTTTCAGCAAGGCTTATGAAGGCACAAACAACTATGTGGGCGACCCTCTGTTTCTTGATGAATCAAATCCGGAAGGGAGTAATATGTTTATGGATTATGCCGCAGGATTAAACTTGTCCGCTGTTTCTCCCTTGGTGAACAGGGGCGTAATGGAAGAAGGAGTTCCATTGTTTGATATTATGGAGGGTGGTCGTCCTGAGGTTGAGTTTCAACTAGGGCCGTATGGTTGGACGATGAATAATGGGGGAGAAATTATTGGTTATTATGATAGCAAAACTGATCAAGTTTATAAAGTAAATCCTGTTATTCCGAGAATAAATAGTATTTCAACAGAGTGGTTGCGAAATTATTTGGCTAATTCGAATTATGCTAGAACTTTTAAACTTCTTGTTTCTAAACACAGCAAAACTAACAAGAGTAAATTTGATGTAAAGGTTAGTTTGATAGATAAAAATAAAAAGAAATATAGTGATGTACCTTCGATAAAAATGACATTCTATAAAAATGGGGAGGAAAATGGTCGTTATGTTTTCCAAACAAGAAGGTCTGGTGAAGGACTTCCAATACTTTTTTCAAAAAATCTTAGTGATATGAATGTTTATTCTGATGTGATAATCCTTTATGTTAGAAATGATGATGATGGGTTTGTTTTTGAGATTGATTAATGGGAAGGGTATGAATATGTTAAATATTTTTCTATTGATTGTATTGATTTTGTTTGCTGGATGCAGTACCCCTAAGAAAGAATCTCTTATAGATGATTTTCCTATTGATGGGGGAGAAATTCCTGGTGTAATAGGTTATGGTTCTGTTGTAGACTACGAATGGGAGAATATTGTTCCTTGGTACTCTGAGACGACAACACATTCGTATGGCTTTGATAAGGATCCTGTAGGAAATTTGATTAACCCAGATGCAAGAAAGGAAACCTATGCTTCCACTGCGAAGGGTATTCCTGCTTCTGTTTTGGTTGATTTATCTACTGTATCTGGATATGAATCTTATAAAATGAAAAAATATAATGGTGAAATAGAAGAAGATATTCCTGGTCTAGCACCTATAATTCCTCTGGCAACAACAAATCACAATATGATTGAACTTTATGCAGGTCGATACTCTTTATATGGGATCAATAATGCAGGAGAACATCAATTGGGATTATATGTCACCATTTTTGAGTATGAACCGTTGTCTAAAGATATCTCTTATGTGCAATATGGAACATGTAATGAATCTGATGTTAATTGCTATACCGCTGATCGAGTACGGGATAATTTTAATCGAGTCTATGGGCAGGTTGTCTTGTCTGCTAATTTGACAGAAAAAAAAGCCACTGAATTTGGACTTCCTCAGAAGATTGAGTATGATGCTAGTACTCAATTTACTGAAAAAACTAATATGCCTTTTTATAATTGGGTAATCCCGATAAATTTGAGTATAGTAAAAAGGGAAAATAGTTTGTATGATCGATGTGTAGATGTAGATGATGTATTAACAAATGAGTCTTGTTTTGAAGCCTATAAAGAGGGCTCTGCTTATCCAATAAATTTTGTTGCTGCATTAAATGAAATGTCTATATATTGGGTTGTACATACAACAGATGTTAGAGAGGCTTTTGTTTTAAATAATATATACCATTCTGGAATGGTTGGGCTTGTTAATAAGGTAAGTGAGAGAAGTCCGATAAATGTTACTGTTACATCCTGCGAAAATCGATCTTCGGCAAGTTCTGCTCAAATAGTTTTAGAAAGCCTTGATCTTGCTAGCGGAACAGCAATGGCGAAGGTTGCATCTGCATATCAGAGTCTTCCGGCTCTTTCAACAGGCTGTTTTGAAATATCTATTACGAGTTCTGATGTTTTATTCCCTCTGCCAGTCAGTGTTGGTCAAAATGATAAGGGCGAAATTGTTTGTGATGATGATGGAGAGCCTATGGTTTACAGTGCTGCACAAGTAACTTATCTACAAAACGATGAAAATTCAAATGTAACAGGAGGGTTGATTTTTTCTCCAGTAGTTTATGGCGAGGCTTCTCAAAATACAGTTCAGCATGAAATTGGCCATGCTATGGGATTGAGGGATAAATACATTCCCGTTAACGAAAAAGAATGCTTGGATGGAGGCACTCTTCCTGAATGTGTTGTAAGTCCATCAAGGGATAACAATGGAAATCCTCAACCTTCTTTTAGCTATGTTACCACAGAAGCTAACTTGATGAATTATCTTGCTCCAACTGGACCAAAATTGCGTTATCGTTTAATGCCTATTGTGAAAACTGGTACTAATACAATTGTGCAAGAAAAGGATGAATTAGGCAATTTGGTTAATGTGAATGAGAGTCAATGGGACTGTCTAAGAAATGGAAATTGTGTTAAATAACGGAGGTGTAAAATGAAAAAGAAACTATCTCTTATTATTTCTTTGCTGAGTGTGTGTTCCTTTGCGGGAATGTACACCATTTATGATATTGAAGGTAGAAATCTTGGTACTGCCGATATTGAAAAGTTGAATGCGGAAAATCTAAAATTGAATGCTGCTATAGTAAATAAAACGGTCTTATTAGTGCCTAAAGATGTAAAAAAACAACCGCAAATAGTTATTCCTAAATCAATGAAGAGTATGGATACGTTAAAGGTTTCTCTGGGAAAAGGAAACTATTGGTTGGAGGTCGAAAAAAATGAAACCTTGTCACTGTGTATAGAGGATACTGTTAGTGTTAAATGGGTGGTTCCTTCGTTACCTAGTCGTATAGAAAATTCTGCATGCTTGCAAATCCAGACTTCAAGTTTTGTTGGTTCCTCTAGAGTTTTTGTGATGGACTACAAAAATGGGGTAACCGATACCTTGAATCTCGCGATAAGCAGTAAATATATAGATTTGTCTAAGCAAAATCATAAAATTGGTTTTTATGGAAAGGAATTTGGACTTAAGAATTCGCAAGGTGGGTTTAATACTGACGTAGAAAGTCGAGTTTATCCAGACTCTGAACGTATAGTTTCAATGAACAGTATTTTGTTGGTTGACAAGTATCCTGTAACAAATTGCGATTTTGCCTTGACTATGATGGACTCTATTCCTAGCCAGTATTTGTCAAATAACTCAATTGCTAATAATTATATGAAAGAATGGAAAGAACGAAAAGAACGACTTTCAATAAATTCTTTCTGTGATGTTCATGATTCTGCAGCCATAAAAATTTATTTGTATAATGCACTAGTATATGCTAATATTCGTAGTGTGCGGGAAGGTCTTGAACCTGTTTATTCTTTTATGCCTGTGCAAGAAAAAAACTTTATACCAAGTTTAAGAAAAGATGGCTCTTTTGATGTTGTTTCTACAAGCTTTATGAGAAAGTATAATGGAGAACCGAATTGGTATCTTGTAAAAGTTAATAAGAGTGCAAATGGCTATCGTTTGCCTTACTACAATGAGTGGATGGTTTTGGCTCGAGCTGGCGATTTGAAAAATAAATCTCTTTGGAAGGACGGAGCCTCTGAAATAGAGGCTGCGGAATATGCTTGGTTCGGGGCAGGTACCATAATAGATTTAGAAAGGGGCTATTACGCCCAAGACTCTAGACCGGTGGGTGTGAAAAAAGCGAATGCTTATGGATTGCACGATATGTTGGGTCTTATTTGTGAAAATGTGATGCTTCCTGGCAAGAGTATTTTTTCTAATGAAATTACATCTTGTAAAGGAGGTTTTTTGTATAGTTCTATGGAAAATTTAAATTACGGTACCCATACCCTAAATGCGTCAAGTGGGGGTGTTGGTGGGTACCAAGGATTACGCCTGGTTCGTGAACTGAAGTGATTAAAAAAGTGCGAATGAGACCTCATTCATTCACTTAATTCATGGAGGAATTACAAAAATGGAAAAAAGAAACGCATTCATTATGTTAATAGCGGCTCTGGCAGTCCTATGTTCGTGTTCAGCAGGTGATGGTGAAGATTACGGCGATTTAAGTTTCAGCATAAAAGACCGTTGCAAAGATGAGCCTGCACAGGCTTTATCAAAAAGCGAGGCAGATGCTTCCCAAGAACAAGAATCAATGGATACGGTGTTCTTTGAAGTACGAGACGACGGTCAAATGTTTGTAGATGTTGAAATTCCTGTTTCATGCGGAGATGTCAAGTTTTCGCTTCATTCAGATGTTAAGGATGACACGCTATTTATAGACGCAAAAAATGAACAGAATGTCAATACATCGTGTAGCTGCATGGCTGAGTTGGAAGTCGATATACCAAATGATATGCTTTCGGCAAAATACCTCGTATTGCAAAGAAAACGCTATTTTGTCAAAGTTCTTGCTTTTAAAGGATAAATAGGGTATGACTAAAGGCGGCTTGCGTTTAGTTAGAAAATTAAAATAGTGGGTTAAAAGATTGTTTCTAGTTATACGATACTAGTAATTGGTGGGCTTCATTACAATTAAGATGGCGTCGATAACGATTCCTACGCCTAAAAGTCCACCTGTGCAGAGCCATAAAATGCCGGTGCAGATTTTGCCTTCATAAAAACGGTGTAGCCCTAGGTAGCCCAGTAAAATACAGAGGGCAAGTGCTATCCATTTATTGTGTTCTCCTGTTTTAGGCATATATAAACTCCTTGCGTTCTTGGAGGCCTTGTGGTTTACTCCTTTGTAATATAGAATTTTTAAAGACTCCCATTCCTCTGTATTCCTTGAAAATTGTATATTAGTCCTAATGTGTATTGCCTGTAGTTTTTTAAACAATAAAATAGCCCCTCGTTGGGTTCATTCGCCGGCTCCCCAAAACGAGGGGGTTCTGGTGCTGCAGGAATCTTTGGAAAATTTGGTTCCGTTTATTGACTGGAGTTATTTTCTGTACGCTTGGCATTTTCCTTGCTCCCTGAAAATTCTGGATGAAGATAGTTCTCGGGGTGAAGAAGCTCGCCGCCTATTGCAGGATGGAAAAAATTTTTTGCAGCAGATTGTGGAGCGCAAAATGTGCGAGGCTCGGTCTGTTGTTGGACTTTTTCCTGTGACTCGCCAAGGTGACGATGTTTTGGTTCAGCAGTCGGTTTGTGATGACCCCGTAACTTTTCATTTTTTACGCCAACAACATAACTTGATGTTGCCCTGCCGTTCTCTGGTCGATTTTTTATCGCCTAAATGTACCGATTACATGGGCTTTTTTGCCCTAAGTGCAGGGTTTGGTGTAAAAGAAGGAAGGGATCGTTTGAAAAGTGCAGGTGACGACTACAGCGCCATTCTTCTGGAAACTTTGTCGGGCCGCCTTACGGAGGCTTATTCTACCAAGCTTCATTTAGATGTAATTCAAAAATATTGGGGCTACGGTGAACACCTTACGGCTGCCAACGCCTTTGGCATTCGCCCTGCTATAGGCTACCCCAGCATTCCGGACCATACGGAAAAGCAAACTTTATGGCGTTTGCTTAAAGTAAAAGAAAATATCGGTATAGAACTGACAGACTCTTTTATGATGATGCCTTTGAATTCGGCCTGTGGCTACTACTTTGCCCACCCTAAAAGTTCCTATTTTTCTGTGGGCAAAATAGGAATGGATCAATTAAAGGATTATGCTGAGCGCAAAGGCTGGAGTTTGGAAACGGCTAGAACTTGGCTTAACAACTGGGTTCAATAGTGAATTGAGGAAGAAAATGAAAAAGAAAAATTGGATAGGTATTTTTTCTGTAACGGCTTCTTTGGGCCTTTTGGCTTGTGCAGGTAACAATCCTCCAGCGGAGTTGACGGAAATTCGTGGCTCACAAAATGGCGGTGCTATTTCTGTGGCTCCACAGGCTCCGTCTACCACATTTTTGCTAAAACTGGAAGGGGAGCAAAAGCAAACCCGAGTTATTGAAAAACCTACACTGGCTGCTTTAGACTTTGCTGCTTACAACAATAACCCCATTCGCTTAGCCGGAAAAGAAGAGGCTCCTGAAAATTATGGGGGTCTAATGGCAAAAGCGCAAATGAGTGCTTACCCTTTTGATATGCTGGAATCTCTTTCTGCTGTACAGCCTTCTTTTTTAAATGGTATTCAGGCTGTGGCTTGGGAACCTTTTGCAAAGATTCTCTATGCCGCTTCGCATTTGGACTCCTTGAATGTTCTATTGACTGGGGTAGAAGGGGTAAAGTGGAATGAACCTAATGTGTTTCGCCAGTTTCAAAGGGTGAACCGTCTGTGGGGCGTTACTTATGAAGGTAAAGATTCTGTGGAATGGTGGGTGGAGGTGCTTCCAGCTCCCTGGACCAACCGCAGTGTTTTTTATGGAAAGCTGAGATATAGGTCGGATGCAAAAGCCAAGGAGATTTTGTGGGATTATTTGTCTAGGGAATTGAATGGGGAAGAAGTTATGGATTGGATTCGCAGTCTGTCTTCTTACTGGTACCCTACATTGAATACGGATTTGGAACAACATTTGTCTGGAACAAAATGGGAAAGCTCTAAGCCCTTTGCTGTAATGCGGGGAAACCCCATGGGAACCCCCATGTGGGTGGCCTTTGAAACACCGTCTTTGGTTTTAAGCGATGCTAAAATTGAAGAATTGAAGAAGGTATCAGCTTCTGTGGACGGGCCTATTTCTCGTACCCTAGATACTACCTCCGATTTTCGTTTGGCTACCTTAGCAGCTGTAGAAAATTCTTGCCCTGCCGGTGAGGCGACGGAAAAATTTAGAGATGCCTTGTCTAAAAAATTGGCTTCGCTTCCAAAGGAACAAAATGCCTGGAGCGAAGGGGGAATGCTTTGGTTCCGTCGCAATGCCAACTACCTTGTATCTGGCCAAATTAGTGCACAAGATAGCCTGCACAATCCTTTGCCCCGTTTGGTGGAGTTAAAAAAATATCTGGATTCACTCCAAATTCAACTTTTGGTTGTCCCGGTTCCAGTAAAAGAAGAAATTTATGCCCATAAGCTGGTACCACAAACCCCTGCCGACTTGTGTGTAAACCCTAATGGTCGTGCCTTTACCGCAGAACTTTTAAAGGCTGGCATTGATGTGCTTGATTTGTACCCTGCCTTAATGGCTGCTCGAGGTGGTGATGATAACGAAGGGGCTCACTACTCTTTTCAGCGTTATGACACCCACTGGGCTTTGCCCGGTATGCTGGCGGCCATGGAGCAGTTGGCCTCTCGGGTGACGCAGTATTCTTGGTATGGTGAGAGCGGAGCTTTGCCTGGTTCTTTGGAAATGAGGGATTCCGTTACCCTTCGTGAAGGAGACTTGGTGGCCCACCTTCCTGATGGTGAAAAATCGATGTATACCGCAGATACATTGAATGTGATGAAAGTGTACAAAGAGGGTTCCCCTTACAAGGGGGGTAAAAATGCTCCCATACTCCTGATGGGTGATTCCTTTACGGGAGTTTTTGAATCGGTGGATCAAAAGTCTGGTGGCCCAGGCTCCCTGTTAGCTTTTGCCACGGGCCTGGACGTCCAGGTACTTACCAGTTGGGGCGGTGGACCTGGTGTCCGCAGCCGCTTGCCAAAGATGGATTTGGGAAGCAAGCGGCTGGTCATCTACATGATGACGGCCCGTGATTTTTGGCAGTCTCCCATGGAATGGGATGGAATGTAGTTTAGAGGCTTGATGTATCGAAAAGTTTTTGTGATTGCCGTCTTTTTTATCTGTGCTTTTGGAGCATGGATGTTGATGGTGCAAGAAAATGACCAATTCCTCCATTCCAATTACGCCCAGGCTGCTTGTACCTTTGAAGGTATGGAATTGAACTGCCTGGACGGTAACGAAACATGGAAAAAAGGATTGTCATTTTTTGACAGTATTACAGAAACGGGCGTAGATACACTGGATGCCTTAAAATCTTTGTTGTGGAAACATTGGAATATTCAGTTTGCTGGCTCTGGGGATTCTGCCGTTACTCCAGCGGCCGTGTTGCCTCTGCAGGTGCTTTTAAATCGAAAGTCTGGCTGTGTTGGCCTTGCCTGGCTTGCCATGATGGTGGCCGAAAGCAGGAATATTCCCTTGGATGCCCGGCTTTTACCCAACCACATCTATTTGAAATACAAGGGGCAAATCAATTTGGAGCCTAACCTGGCCGGTTTTTCCTATTCCGATGCCGAGTATTTAAAAAAATACCGTAAAGGCCCTTGGACCGGTTATGAATTTAGTCCATTGACTCTGTCTCGTTTTTTAGGCCTAGCCGCCTTTAATTTGGGAAATTATTCGCTAAATATCAACAATTTGCCTGATGTTAAAACCGATGTGCGGAAGGCTCTAGCCTGGTACCGCATGGCAAAAGAATTTTTCCCCGATTACCCAGGCATTTTGGCTAATCAGGAATTGGCTAAATCCCGGTTATAAACTATATTTCTCCCGCTAGTTTTCTATTTTAAGTTTATGTTTGTAAGGGCATTTTTTAGTCTCATTTTTTGCGCTTCTTTTTTAATGTCGTGTACCGATGCCGACATGGGGTCCACTTTTTTTTATGAAGACAGCGAAGAACATGAGGGCTTTGTAAAAATATTAGGGAATGGGTATCCGGTAACCTTGGGTACAAACGATAAATCCATGACAACAGGGGAATATCCCAAAATGTCTGTGAAAATAGCCCACTCCTATTTTTTGTCTAAAACCGAAGTGACTTGTTCTCAGTTTGCCCAGTTTTCTAAAAATTTTTGTAAGTCTGGGGAAGATTCCTTGCCTGTGGTCAATGTGACATTTTGGGATGCCGTTCTCTATGCCAACGCCAAAAGTGTAGCTGAAAAATTAGATACGGCCTACATTTACGAATCGGTAACTTACAATTCCGATGACCATGCAGTTTTTTTAGAGGGCTATCGTTTTAATCCTTTGGCAAAGGGATTTCGCTTGCCTACAGAAGCGGAGTGGGTGTATGCGGCCAAGGAAGATTTTAATGTATCCCGTTCTGTAAATGCCAAAAATTCTAATTACAAGCGAAAGAAGGTTTGCTCCAAGGGGCCGAATAAAGTGGGCCTTTGCGACATGGAAGGCAATGTAAAGGAATGGGTCAACGACTGGATGTCGGTATTTCGGGATACGACCTATACCGATTATTTGGGAGCTTTTTCGGGTTATGGGGTTGGCCAAAGGGTTATTAAGGGCGGCTCTTACAAAACGGAACCTTCCAACATTAATACATACCTGCGAACAGATGTGTATTTGGTAACGTCGTCTACCATGGAAGATTATGTAGGCTTTCGTTTGGCTGCAGGTGCCATTCCAGAAGGGGTGTTTACCACTCCCGAAGGAAATCGCATGAAATCGGAAATTTCTGTGATGGCCAGCCCTAAAACTTTGGCAAAACTGTTAGGTACGGATCATGTAAAATTGACTTTTAGAGACGATGTGACCGGAAACCTGGCTTTTTTAACATATCAGTCTGGAGAAAACATTCTCTACGAAAAAGAGGATTCTACTGGGGCTTACCATCCGGTGCTATCTCCCGATGGAAAATATGTGGTTTACAGTTCCACTCCGGAGGGAATGTCTGGAAAATCTAAGGTACACCTTCAGAATATTAGTTTAAGCCAGCTATATCGTCGGACGGTGAACATGGAAAATGCTACCATTCCCCGTTTTCGCATTACCGATGCTCTAGATACGGAAGTAGTTTTTATAACAGATGCTGGCGTAAACACCAACGAAAAAACATGGAAGAGCTACTCTACTTGGGCTGTTAAAGTTTCCGATGGCAAATTCAAGATTCCATATAAATTATTTGATGGGAGCTACAATGGGGGTGTTTCTAGCGACAATCGTTTGGCCGTAAGTGGCGCAAGGCTTTTGCGGGCCCGAATTGAAGATAAAAATGGAAAGGTAAAAGAGGCTGTTTGGTACAATGGTGAACAGGCTTGCAATGTTTCACTATCTAAAGGAAATACAAAGAAAACCTTGTTCCTAGACTTTGGAGGAAAAACGGGTCGAGAATTTGCGGGGGCCGATTATGGTACCCACGAGCGCATTTTGGTAATGGATAGCACTGGCAAACTGATTTCGGCTATTCCCTCTCCGGCAGGTTACTCCTTTGACCATACAGAATGGGTAAACGACAATTTTGTGGTCGCTACGCTGGTTAATGGAAAGGGGGCTCACGAAAGTGTTGTATTGGTGAATATGAAGGATTCTTCCATTGTAAGGTTGGTGGAAGGGGATGAATCCTGGCATCCTGATTTTTGGGTGTACTCCTCTCCAGTTCGTGTAGATACGAATTCCTTTACTTTGGATGCAGACAGTGCTGGGGTTTATTACACCCAGGGAACAGAAGAATTGGCGAATATCCTTCGCTATAAAATGGAGTTGTTGTGGGTTTATCATGATTCCTTGAAAATTGCCATAGCAGGTTCTTCAAGGCCTATGATGGGGGTTAATCCCCATTACATAAAAACAGGGTTGTCGGTAAATTTTGCCCACACGCCCAATGACATTTACATCACTAGAGATTTTGTGAAACATTACTTTTTGCCTTATTGCCCCCAGTTAAAATTTGTTGTGGTTTCTTTGGATATTGATTTTTGGAACAAAAAAGAAGGGGAAGACTGGAAACGGACTTATGGGGACATTCCTGGCTATGCCTATGATTTTGAAAGAACCTATAGGGAGCCTGAGGAATTTAAGGAACTGCTGTACCGCACCCAGATGAGCTACGGCAACGACGATGATGAAAAAAAAGAGTGGACTGCTTATAGAGGCTACACAAAAGACATTTTTAGAGGATGGAAAGCTCGTTTTGAAGTGGAAGGGGATACTTTACTTTATAAGAAAAATGCTTCTCTCTGGGACAAATCTTTAAAGGCACTGGAAGAAATCATTTCCCTTTCTAAAGAAAAAGGTGTTAAAGTGGTTGGGATTATTTTTCCAATGGCTCCCGAATACAAGAATACAGGCTCTTATGGACCCTACGGCCTTATGCGCAGTGCCGCTCCCAAAGTCATTGAAAATATTCAGGATCTAGAACGTGAATATTCCAATTTTTATTTGATGGATGAAAATAAAATGGGTAATCATGATTACTCCGATTCTTCGGCTTCCAATAGAGATCATTTATCTTTTAAAGGGGGAATGCAACTGACTTTGCGGTTGGATTCTCTTTTGAAAAAGATTGACAAGGAATAGTTTTTTATGCGGTATCTACTAATTAGCTTTTGTTTGCTGTTGCTGTCTTGCAACTCCGCTGATTTGGCGGATGTTCCATGGGTGCTGGAAGATGAAACCCATGAAGGTTTTTTAAAGGTTCGTTCTGCGGGAAAATCGGTTTTTGTGGGAACTGAAGATTCTTTGGCCTTGGCTTCTGAAAAACCAAGGATGGAAGTGAAATTTACCTATGATTTTTCCATGCAGGAACATGAGGTGACCCAAGGTGAGTTTGCCTTGTTACTCAAAGGTAATGATGATGTAGATGAAAAAAATCTTCCGGTAGCCAATGTGACTTACTACGATGCGGTTCTCTATGCTAATGCATTAAGCAAAAAGGAACATTTGGATACGGTGTACACTTACGTGGGGCTTTCAAGAGATGCTACCGGCAATTGTTCCAATTTAGATGGCTTGGTTTTTCACCCTGATGTAGAGGGGTATCGTTTGCCGACGGAAGCAGAATGGATTTATGTGGCCTCTGACCATTTTTTGCCAGAGGACAGTTGGAACAACGAAAATTCGGAGTACCGAAGCCACGATGTTTGTACCGCTGTTCAAAATGGTTCAACCTTTTGCGATATGGCCGGCAATGTGATGGAATGGGTAAATGACTGGAAAGGTTCTTTTAGAGATACGGTTTTTGAAAACTATGTGGGGGCTCCTGATGGGGGAACATTGGGTGAAAGGGTGGTGAAGGGTGGATGCTTTAGGTCTAGTGCATCTAGCATAAACCTTTATTCTCGGGGGGATGTTTATGCAGTGACCTCGGGAACCAAGAGCGATTATGTAGGCTTTAGATTAGCTATAGGTAAAATTCCAGACCCTGTTTGGATAAATTCTCGGGGTAGTACTGTAGAAAGTACAGTAAATATTATAGCTTCCATTGAAAGTGTTAAGCAAAAAATGAAGACTTACCGTAGTAAACTTGCATTTAGAAATGATGTGACCCACAATTTAGCTTACGTTGAATATTTTAACCCTATTCGCGTGGTTGTAGAAATTCAGGATACGCTAAACGTGTTCCACCCCGACATTTCTCCTGATGGAAACCGGGTGGCTTTTTGCACCAAAATTGAGGGGG
>JABUUT010000027.1:53192-55294 GCA_021443045.1 Fibrobacteraceae bacterium
ATGACAATTCTATTTTGGAACTGGTGGAAGGTGAAGAAATTTGGCACCCTTGTTTGTGGTCAAAATCTGTAGTGGTGCCTAGTGGTGATTTTATGTTAGACTTGGACAGTGCCGGGGCTTACATTACCTCTGATTTTGTGGATGCACAAGCTCGTTATCGAGTAAAAATGGGAAAATTTTGGCATCAAAAAGATACTATAGAAATTTATTTAACAGGAAGCTCCCGTATGGAAGCCGGTGTAAATCCCGACCTTTATCCAGAATGGAAAATGCTGAATATGGGCGTGTCTGGCATTGATCCTCAACGGGAGTTTTACTTTGTTCATAATTATGCCTTTAATCATGCAAAAAAATTAAAGGCGGTGGTGTTTTCTTTAGATATTGATGCCTGGCGTGGTGTGGAAGACCATTTGGAGCTTCTTTTTGATAAAGGCCCTGGTTATATTTACGATGCCAATCACAATTTTTGGGTGGATTTTTTACCAGAAAATTTTATAGAAGCCATGGAGGATTCTTACCCTGCTCCCGATGCGGTGATACATCTTTATTCGGAGCGGGGTCGGCTTGATAGGCCTTCTATGGCATGGTGCTCCATGGGGTGCAATGTAAAAAACGATTCTGTATTGACACAAAAGCAGAAAGACTATTTTGATAAAGTCTTGGAGGATTTTTCGGCCTTAGTGGATGAGGCCGCTTCTAAAAATATTCAGGTTATTGGAATTATTTTCCCTTCTGCCCCAGCTTATAAATATACGGGGGCCTTTGGCCCCTATGGCCTACAGCGTTCTATGGCAAAAGAAACTATAGATTGGTTTAAGGATTTATCAAAGAAAAAGCCTAATTTCCATTTTGTTGATGAAAATAAAATGGGTGAACATGATTATACAGATGAAATGGCCATGGATAGCGATCACTTAAGTTATATAGGTGCCAAAAAAATGACTGAGAGCCTAAATGATGTTCTGAAAAATATATTCAAATAGGAATTTTATGGTTTACTTGCCCTTTATATTTTTGGTCTTGTTCTTTTTTTGGGGTTGTGATAATAACACCGTGTCTCCCATATGCAAACCTGATGGAGAAAGGCAGGGCTTTGTTAACTTTTTTGCTAAGGGAAACCCTGTTACTTTGGGTACAAAGGAAGTTTCTGCGAAGTCTACAGAACAGCCCGAAATGCAGGTTGTTTTTACCTACGATTTTTCTTTGCAGCAACACGAAGTGACTCGTGAAGAATTTATGAGTTTAATGAAGGGGTTTGATTTTTTAAAAGATAATAAGCCCGTTACTAATATCACTTTTTTTGATGCCGTTCTTTATGCCAACGCCAAAAGTGTGGCTGAGGGCCTGGATACAGTCTATTCTTACGAAGGATTAAGTATAAATTCAAACGGAAACTGCATTGGAATGGATGGCTTTAAATTCCATGGAAATGTGGATGGATACAGATTGCCTACGGAAGCGGAATGGGTGTATGTGGCGTCTTTAGTTTGGGATGTGGAAAAAAGCTGGAATGCCTCCAATTCTGGAAATGTGATTCATGAAGTTTGCACTAAGGCCAGTAGCAAAAATGAGATTTGTGATATGGCGGGTAATGCCATGGAATGGGTTAATGATTGGTTAGGCTTTTTTAGGGATACCACTATGACTAATTTTGCTGGTGCCATTCAGGGTGGGGCTTTGGAAGAAAGGGTTGTTAAGGGCGGTGCCTTTTTTACGGAAAAAAATTTTTTGAATTACTATTCCAGAGGAGGTGTGTATGCAGTAACGCCTGCCTCAAAGAGCGACTATGTGGGTTTTCGTTTGGCTATAGGCCCTATTCCTGAGGCCTCTTATTTAAATTATGATGGTGGTTCTGAAATAAGCACTCTCAATATTGTTGCCACTGCTCAAAAGGTTAAGAAAAAGGCAGGCACATTCCGCGGTAAATTGGCTTTTAGGAATGATGCTTCTAAAAATTTGGTGTATGTCAATTATGCCTCTCCACAATTGTTTGCCGTTGAAATTCAGGATACGTTAAACGTGTTCCACCCCGACATTTCTCCCGATGGAAACCGGGTGGCTTTTTGCACCAAAATTGAGGGGGTCTCTGGAAAGTCGGAACT
>JABUUT010000027.1:55896-65423 GCA_021443045.1 Fibrobacteraceae bacterium
ATGACAATTCTATTTTGGAACTGGTGGAAGGTGAAGAAATTTGGCACCCTTGTTTGTGGATTCAAACATCCAATCCAAATGCTCAATATGATAAAAAAATCAGCAAGGATAGTGCTGGTATATATTTTAGTAGCGATCAAGTGGTTCGTATTTTGCATTACAAAATGAAACTTTTTTGGGAAATGAAAGATTCCCTTGAAATGGTGGCATTGGGAAATTCACGGATGTATGCTGCTTTGGCGGGGAACTTGATTACCATGAAGGCTTTGAATATGGCCACGATCCCTTGCGACATGAATTGTCAAAAATATCTTTTTGAAAATTACCTGTTGAATCATTGTGACCGCTTGAAATATTTGGTAGTAAGTTTAGATTTGGATTGTTGGTTTTCGGCAGACCTTTTGACGGATATAAATTATTCCATGGGCTCGGCTAAAGGCTTTACTTATGATAAGAATCATGATTTTTGGAAAGAGGGTTTGTATGATGGCTTTTTGGATTTAGTTAAAGACGCTGTAGTTGAGGATGAAGTGGTAATGAATATGATTCGTACATTGCGTGGAGGTGAATTGCTGTATGATTCCCGTGGCTGGGTGTCGCCGGATGGAACTGCTGAAATTGACAATCACATGTGGGTGGATGGTGAAGATGGCCTTGCTGTAAATTTCCGTTCGTTGCGGGAAGTTTTAGAATTGGCAAAAAATAGGGGTATTATGGTGGTAGGTGTTATTACTCCCATGAGCCCATATTATGCAAATACAGCTTTTTATAGTAGACATGGCTTAAACAGGGCTGTGGCAGAACAGTATTTGGGCTACATCAGGGACATGGAAAGCTCTCTTTCAAATTTTGTGGTGTTTGATGAAAATAAAAATGGACAGCACGACTATGCAGATTCTTTTTCCCTAGATTTTGATCATTTGAATACCGAAGGAACTGTTGTTTTTAGTAATCGACTAAATGATTTTTTGAATAAGTTAAATAATGGGTCTCTCTAAAAATAGTATAGGAAAAAAAATGACTGTAGATAAAGTAAAATTTCTTAATTTTATTTTGCCTCTGTTTGCAGCCTTGTTTGCCATTTTCCCTTTGACGGACACGGATATTTGGTGGCATTTGGCTTGTGCCAGAGAGTGGGTGGTTACCTGGACTCCCATGCGGCAGCCTGCGGTAAATATTCATGAATATTTTCAGCAGGTGGTATATGCCATTTATTCTGTGGGTGGGGCACCCTTATTGGTGGCTTTTAAGGCTCTTTTATGGGGCGTTGTTTTTTGGCTTTTTGCTCCAAAAAAATTTTGGTGTGGCTTGGTGGCCATACCCTTTGTTTTTTTATTCCGCTTTCACATGGAAATGCGGCCTATTCTTTTTTCACTTTTGTTCTTGGGAATTTTTTGGAGGCTTTTGCCCATTCTTTTTTTAAGGGTTTCGCCGGAAAACTCTGGCACCGAGGAAAACCGACGTAGAATTGAAATTGGGGCCATAGTTGTGGCGCTCCTGCTCTTGCAGTGGTTGTGGTGCCGCATTCAGGGGCTATATATTCTGGGACCTATTTTTGTGGGTTTTCTGGGGGCTTCGGCTCTAGTAAAAAAGCAGATTTCGTGGAAGTTTTTTGTGGGGCTTGTGGCTGCCCTATTTTTGATGCCTTTTTTGCATGCTGAAGGTTGGCTTATTTTTAAGTATCCTTTAGGGCTTTTGGATCGGTTGTTGGGGGCTTCCGCCAGCGCTTCTATTTTTGCCAATAGAATTGCCGAAAACCGTTCCCCCATAATGCTGGCAAGGGCGGGCGTGAATTTGGTGCCATGCTGGGTTGCCTGCATTATGGCGGCAGGCTCCATAGTTCACTGTGCATGTTTGTTTTATAAAAATGTTGGGCAAAATAAGCCTGCCGCCGTTCTCTTGAACGGGGGAACGGTTTGGCTTTTGATTGTGGCTATTTTGGCCTTGGTTGCTGAACGGAACATTATTTTATTTTTACCCGTATTTGTGGCATCAATGCATTTTCATTTTCCTCAAAAGCAAGTTTTCCTGGTAACAACCTTGCTGCTGGTTGTAATTTGCTTTGTGCTTGGCATGTGGGTTAAAAGCCTTTCTTTGTACCATTTTACCATGGTCTCGGAACAGCGGGTTCCTGTGGCGGCTGCAGAATGGTGCCGCAATAACCCTCATCCTGGCCGCCTTTTTAATGACGACCGGGCCGGAGGGTATTTGGCTTTTACCCACCCTTCCGACAGCATTTATCTTGATGGTCGGTTTATTTTAAAGACTGCCGATTTTTTTGAACACTATCTGAATTATGAACGCAACCCCGACAGTTTCTTTAAGGATGCCGATTCTTTGGGCATAGATCGAGTGGTGCTTCCCATTAAGTTTTACGCCCATTGGAAAAATTTGTTGGGGGCCTTAATGCTGGAGTGTGACGGCTGTCATGGTAAAAAGTGGCACCAGAAGTATCGAGACAGGTACTATGTGGTGTTTGACCGTGATTTAGATTAAATGGTAGCAATTTGTAGTTTCTGCTCTAAAAAAAAATAATTTAGCTTTAGTTTAGGTTGTCTCTAAATTTGGAGACTTGTGTATTGGGTGATGTGTTTTATTTTTTATAGGAGAGTTCTATGAACCTTTCTAGAATCGCTGCCGCTTGTGCTATGGCTTTGGGCCTTTCCCATGCTGCCGTCAACTATCCTTTTCCGCAGATGTCTAATTATGGTGGTAACGCCACTTTGCTGAGCGACAAGGCAAAGGCTTCTGAAGAATTGAAAAAGGCCTTTGAATACTGGCTTAAGGATATGTACAATGAAAATGGCGATGTGGCTGGTGTTCGCTCGAACCCTGGTTCCGATGAATATTTTTCGGAAGGGGTGGGCTACGGTATGCTCTTGATGGTGTATTTTAGTGACAACACTACTAGCTATCAGCCTCAGTTTGATAAAATTTGGAATTTGTACAAAAAAATGTCTAACGAAAATGGCTTGATGGTTTGGAAGATTACCAATCTTTCCAATAAGCAAGACCAGGGAGCCGCATTGGATGGCGATATAGATGCGGCGGCGGCTTTGGTGCAGGCCTATTACCAGTTTGGCGATGAAAAGTATTTGACCGAGGCTAAAAACCTTATTCAGAGCATGAAAAAATTTGAATTTGAATCTAACGGACTTCACTTGCCTGGGGACAAATGGGGCGATGCGGGCTTCAATCGAAAAAATCCAGGCTATTTTGACCCAGCGTACATGCCTCTGTTTGCCAAGGCAGACCCAGAAAACGCTTCTTTTTGGAGTGAAACCGCTTACGATATGAACATGAAACTGTATGAAAGCAGTTCCAATGAAGTAAGCACAGGGCTTATTGATGACTGGACCGACAAGAACGGCAAGAGCGAAGACGACTACTACAGTTATGACGCTTCCCGTGCTCCCTGGCGAAATGCCAAGGCGGTGTGCTGGCATGGCGACCAGCGGGCTTTGGCTATTGACAAGAAAATTGGAAAATGGGCATCCACAATTTCTGCCGATAGGATGAGTGGGCCTATTATTCGTTCTAAAGGGGAATTGGGAGGTGACCACAACAGCACCTTTATTACCTCCATTATGACCTCCCTAATTTCAGACCCCACCTACCAGACAAAGCTGGATGAATACTGGGCCGAGGCGGTAAAACTGGGGAATGAAAACTACTTTAACCAATCTCTAAAATTGCTGAATGGCCTTTTGGTTTCGGGCAATATGCCGGATTTAAGCAATATGAAGTCTCAGGGCGGCGGTGAACAGGGTGGTGAACAGGGGGGTGAAGGCCCTTCTTCTGCCAAGGCTTTGGCTTTGGCGCAAGCTGTTAAGATTTCTGTGGTTGGAAGGGAATTGCGTCTTTCTGGGGTTAAGAATCCTAAGGTTTCGCTTTTTGACTTGAACGGAGGCTTTGTAAGGTCGGTGCAAAATTCCTTGCAGGGTGTTGCTTCTGGTGTGTACATGGTAAAAGTGGTAGACCAGGGTAAAACTTATACTCAAAGGATTAATTTGCAGTAGAGGGCTTGTATTTGGTCTGCTAAATGGATGTTTGTAAAAGTCTGGCTTTTGTGTAGCCGGGCTTTTTTTGTATTTTTAGAAAGAATATTTTGGTGAAATAAAATGGAGAATTTATGGCTCGTTTTCTTTCTTTTGCTGCCGTTGCCTTGTTGGGTGCAACATCCCTTTTTGCCCAGGGGGCTCCCACAGGTGCCGCCGTTGACCCCTCTGCCGATGAGCAAAAAGCGTTAAATGCCCTTTCTGGAAAAATACAGGGTGTTATTGTTTGGGCTTCTAGCCGTGCCAATTCCAACCATGACATTTGGCTCATGAACGCCGATGGGAGTAACCCAAGACCGATTACCAAGAGCAATAATGTGGACTGGTTCCCCCGTATGTCTCCAGATGGAAGCACGGTGCTGTTCAACCGTAGCAAGAGTGGCTGGGTTCCCGAAAATGATGCCAACTACCCTGAAAAATGGGACCTTTGGATGGTGGATTCTGATGGTGAAAACCCGCGGAAGGTGGTGGACAATGCAACGTGGGGTACCTGGAGGCCCGATGGAAAGTCTATAGTGTTTTCTAGAGCCGCAAACGTGTACACTTTAGATTTGGGTACAAAAAAGGAAACCTTGATTATTGAAGGTGAAAAAGCCTTTAACAAGAAAGGTGTTGTTCTCCAGGAGCCCAATATGAGCCCAGATGGAAAACATGTGGCAATAACTCTTCGTGGCTCCATGCGTGAAACCGGGGTGTGGGACTTGGAAAAGAAGGTTTGGACTAAGTCGGGGGATGGTTGCCAGATTGACTGGAATTTTGATGGAAGTAAACTGTACCGCGTGAACCCCACAGGCAATGGAGGCACCGCAGCCCCCAGCGAAATTTTGTGGTTTACTGCTAAAGATGGCAAACAGGTTGAAAAGATGGGGTTCTTTGGTGTTCCTAAGAATGTTCAGTTGATGGATTTGCCGGGCCGCCGCAGCCATGAGTATTTCCCTCGTTTTTCGCCCGACGGCAAGTGGCTGGTTTGGGGTGCTACCGACAAGGGCCACGATCACGACCTGTTCGACTACGAACTTTACCTGTGGCAGATAGGCTCTCCTAAAGAGACGGCCACACGAATTACCTTTCACACTGGCAATGACCGCTGGCCCGATATTTGGTTGGGAAAGCTCCCTGTGAAGGAAGCACCCCAAACAACGGCTGCAGCGGCAAAGTCTGTTGAACAAGCTGGCCAAGCAGCCGCTGCAACCGTGGGCGGCCCTGTGACTGTGGAAAATATGGATAAGCTTATAGAGGCCATCAACCGCCTCACCGAAGCCGTGAACAAACTGAATGAAAAGAAGGAATGAGTTTTTGTTTTCAGTTATCAGTAATCGGTTATCGGTAATCAGTAAGCAGTTAAAAATTCTTTAGATTCTATCGGTCGTTCCTCCCTCCAGAATGACAGTACCAGCCACCAACCACCAACCACTAACCACTAACCACCACAAATTACGAAGGCGAGAGCTGCGACAACACTTGTGTTGGCATAGCCGAGCCGAATAATTTGGCAGCGAAGCTGCAATCACCACAACTTCCCAAGACTTGTGAAACGGGACTGCTTGCTTGCCGCAGGCGGGCTTGCAGGCCCACTTCCAAGTCGCAAGAGTTGGAAACTCCGCTGCAATCACCAGCCACCAGCTACTTGTCGCTGGTAACTGTATTATAGTTGAGTTCGTTTCTTCGCTTGAGTTCCTTATTTAGCATCATGTAGGGCGGGGTGTATACAATCCATCCCAAAATAAGCACTATCCAGTGGTTCAGCCCAAACCAGAGCTCTGTGTAGCGCATCACCATGAACATGAATGGGGCCACCATCAAGAATAAGGGGAGTTGGCGGCACTGGTCCCCAAGGGAGTGGCGGCTTTCGTAACTGACAATGGAATTCATCATGGGAAAACTGGTGCAAAAGCCTTGCATGAATTGCTTGATGACCATGAGGCCTCCCACCACAAGGGCTATAGCTGAAGCTTTGATGTAAACGGGCAGTGGCGTTTTGTAGCGCACTCCCGACTTGTATTTTTGATTTTGGAACAAAGTAATGCCCACTGCAAAGTCAAAGAGACAAGCGCAAACGAAAATAGCATCGTTGTCTGGGGGCAAAAGGGGTAGGGTGCTGGTTCCTGCAAGCACCACAAAGGCTAACCCCAAAATAATGGAAAGTACAATGGGGCATTTGAGTTTGTATGTAAGCAACCGAACCAGTTGGGCGAAAAGTAGGCAATAAAAACCGGCAATCACGTTGGGGGTGTCGATTATTTTACCCACGGCCAGATAGGCAAATCCAAAGGGGATGGGAATGGTGGCCGTAACCGCCTTGAGTTGGGGGTCTTTAAGGTAGGCGCTCAAGGTTCCCAAGGCCGTAACCATAAAAACGAGAAGCCAGTCGTAAAACGAAAAATTAAAATTCAACGATTCCAACATGGCTCCCAAATATAGAAATTGGAGGTAAAATGCAGTTATCTTTACCGATAATCAATCGATGGATTCCTCACTCCGTTCGGAATGACATTTTTTTTAGGACTTTACCAACCACCAACCACCATTTACCCCTTTTTAGGCTGTTTTTTTGCTTTGGAATCCAAATCCTCTTTTGTTTTTTACCTATATTGTAGCCCAGTAGTTGCATTCTACCTTGGTCCTGCGTCCAGTTTCGCCAATTCCACTGGGTGCTAAGCAGGGAAACTCGGGTAAGAAGGTAATTCAAACATAAACAATCAAAACAAAAGGAAATGGATAGTAATATGGCTACCATCACAAAAGAAAAAGCTGCCGAACTCACTGCCAAGTATGGCGCAAACGAAAAAGACACAGGTAACGTTCGTGTACAGATCGCTATCGAAACTGAAAAAATCAAGAACCTGACAGAACACATCAAGACCCACCGCAAGGACTTCCACTCCCTCCGCGGTCTTACTGCCATGGTTGCACACCGCAAGAACCTCATCAAGTACTATAGCTCCCGCGACATTCTCGCATGCCGTGCTCTTGTTAAGGAACTTGGTCTCCGCGGTTAATTTGCGGATTGGAGATAGATTATGTCTATTGACGCATATCATGCCAAATACGGCAAGATGCTGGACCCCAAGGAAGTGTCTGTAACACTTCCCGATGGCCGTGTCATCTCTTTTGAAACGGGCCGTATTGCAAAGCAGGCCCGAGGCTCTGCTGTTGCCAAGATGGGGGAAGCTTTTATCCTTTCTACCGTGTGCTATGGCGAAGAAAAGGATGGGGACTTTTTCCCACTTACTGTTGAATATCGCGAAAAGTCTTACGCAGCAGGTCGCTTGCCCGGTGGTTACTCCAAGCGCGAAGCTGGCCGCCCTTCCGATGAAGAAATTCTTTCTGCCCGTATCATCGACCGTCCTATTCGTCCGATGTTCCCAGAAAACTTTACTCGCGAAGTCCAGGTGATTGTTCAGGTGCTCTCTGCCGACAAGCAGTTTGCTCCAGACGTTCTGGGTGTAAGTGCCGCTTCCCTTTCCATTGGTCTTTCTGAACTGCCTTTTGAACAGCAGGTGGCTGCCGTTCGTGTGGCTGTAGTTGATGGCCAGAACATTGTGATGCCTACCTACGACCAACTTGCTGTGGCCGATCTGGACCTGGTGGTTGCCGGTACGGAAGACTCTGTTTGCATGGTGGAAGGTGGTGCTTACGAAGTGTCTGAAGACTGCATGGTTGATGCCATTCTCGCCGGCCATGAAGTGATTAAGCAACTTTGCAAGGCCCAACAGGAACTGGTGGACCGCTGTGCCAAGCCTAAGATGGAATTGAAACCCAAGAACGAAGGTGAAGTTCATGAAAAGCTTGTTGCCACTGTTAAGGAAGTTGTATGGGATGAACTGAACAAGGACGTTCATTCCAACATGGTGAAGACCGACTTCTATCCAGCTATGGCGGACCTCTGTGCCCGCATGCTGGAAGATGAACGCATTGTTGCCATTGTGGGTAAGGATGATGCCAAGGATGAAAAGCTTGTTGCCGATGCCAAGGCCATCTTTAGCGATTTGGAACGCACCGCCATGCGCGAAATGATTCTGAACGAACATGTTCGCCTGGATGGCCGTACCACAACTGAAGTTCGCCCCATCGAAATCGAAATGGGTGTGCTTCCTCGTGCCCATGGTTCCGCTATTTTCCAGCGGGGTGAAACTCAGGGCTTGGTGATTTGTACTTTGGGTACAAAGAACGATGAACAGCGCTTTGAAAGCTTGCAGGGTGAAGGATCCAAGAGCTATATGCTCCATTACAATTTCCCACCATACTCTGTGGGTGAATGCAAGAAGCTGGGTCTTTCCCGCCGCGAAATCGGTCACGGACACTTGGCTGAACGCTCCTTGGCTGCTGTTCTCCCATTGCCAGACGATTTCCCGTACACAATCCGCGTGGTTTCCGAAATTCAGGAATCTAACGGTTCCTCTTCCATGGCTTCCGTTTGTGGCGGCTGCCTGTCTTTGATGGACGCTGGCGTTCCTATCAAGGCTCCAGTTGCTGGTGTGGCTATGGGCCTTATCTCCGAAAAGGGTTCTGTGAAGGAAGGCGGCAAGATTGAAATTCTTACCGACATCACTGGCACAGAAGACCACCTTGGCGATATGGACTTTAAGGTGACTGGTACTGCCGAAGGTATTACAGCCTTCCAGATGGACATTAAGATTCGCGGTATCACTCCCGAACTTATGCGCACTGCCTTGGAACAGGCAAAGCAGGGTCGTTTGCACATCTTGGAAAAGATGACAACTCTTGGCCTTGCCGCTCCTCGTCCACAGGTTTCCGAAAAGGCTCCTACCATGCTCAAGATGAAGGTTCCTACCAACAAGATCCGCGACGTGATTGGCTCTGGTGGTGCTGTAATCAAGGGTATGCAGTCTAAAACGGGTTGCTCCATTTCCATTGACGATTTTGGCAATGTTGAAATTGCTGCTCCTACCGCCAAGGCTGGTGCTGTATGCCGCCGCATGATTGAAGAACTGACTGCCGAACCAGAACCAGGCCGCAAGTACAAGGGCAAGGTTAAGACAATCCAGCCATTTGGCGCCTTTGTCGAAATTCTCCCTGGTCGGGATGGCCTTGTTCACATTTCCGAGATTGCCAACCACCGTGTAGAAAAGGTGGAAGACGTTCTCCATGTTGGTGACGAAGTGGAAGTTCTCTGCTTGGGCGTTGACCCCAAGGGTAAGGTAAAGCTCTCTATGAAGGCTTTGCTTCCTGTGGAAGCTCCTGCTGTGGCTCCCACCGCTCCTGAAGCATCGGCTCCAGAAGCTCCTGTGGAAGGCTAGTTAACCTAAGCTTTTGTACGGGTTTAATGCTTTGGCATAGAATCCGTGGGTAAAGCTAAAAGTTAAAGCGAAATGAAAACGCCCGATGTTCCTAAAGGAACATCGGGTGTTTTTTTGGCTCAATTGCAAAAGTCCGTTTTTTTACGAATCGGCCAAATGAGATGATAACCGTCCAAAGCTGTCATTCTGAAGGTTGCAAGCCGTGAAG
>JABUUT010000027.1:66356-70131 GCA_021443045.1 Fibrobacteraceae bacterium
AGAATAAAAACATTGTCATTGTCTTGCCGGATAGGGGAGACCGTTATTTCAGCACCGGGCTGTGGGAAAAACGGTGAAATGCGAAGGGTAAATCGGGTGTAATAACATGGATTACCTGCAAAATCGTATGTCAGATTCATAGAGATGGTCCAAACGCACCAACCAGCTGTCACCCTGGAGCCGCCTTTAGCCCTGGACCCTGGAGCATCGCGATAGGGGATAGGGTCCATATTTTAACATGCCTTCGAGCCTTCATAATAAAGTTCTTTACTTGCATTTTCATCCCGAATGATTCCGGGATTTTATATATTTAAAATTATGGAGTCTCTTGAAAAACTCATAAAGCGATATCGAGAACTTGGAATTGATAGCCAGATCGACTATCAAAAGTTTTACCTGTATTCCATCATCACCCATTCGACTGCCATAGAGGGCTCCACCGTCACCGAAATCGAGAACCAGCTTTTGTTTGATAAGGGCATTAGCGCAAAGGGCCGCACCATTGAAGAACAGATGATGAATCTCGACCTGAAAATGGCATACGAACAAAGCATTGCGTTCGCCCAAAAGGGCGAAAATTTTTCAGTTGAAATGTTGAAGCGACTTTCTTCTCTCATCATGAAGAATACGGGTAGCGAATACAATACTGCTTTGGGGAGTTTTTCGTCGGCAAATGGTGATTTGCGATTGTTGAATGTCTCTGCAGGAATTGGCGGACGTTCCTACATGAGCTTTACCAAAGTTCCTGCAAAACTTGAGGATTTTTGCCACAGTTTGAACGAATGTCGAAGCCTTGCGAAAAACCTAGATGTAGATTCCCTTTACAAGATGAGTTTTGACGCTCACTATGAACTGGTGACCATTCACCCATGGGCCGATGGCAACGGTCGTATGGCTCGACTGGTGATGAACCAGATTCAATTCGAAAACAACCTGATTCCAATGAGAGTTCTCAAAGAAGATAAGGAAGAGTATGTCAAAAGCCTTGCTCAGTCACAGGAACAATCTAATCCCAAGATTTTTGTGGATTTCATGACGGAATCCATGGCAAGAAATCTTGAAAATGAAATAAAGACCTTTCTGCAGTCCACGGAAATGGGGGGAGAAAACACCAAAATGGGGGGAGAAAATGAAAAACGGGGGGAGAAAACCAGCTTGTTGATACTATCCAAGCTGAAAAACGACCCCCGAATGACCTCCGCAGAACTGGCCTCTGCCCTCGAAATATCGCCAAAAGCGGTAGAAAAGCAAATCGCAAGGCTCAAAAAAAGCGGAAAACTGTTGCGCATTGGCCCCGACAAGGGAGGGTACTGGGAAGTCCCTTGACAGGAATTGCCTTGAAATGATGTAAAAAAGGTGGTACAATACCACCTTTTTATGTATATTTTAGTTATGAAGTCTGAAAATTTTGAAAAGATTATAGAGCAATGGCAAAAAATGCAGCCCATCAGCGATTTTGAAAAAAACCGCCTTGCACGTCGTTTTTCCATTGAATTTAACTACAATAGCAACCATATTGAAGGCAACACCCTCACATACGGGCAAACAGAATTGCTGCTGTTTTTTGGTATGGTCGCTGGCGAAGCAAAAATCAATGACTTGGAAGAAATGAAGGCCAGTGCAGTGACCGTAAAAATGACTCAAACCGCTATTGAAGAAAAACAGGATCTTTTGACCCAGTCGTTTATAAGACAATTGCACAAGACCCTTCTACGTGAAGATTATGTGGTTCATTATATAATGCCAAATGGTCAGCCGTCAACATACACCATTCATGCAGGGAGGTATAAAACACGACCCAACAGTGTGATTTCCCGTTATGGTGCTCGCTTCGACTACGCTAGCCCCGAAGAAACACCAAGCCTTATGAGCGATTTGGTGAACTGGTACAATGAAGAAGAACAAAAAGGTGAACTCACTCCCGTTGAGTTGGCGGCCTTGTTCCACTACCGCTATATTCGAATTCATCCCTTTGAAGATGGCAATGGTCGAATTGCACGGTTGCTAGTCAATTATATTTTGGCAAGGCATGGATACCCGATGATTGTGGTTCGCAGCAGGAAAAAGGACGACTACCTAGATGCATTACACCAGACGGATATGCTTGTTGGCCCAGCCCCATCAGATGGTGCGAAAGCAACAATTAAGCAAATCAGATATTTTCTAAATTACTTNTCTTCGGGCAGAACCTTGGCCGTTCATATGTACGAGCTTTCCCGCGAAGGTTTGCACACCGGCGAAGCCTACGCCACTGCAGTGTTCCTGATTTTACTCGTTCTTTTGGTCAACTGGATTTCTAACCGGATTGCCTTGAGAATATCCAACCGTTAATCTTAAAATCTATAACGAAAAATTATGAATAAAATCACCATCAAAAATATGGACCTGTACTATGGCGACTTTCACGCCATCAAGAATGTGAGCATCGACATTCCAGAAAAAGAAATCATGGCTTTTATCGGACCTTCGGGTTGCGGTAAAAGTACGGTGCTTAAATCATTGAACCGAATGAACGACCTTGTAGAAGGCTGTAAAATTACAGGTTCCATCAAGTTGGACAACCAGGAAATTTACGGCAATCTGGATGTGAACCTTTTGCGCAAACGCGTGGGGATGGTGTTCCAGAAACCCAATCCGTTCCCCATGAGCATTTACGACAACATCGCCTTTGGCCCACGCACCCACGGCATCACCAAAAAAAGTGCCTTAGATGTCATTGTGGAAAAGTCCTTGACAGGGGCCGCCATCTGGGATGAACTGAAGGACCGTTTGCATCTCAGCGCCCTGGGGCTTTCGGGTGGCCAACAGCAGCGCTTGTGCATTGCCCGCGCACTGGCGGTTAACCCCGAGGTACTTTTGATGGACGAACCCACCAGCGCATTGGACCCTATTTCCACTGCAAAGATTGAAGAACTTTGCATGGACTTGAAAAAGGATTACACCATTGTGATGGTGACCCACAATATGCAGCAGGCCACTCGCGTTTCTGACAAGACTGCATTTTTCTTGCTGGGCGAAGTGGTGGAGGTGGCCCCGACACAGCAGCTGTTCTCCATGCCCTACGACAAACGAACCGAAGACTACATTACAGGGAGATTTGGATAATGACAATGAACTTTAAATTAAAACTGGATACCTTAAGCAAGGCTGTTGCAGACATGGGAGCCTTGGTGGTTGAGTCCATTGGCGATTCCATGCAGGCCTTGATGGATATGGACAAGGACCTTGCCCAAAAGAACATGGAATTTGACCACGAAATCGACCAGAAGATGAAGGAAATTGAGAGCCTTTGTCTTAAGCTTTTGCTGTTCCAGCAGCCCGTTGCCAAGGACATGCGTTTTATTTCCGCCACCCTCAAGATGGTGAACGATTTGGAACGCATCGGCGACCAGTGCGCGGACATTTCTTCCATCGTCATCAACCTAGAAAAATCGGGCCGGGAAAACCCCCTCAAGAAATTGCGGTCCATTGCACCCATGGAAGAAAGCGTAAAATACATGGTTTCCAAGAGCGTGGCCAGCTTTGTGTTTCAGGATGTATTCCAGGCCGAAAAGGTCATTGAAAAAGATGACGTTCTAGACAAACTATTTCATGAATCCAAGAAAGACTTGGTTGAATTTATACGAAACGGCGACCCCATTGCCGAATCGGCCATAGATTCCTTCATGGTGTCAAAATATCTGGAACGCATCGGCGACCATGCGGTGAACGTGGCCAAGTGGGCCATCTTTAGCGTTACCGGGAACCATAGCGGCGTAAGCCTCTTCGGTGCCGC
>JABUUT010000027.1:70357-73179 GCA_021443045.1 Fibrobacteraceae bacterium
GATATCAATCGGTTAAGACTGCTTTGGATCCTATCGGTCGTTCCTCCCTCCAGGATGACCAAATCAATAACTATAGGCAAATAGCCATATAGGGCGGAATGCAGATTGTTCCATCCTGTTTTGTGGAATAGTTCTTGGGGTGGATGATGTATGACTTCGCGATTCTTTTTTTAAAGATACGGTTAAAATCGGTCAGAGAAGTTGTGGTATAGTTTTTAGACGACTTGACTTCAATAGGAATAATCTTTCCCCCATCAGAATCCGTTAGCAGGAAATCAATTTCTAAATCATTTCTGTGTAAATCCTTATTGTAACGAGTGTAAAAATACAAGGCATGCCCGTTTGCGGTCAGCATTTGCGCAATTGCATTTTCGTAGAGCATTCCTTTATTAAGTGAAAGTTTGTTATTCATAATTTGTTTGTACAGCGATTCTTTTGCGATGGTATTTTCGCTAAAGGCGTGTGAAAAAAGAAGCCCCGTGTCGCCCATATAGCACTTAATGGCCGAATCATCTCCGTTAAAGCCGAGCCCTGCATTGGGGTCGGTGCATTTGAGGCAATTGTTAGCAATCATGGAATTGCCGAGCCACATGAATGTATTCTCGTAGGTGTTCTCGGTATTTATGCCGGAATCTATTTTGGAAAGAGTAACTCTTTTTTCGTGTTTAGACAAAAAAGCGGGAATCTGCAGGAATGTGGAAAGAACCTTTGACTTGTAAGCCCCCTTGATTTTTAGAATATCTTTCTTGTACAAGGCGATGATACTGCGCTTGCGTTTGTCACTGTATTCAAAACTGAACGAATGTTCCAAAAATTCAGCAATAGACTGCGGCATTCCACCGATAAGCATGTACTGCTTAAATAACTGCATGGCGTCGTTGTGCAAATTCTGTTCAAGAGGGCGGCCTTCATAAAAACATTCTCGGATGTAATTGCATATCGTATTTTTTTTGAGCGCTTGGCAAAATTCCTCAAAATCCATCGGATACATCTGGATGGAGGTCTCTTCCGAAGGGATTGTTATGTCTTTGACGTTTTCGTTGATAGAAATGAGAGACCCTGTTTCTATATAATCAAACCGTCCATCCTTGACCAATTTTTTTATGCTCTGGCGGGCTTTCGGAAAACTCTGCACTTCGTCAAAAATAATGAGAGATTTGCGTGGGTGCAGGGTAACTCCATAGGTATAAGAAAGCATGGTAAAAAAACTATTGAGGTCACTCATCTTGTCAAAGGCTTTCTTGACATGCTGTTCACAATCGTTAAAGTCAATAAGAATGTATGATTCGTATTCACGTTTCGCGAAAATCTCAGCAACAGTACTCTTGCCGATACGCCGGGCTCCCTCGATGAGGAGGGCGTCGCTTCCCTGGGATTCCGCTTTCCACTGTAGCATTTTCTGGTAGATTTTTCTTTCGAACGTAATCATATTACAGCCTCCAACACAAAAATATAGCTATGCATTACCAAAAACGCAAGATATAAAAATTCTAAATATTGCCAATAACGCAAAGTAATAATTGATTGAAATTTTACAAAAACGCAAAGTAACGGCGTCGGATTCGCTTGTAAAGGAAAGTGGACAACACCCCAAAAAACGTAAAAATTGACAGAAATTCAAATTTTACTTGACTTTGTTTTTTTTTGTTTACATTTGGGGTAATGAAACGGATTGAATCCATCGCTGATTTAGTGGACTACCTGAAGGGAGTTGAACGCCAGGGCCTCATGGGCAAGCGCGATGGTGTCCGGTATTACTACCGCGGAGAAGCGGAGGAAATAAAGTTTATGAAAAAAATAATTGTTGTTGCTACAATTTTGGCGTACGCAAATATCTCCTTTGCAGCAAGATGTAATGGAGAAAGCTATGTTGAAGGAAGGCAAATTTGCATAGATGGCGATATTTACGATTATTGTGGGGACAAAACTGTTTTTAACAGAAAATATGAATTTTGTGATCAGGGAAAAGCCTACAAGAGGTGTGGGGTGTATGAGTATGATGTAAAAAAAGAGTTTTGTAACGACCAAGGTCAGGTGAAAAAATTATGCAATGGGAAAACTTACTCAAGTGACAAATTTTGTTACTCTCAAATGTTGTTTAGTCTTTGTGGTGAGCGGAAGTATGATCCATTAAAAGAATACTGCTATAATAATGTCGTTGTGCAAAAAAGCTCATGGATGAGGGATGGTAGAGATTCTCGTGTTTACAAAACTGTGCGCATAGGAAATATGCGATGGCTTGCTGAAAATCTGGATTACGAGGTTCCCAACCAAAAAGATTTAGATTCGCTTTGGTGTTTAAACAGCGATTGCAATAAATTAGGGCGTTTATACAATTGGACCAGTGCAATGGGTGTTGGAATCAAGTATATAGATACAGAGTTGGGAGATGTCAAACAGAGTATTTGCCCTGAGAACTGGCACCTCCCATCGGACGAAGAATGGGAAAAAATGGATGAAATCGTAAAATCAATGTACCCTGATGTAAACCTAAAAATCAGGCCCCAATGGATATCAAATTTTATGGATGGAACAGATACTCTAGGATTGTCAATGGTTCCAGTAAATGTACGTTTTAATGGGGAATTTTTGTCACGCGGTTCTGCTTGTTTTTGGACTATGGAGGAAACTGCAAAAGATGGGGCCGCAGTTTGGTGTTATGAGCAAAAAACTGGTGAAATAAAAAAGAAAAACTACTACAAAAAGGCCGGCCTTTCTGTTCGTTGCGTAGAAGACTCTAAATAAAAACAAGGAGAAAATAATATGTTTATGAAAAAGATTTGTTCTGCACTTACCTTGACTACCGCATTTTGCTTTGGCAT
>JABUUT010000028.1:0-3822 GCA_021443045.1 Fibrobacteraceae bacterium
TCCTCTGCGTGTGCAACATGGACATGCACAACCCCCAGGAAGGCATGGTGGAACTGGACGTGGCAAAGCTTGGCCTGGAAAGCGACAGCTTCTACTTCTTGAAGGATGTGGTCACCGACGAAAGCTTCGTGTGGCGTGGCAACAAGAATTTTGTGCGCCTGGATCCAAACAAGGCCCCCGGACATTTGTTCATATTGAAGCGGATCTAGTTAGACGAAAGAACGCTTTGCTATAGACGAAAGACGATAGATGAGAGCTGCGAAAGGCGAGAGACTCGTCTCACTATTTACCACAACTTGCCAAGACTTGCGAAACGGGACAGTCTGCTTGCCGCAGGTGGGCTTGCAGGTCTACTTCCAAGTCGCAAGAGTTGGCAGCAAAGCTGCAACCACCGTTTACCGATTACTGATAACTGAAAACCGACTACTTCCTTGGATACTATAACTATTTGGCTCCTGTACCCAAGGCCGGCTCCAGCAGTACTAACGATAAATTTGCTATATGCTGACCGCTGGTAGCTGACCGCTGATGGCTAATTGCTTATATTTCTTATTATGATTGACATTTATGCTCTTGCAAAAAATCCCCTGGTGTTCCAGAAACCCCGCACCATCACTTCCGCCTACATCGATGTTTCGGGAAACATGGGTGTTGCCCAGACTGTGCTCATGGTTCAGGACAACTTCACTGAAAACTTCGGTGCCATCAAGATGGACAATTTTGCGGTAAAGCCCAAGGGGGCCTATTGGGTAATTACCAAGGCCAAGTTCAAGTTTTTTAAACGCCCCTACTGGCGCGACAAAGTGGTTACTACATCTTTTCCCTCTGAAACGGGCTTGCTTCGAACCTACGAGAATACCGCTGTAACCACGCTAGAGGGTGAACCCGTCATCTTGGCTGTTCAGGAAGCTTGCTGCCTTTCCCTGGACCGCCACCGCCCCATGAAACTTTCCGCCGTAGATTTTCCCATGGAAGGTTCTCCGTTTCCTGTGCTAGACAGCAAGTTTACCAAGTTTGACGTTTCTCCCGAAGAATTCCAGGAAATGTATAGGCAGCATGTGCTTCCCCAGCATTTGGACATGAGCCACCACATGAACAATATTGAGTATGTGAAACTTTCCATGAATGTGTTCAGTTCGGAAGACTGGGAACTTTGCATTCCCTCCGAAATGGAAATTCATTTTTTGGGTGAGTCCATGGAAGGCACAGAACTTCGGATTTTTAGGGCCGACAAGAAGGGGGCCACCTACATGAAAATTGAAGACGAGGCAGGCCGCCAAGTTTTTGAAATGAAAATCAAGATGAAGTAGAGTGCGTCAATAGTGAATCAACTTTGTGAACTTTGAGGTTAATGATTAACATATGGTCATGAAGAGTATCTCCATGAATAATCTTAACCAATCGTGTTCGGCGCAGGTGCTTGGATAAATGAACACATAGTTCGTATCGAGGGGGAGTGCAACGTTTTAATGGATTCTATCGGTCGTTCCGTCCTCCAGAATGACGGCTCCGATTACTGATGACTAGCTAACAATTACCAGCCAACGTTCACTAAAATGCCTGGTAAATTTGGCAAATGGCCAAAATTTTCCCGATGATGGCTGGAATTCCTGGGCATAAAAAACAGAGCAATACTCGAGTTACCCGGTTCTTCCACCAGCGTTTTACCTTCCACACATCATCACTGAGGGTTTCCATTTCTTCCACTCGTGGTGGGCGCATGTATACCTGAGTGAGCGCTGTAAAAAATCCAACTCCAATGAGGGGGGTAAGCCCGGTAAAGGGAGCTGCAACCAGGGCCACCAGTATGGTAACGGGGTGGCCTCCTGCAAAAATGGTTCCCAGCATAGCTCCACCGCCTGTGAGAAGAGCCCACTTTATAGAAAGTTCACCAGCTTTTTCGGCTCCGGTCTGAATGCCTACGGCAACAATGGAGGCGATAATGGCCACTGGAATCATCCAGCCTATAATTTTCCAGATGACCGAGCCTTTAGGGATGATGCTGATGGATTCTTCACTGGGGAGTTCCTTGTTTTCTTCGATAATTGCCTTGATACCCTTTACATGGCCGGCTCCCACCACGGCAATAATTTTCTTGCCTGGTGCGTTCTTGATTTTTGAAGCCAGGAATTGATCCCGTTCGTCAATGAGAACCTGTTTTACTTCGGGGTATGTTTTTCCGAATTCCTGCATCATCATTGTAAGGGAGTCTTGTTCCTTGATTTTTTGCAGGTCTTCCTCACTAACTTCTGTTTTGTCAAAAATACTTCCAACAAGGCCGGCCAAAAGCGAAATTTTGCGGTACCAGGGGGTACATGCCCAAGTGCGTTTTAGGGTAATCTTGATGTCCCGGTCTGCAAGAATGAGCTGAGCATTTTTTTCGTCGCAAACATCCACGGCTTCCTTTAGTTCGGAGCCTGGCTTTACTCCCGTTTGTGCTCCCATGCGTTTTTGGTAGGAACCTAGCACCAAGTTGGCTATAAGGGTGGGGAGCTGCTTGTTTTTGATGATGGTTTTCAAGTCCGTTTTTTTCCAGCGGTCAGGGTCCTGGATGGATTTGAGGCGGCCTTCGTCAAGTTCCACACAGACTGTGTCCGGAGATTCTTCTTCAATGGTTTTGTGCACCAGTTCCCTGGATGTTTGGGAAATATGGGCTGTACCAATAAGAATGATTTCCCGCTCTTCTGAAATTTTTATTCTAAAAATGTCTGCATTTTCGCTCATATTTGAGCATATATAGCAAATAAAGGTGGTGGAGGGGAATAAAAAAGGTGCCTAATTGATAAAAAAAATAATGTTAATCTAAGTTTGCATAGCAAAATTGTAGTTTTTTTACAAAAATTGGTTATATTTGGGAGGGTTATTTTTTTGGGAGATGGATCCTATGAAAAAGATTATATTGGGTTTAGCATTGTCTTCATTGGCTTTCTTCGGTTGCGCTGGCTCCAAGTCCGACGATCCTGAAGCTTTGGATAATGCTCTGGTTGCTTTTACCTCTTGTGTGCAGAGTTCCCGTTGGCAGGAAGCTTTGGAGTATGTAACTCCAGACGAAGCTTATGTTATTGGCACATCTGATGGTTACGAATTTAAGGATGAGTATAAGGTAGCTGCTCGTCGTTTGCCTCTTTCCACATTGCGTAAGGCAGGCCTCTCTGTGGATAGCAAGGGTCGTTTGGTGGGCATTAAAGATGCCATGGACGAAACCAGCGAGCGTTACAAAATGTCTGAAGACCAAGCCAAGGTGGGTACCAACTTGAAAGAAATGGAAGAAGCCCGCATTAAGCGCCGCTTGGAAGAAGGCAAGAAAGTAATGACGGAAGAAGCTGCCGAGAAGAATGCCGAACCAGAAGTGGAAGTGTTCACCAACAAGTTGACCGACGAAGAGAAGCGCAAGTATGGTAGCACCCGCGACCTTCAGGCTCCAGAAACTTATCAGGACGAAGACACTGAAGCTGCTGAAAAGGCTCTTAGTGGCGACGAAGAAGATTATTAAGCTGTATTTTCGATAAGTTAATTTGTATAAAATTTAGCAGGAACTGATACTTAGGGTGTCGGTTCCTTTTTTTTTGGGGTGCCCTTAACAGAAAACCGATAATTGAATACCATTTGCTCTCGCCTTCGAAATTTGTGGTAAACGGTGGTTGGTGCCATTCCAAGCCTGCGAGGGATCCAGTGAATGTGGTATCAATTATTGATGGTTAAAGTTTAATGATTAAAGCTTTGTCATCCCGAACTTCGTGAGGGATCCAGTAGAATGTCCATGCAAATACCAATCACTGATAACTGATTACCAACCACGAACTATCTTTCACCACTTTTATC
>JABUUT010000028.1:4482-26935 GCA_021443045.1 Fibrobacteraceae bacterium
CGCAGGCCGAATGCTGCAAAAACAAGCTCGCTTGTTTTTATTGCTGAGGCCCAGAGTCAAGCGCATAGCGTAATGACAGGAACGACCCCACTCCTCAAAGCGACATCGTCGCGACCTCACCGCTGACCACTGACTACTAATAACCGACTACTGATAACCAAGATTTACTTGAGGTGGTCCATTTTAGAGGTGTTCTTTATGATACCCCTTTTTTTCCTTGAGAGAAATATATATTTTGGAAGTATGCGTTTTTTACTTGTTGCTTTTTTGCTTATGGCTTTGTGCAGTTGTGGCGACCTGGAGCCTGTTTCCAGCGAGTTAAAAGAGTCTTACCGCTTTTACTACGGCTATTCCATAAGTTGCAGGAACGATAGCTTTGGTTCCTTTGACTGCGATGACATTCAATTGACCTCCATGCGGGTTTCCATTGAAATTGACGACATCAACTATGCCTACGCTTGTTTTGGTGGCCATTGTGAAACTTATGACCCCTTTGAATATGGATATGGTCACGATCCCAATAGAAATGCCTACTACTACCAGTTTGAAAATGACTTTGATGAAACCACCTGGACTGTGTATACAGACGGTATTTCTGCCATTTTTGAGGATAATCGCAACGGATACGCTGTTTATTACTCTGTAGACGGTGAAAATTTCTGATTTTTACCAATCCTAAAAACCAGATTTTCTATATTTGCTGGCCTAATGAGTGATTCTAACGAAAATTTCGTAATCGCCCTGGATGGCGGAAGTGGTACCGGTAAGAGCACCACTGCAAAGTTGATTGCCAAGCGTCTTGGTATTACCTATCTGGATACGGGCTCCATGTACCGTGCCGTAACTTTGGTGGCCCTCGAAAAGGGAGTGCCCGCCCAAGAAGGCCTTGCCATGGACGAATTGCTCAAGAATTTAAATCTTAGCTTTGATTCTGAAAACCATATTCTCATCGACGGTGTTTCTTACGAATCCGACATTCGTGGTATGCGGGTGTCCTCCAACGTGAGCATCTACTGTGCCTTGCCGTCTGTGCGCCGCGCCATGACCGACAAGCAGCGTGAGATCGGTGCCGTATCCAGTTGCATTCTGGATGGTCGCGACATTGGCACCGTGGTTTTCCCCAACGCCAAGTACAAGTTTTTCCTCGTTACGGATGTAAAAGTCCGTGCCGAACGCCGCCTCAAGGAACTCCTGGAACGGGGCGAAAAGGTGACCTACGAGGAGGTTCTGGAGAACCTGGTCGAACGTGACCGTCTGGATTCCTCCAGGGCAACGGCCCCTCTTAGAAAGGCCGATGATGCTATTGAAATTGACACTACACACATCTCAATCCAACAACAGGTACAGAAAATTCTTGACTACGTAAGTGTAGTGGCGCAGGCTTGAATTTTCCTACCGCAACCCCAAAAGAGACCAATTATGGCACTCAACATTAAATTCGGTACACAGTCCGACCTCGACGAAATCCTGGCAGCCCAGGCAGAAAACAGCCCTAACTTCCGCAAGCAGAATGCTGACGTATACGCCGGCATGGACTGCCTCGAACAGGGCAAGCTGGTTACTGGCAATATTAGCCAAGTTAACGATCAGGAAGTTCTCATTGACGTGAACTACAAGTCTGAAGGTGTTATTGACCGTGCTGAATTCAAGGAAAACGATTCTTTGGAAATCGGTTCCGAAATTGAAGTATTCGTAGAAAAGCTGGAAGATGAAGATGGTCGTCTCATTCTTTCCAAGCAAAAGGCAGACTTTGTACGCGTTTGGGATCGCATTCATGAAGCCTTCGAAAACAACGAAGTGGTTCGTGGCACTCTCACCAAGCGCATCAAGGGCGGCGTAGTAGTAGACCTCTTCGGTATCGACGCCTTCCTCCCTGGTTCTCAGATCGACCTTCGTCAGATTCCAGACATCAACGCCCTCATTGGCCAGGACTTCGACCTCAAGGTTATCAAGGTCAACAAGGCTCGTCGCAACATCGTTGTATCCCGTCGCGTGGTTCTCGAAGAAGAACGCAACAAGCAGCGTGGCGACGTTCTCGAAACTCTGGAAAAGAACCAGGTTCGCAAGGGTATCGTCAAGAACATTACCGACTTCGGTGCATTCATCGATCTCGGCGGCGTAGACGGTCTCCTCCACATTACCGACATGAGCTACAAGCGTATCAACCACCCCACAGAAATGGTTCAGCTGGGCCAGGAAGTGGAGGTTATGGTTTTGGACTTCAACGACAAGAAGGAACGCATCTCTCTTGGCATGAAGCAGCTTAAGCCACATCCATGGAAGGATATTGCCGAACGTTACCCAGAAGGCGCCATTGTCAAGGGTAAGGTTGTTTCCATCACTGATTACGGTGCATTCATTGAACTGGATAGCGGCGTAGAAGGCCTCATCCACGTTTCCGAAATGAGCTGGACCCAGCATGTAAAGCACCCATCCAAAATCTTGGTTGTTGGCCAAGAAGTGGAAGCGGTTGTGCTCAAGGTTGAAGAAGATGCAGAACGTATCTCTCTCGGCATGAAACAGCTGGAAAGCGATCCATGGGATTCCATTGAAACGGAACTTCCTCCAGGTGCACGCGTTGTTGGTGAAATCCGCAACATTGCTTCCTTCGGCGCATTCGTCGAAATTAAGGAAGGTGTTGATGGCCTCATTCACGTTTCCGACATGAGCTGGACAAAGAAGATCACTCATCCTAACGAAATGGTTAAGAAGGGTGACAAGGTGGAATGCGTTGTTCTCGCCGTTGATAAGGAAAAGCGTCGCATTTCTCTGTCCATGAAGCACCTCACCGAAGATCCTTGGGATTCTGTAGAAACCACATTCCCAGTGGATGCCGAAGTGAAGGGCAAGATTGTTCGTCTCTTGGACCGCGGTGCTGTTGTTGAACTGAACGACGGTATCGAAGGCTTTGTTCCTGTTTCTAAGCTCACTGCTGAATACATCAAGGTTCCTGCCGATGCATTCAAGGTTGGCGACGAAATTCCTGCTGTTGTTACTGAAATCGACCAGAACAACCGCAAGATTTACCTCTCTGTGGTAGACTACTTCAAGAACAAGGAAAGTGCAGAACTCCAGGCTTACATGGATTCCCATAAGCCAGGTGAAAATGGCACCACCATTGGTGAAGCCACTGCTCCTGCCAAGAAGAAGGCTACAAAGAAGAAGGCAGAAAAGCCTGCTGAAGAAAAGAGCGAAGAAGCTTAATTAAAAGTTTCTTGACTTGATCAAGCAAAAAGGCCCTCGGTTTAAACACCGAGGGCTTTTTCAATATTTTACCCACATTCCACTAACGGAAAAAACATTTTTTTTAGCAATGCTCTTTGTGGACTTTTGATATTTGTGGTTTCACTTTCTATATTGGTAGTATGGATTTAAAAGGCAAACGGATTCTTCTTGGCGTTACCGGCGGCATTGCAGCTTACAAAAGTTGCGAGTTGCTACGTCTGTTTCAAAAGAAAGGGGCCCAGGTTCGTGTGTGTATGACGGAAGGGGCCACCCAGTTTGTTTCTAGCCTTACCTTTGCGTCGCTGAGTAAGTGCCCTGTTTACCTAAAAAATGGTGGTGTGGAATCACGGCCTTTTCAGCATATTGATTTTCCTCGTTGGGCCGACCTTTATGTGGTGGCTCCCGCCTCTGCCAATACCATTGGAAAAATGGCAAATGGTTTGGCCGACGACCCTGTTAGCCTTTGCTTTATGAGTTGCGATGGGCCTCGCTTTATTGCTCCTGCCATGAATGTGGCCATGTATAATTCTCCTGGGGTCAAACGGAATTTGCAAATGCTGCAACAGTTTGAAAACACCTATCTGCTGGAAGCCCCTGCCGGGGAACTGGCTTGCGGGGAAGTGGGGCAGGGGCGCCTTTTGGAGCCTAATCAAATTGTGGAATGCATTGAAAAATTGCCCGAGGTTGAATGTTCTACGGTAAGCCGATTAAGTTCGTCGAAATCTGTAGAGGATGTTCTTGGCTCCGGTTCCGAGGTTCCTGATAACTGGAAAAATGGACTTCCCGGAAATGGTAAAATGGTGGTGATCACTGCTGGCCGCACAGAAGAATCCATAGACCCGGTACGCTACATTTCCAACCGCAGCAGTGGCAAGACGGCGGTGGCTTTGGCATCTGTTTTCTTGGCCCAGGGCTTTGATGTTCAAGTGGTGGCGGGCCCCATGGAAGCGTCGTTTCCAAATGGGGTAAAAGTGCAGCATGTAAAGAGCGCCCTAGAAATGCACCAGGCCGTTCTTTCAAAAATGAATACATTGAATGTACTAGTCCATTGTGCCGCTGTGGCTGACTATAGGCCTAAAAATGTATCGGACCAAAAAATTAAAGACAGCCGCAGCCAGCTTGTGCTGGAACTGGAGCCTAACCCCAATATTTTGCGTGACAGTGTGGCTGCAAGAAGTCCGGGGCAGGTGGTTGTAGGTTTTGGTTTGGAAACTGATCATTTTAAAGAGCACGCCTTGGAAAAGTTGCAGAAATCCGGAGCCGACGCCTTGCTGCTCAATGCACCAGTAGATAGTGCAAGTGGCTTTGGTTTTGATTCGGTAAAATACGCTTTAATTCAAAGAGACCATTCTAGTGTGGTGGTTCCAGAAATGGCTATGGGCTCTAAGATAGATTTGGCCACAGAAATTGTAGACTTTGCCATTAAAAAGCTGGAGGGCTTCCATGGCTGAAATTATAGACTTTTCGGAACTTCGAAATTACCTTCAGGGGCAGATGGATTTAGGCGAAACGGAATTGTTCTTGGACGATCCATGGGCTTTGTCGACCACACCGAAGCCTGCTGTTGCACCTGTGCCTAGGTCGGTGTTGTCTCCTAGTGTTGCGGCAACAACGAATTTTGAGGATACGTCCAACCCCGAAGTTTCCAAAGTCGAAGTTGCGCTGTCTCCCTTAAGTGCCAGCATGCCTGCTCCCCGGTCTGTAAAAAAAGTGATTTCGGCTTACGAGTCTTCCTCTTCTCTTGCGGATTTTTACTCCGCCATCGCCCTCGAAAAGTTGTACTCCAATGCCGGCAACCTGGCAACGTATGTGGGGCCCGAACACCCCAAGCTTCTTCTTCTTTTGGCTTCTTCTGCAATGGTTCCGGATCCAATGGGCTTTTTGCAGAGTTCCACTGGAGAAATGGTGGCCAAACTATTTGCCAGCCTTAAAATACCTGCCGAATCTATTGGAGTCACTTATTTCTACAAGGGTAGTAACCCTTTTAAATCATCGCCTCTGCTTGAAACATCTCTGCGCAAAATGCTAACAAAGGAACTTTCCTTTATTGCACCAGACATCATGGTCACCTGCGGTGAAACCCTATTTTACCAGGTTTTTGGCAAGGCAAAATCTTTTAACGAACAGGCTGGAGCCCCTTTAACATTTGCAGGCATCAAGTCTACTGCATTTTTGGATTTGTTTGAAATGGAAAAAAATGTGGAACTGAAAAAGATTACTTGGAAAGTTCATGTGCCCCGCTCGGGTTACTTTTCAAATTAATGACTTTAAATAACGGTTTTATATGGCAAACAACGATATTCAGAATATGGAAAACCGTCAGGTTCCTCGGGATACCGATGCAGAGCGCACCCTGTTAGGCGGTATTCTGCGGGATCCAGAATCTTTTGGAAATATACAGGCCGAAGTCGATGACGATGATTTTTTCTATTTGGAAAAACATCAGGTTATTTGGCATGCTTTTTGTGAACTTTATAAGGCGGGCACCGAAATTGAGCTTCTTACTTTGTCTGTGGAACTGGAACAGGAAGGAAAACTCCAGCTGGCAGGCGGCAAAGAATATTTATTCGATTTAATGGAATCGGTGGCATCTACGGCCAACGCCATGTGGACGGTTTCACACCTTAAGAACAAGTCCGTTCTGCGTCGTCTTATTAAGTCTTCCAGCGAAACCATCCAAAAGGCCATGGACCCATCAAACTCGCCAGACGAAGTGCTCCAAGATGCCGAACGAAATATTTTTGCCATTGCAGACAAACAGGTAAAGGACACGTTAAAACCGGTGGAACAGTTTGTGTCGCCCTTGCTGGTTCGTCTCAACAATCGCAAGGATGGCCTCACAGGAATTCCAACAGGCATTGCGGACCTGGACCAGTTGACCAACGGCCTTCAGCCATCGGACCTCATTATTCTGGCCGCCCGACCCGGTGTGGGAAAAACCTCTTTTGCCTTGACCATTGCAGCCAATGCGGCCATTGATTACAAAAAGAACGTGGCTTTTTTTAGTTTGGAAATGGATGGCATGCAGCTGGCCCAGCGTCTTCTTTGTTCTAGAGCCCAAATTGACCAAAGCCGATTGCGCAACGGCAAGTTAAACCGAGATGAACTGAATAAGTTAACATCCTTGGTGGCACCCATTAACATGGCTCCGCTGTTTGTGGATGATAATGCCGACTTGGGCATTATGGAACTGATGAGCAAGGCTCGTGGCTTAAAGCACAAGGGCAAATTGGACTTGGTTATAATAGACTATCTGCAGTTGATGAAAACCGGTGGCGAAGAAAGCCGTGCGGTGGCCATTGGCGCCATTTCTCGTGGCCTTAAAATTTTGGCAAAGGATTTGCAGGTGCCAGTAATTGCCTTGGCCCAGCTTTCCCGTAAAGTGGAAGAAAAAGGTAGAGACCGACCCCAGCTCAGTGACCTTCGCGAATCGGGCTCTATCGAACAGGATGCCGACATGGTATGGTTTGTAGAGCGAAAATTTGTGCAAACCCACCGGGAAGAAGACAAATATTCCGCCACATTAATCGTTGCCAAGCATCGTAACGGTTCTGTAAAGGATATTCCGCTCAGTTTTGTTCCAGAATATACTACTTTCTATAACGCAGCGTCGGAAGGGGGTGGTGGAGATGTTCCCTACTCTCCCAATGCTGATGATTCGATTCCTGATTTTGGAGAATTTTAATGAGCTTTTTACTAAGCCCCATAGCCTGGATCGGTAAGATAATTATCTCTGGCATTTCTAGTGTCGGTGAGGTTGTCTGTATCCTCCTCAGCACTTTGAGGCAGTTGCCCCATTTGTTTAAGAATCCAGAATTGATTGTGAAACAGATGATTTCCATAGGAGTTTCTTCTTTGCCCCTTCTTTTTGTAACCTCCATTTTTACAGGAATGGTGGCTACGGTGCAGTGCGAATTCCAGTTTAGGGATTTGGTTGCAGACAAATTTGTCGGTACTGCCGCCTGTAAGATGATTCTTATTGAACTGGGTCCCTTGCTAACAGCCTTGGTGTTGTCGGGGCGTGTGGGCAGCGCCGTTTCTGCCGAATTAGGTTCCATGAAAGAAAAGGAAGAACTGGATGCCTACACTGTGCTTGGTTTAAATACTTATCGCTATTTGGCTTTGCCCCGTTTTATCGCCTTTATTACCATGATTCCTTGCCTTACGGTTATTTCCAATTGCCTTGCCATTTTTGGCGGGTGGTTCGTTTGCGTGCTTGCCCTGGATATAACATCCTACACCTATTACACAGGTATGCAGTACCTGTTTGAAACCATGGATTTGTTTGCCGGTGTTATTAAGTCTTTTATTTTTGGAACCATCATTTTTGTGCTGGGCTACTACAATGGAACACACGCCAAGGCTGGAGCCAGGGGTGTTGGGCTTGCCACAATGAATGTGGTGGTTTCTAGCTGCCTTATGATTTTGATTGCCGACTTTATAACCGATGTTATTATATATTTTTAAAAGAATGAGGGAAAATTGCTATGCCAAATGTTAATATAAACCCCAATGATATTGCCATTCAGCTAAAAGGCTTGCATAAGGAATTTGGCCCTCAGGTGGTTCTGGAAGACGTGAACCTGGATATCCGCCGTGGTGAGACCATGGTGATTATTGGCAAGTCGGGTGGCGGAAAGTCGGTGATTTTAAAGCACATGATTGGGCTATTGCAACCGGATGGTGGCGAAGTGACAGTCGATGGGGTTACCATCAGTACTCCCAAGTTTTTTGACACCCATACCATTCGCCGAAAAATGGGCATGCTGTTCCAGATGGGGGCTTTGTTCGACTCCATGAATACAGGGGAAAACATTGCCTTTGCCCTTCGGGAACACCATCCAGAACTGTCCGAAAAACAAGTTCAAGATATAGTAACCGAAAAGCTGAAACTCATCAATCTGGTTCCCAGTTTTCGCACTAAAATGCCATCGGAACTGTCGGGTGGTATGCGTAAGCGTGTGGCTTTGGCTAGAGCCATTGCGTTAAACCCCGAAATTCTTCTTTACGATGAACCCACCACCGGCCTTGACCCAATTACCAGTGATGTGATTAACGATTTGATTCTGGATATGCAGAGTAAGTTGGGTGTGACTTCTGTTGTTGTGACCCACGACATGGTGAGTGCCTTTAAGGTTGCCGACCGCATTGCCATGCTGTACAATGGGCGCATTATTGAGGTTGGCACGGTGGATGAAATAAAAAACACCACTAATCCTTATGTACACCAGTTTATTACAGGCCAACGTAAAATTTCGGTGGAAGAACCGTAATTTCCCCAAAAAATCCCCTTTCCCGTTATAAAATCAGTTTTTTATTGCCCAAAACCTTTGATTTTCCTGCAAAAATGTTATCTTTGTAAGAAAAAAATAATATGGTTTGGTTCCAGTATGGAAAAAAAAATTTGGATGTTTCTTGCAGGGTTGGCTTTGTGGATTTCTGCTTGTGGTGGTGGAACCATAAATGAGGTTACCCTGGCGGATTTGGCGGCTGAGGAACAGGTAAAAAACGTGGATGAAAATACGATTTTAGCAGCAAAGCAGGCCTGTAAAAAAAATTCCAAGTGCAAAAAGGAAATGGATGCAACCTTGAACGTGAAAAGCGACGAGGAACTGTTAATTTCCATTTGCAGCTACATTGATTTTGACGGATGTGATAAATAGATATTGGTTTTTTTCCAAAATAAATCTATCTTGATAGTGATTAGGGAAGACCGAGGATTTTATGAATAAAAAGTGGACACTGAGCTTATTTCTTCTTGCCTTCATAGGATTTTTTTGGGCCTGCGGTGATGGCCCCGTAGAAACCGTTAGCGATACGGATGTGTTGGCCAAGGAGCAAACCAAAAGCATTAGTACGGAAAAAATAGAGAAGGCTTTGAAGGCCTGTAAAAAAAGTTCCTCCTGCAAAAAAAAGCTGGATGCTCTGCCTGTTCCTCTAGATACAGCGGAGGTTTTAGATACCATCTGCTCCAGCCTGGACTGCGACACCCTTCTTCAAGATTCGGTAAAGTCCAGTTCTTCTTCTAAAACCGACACCACAAAGAGTTCTTCCAGCACCAAGGCTGATACAACAGAATCTTCCAGTTCCTATGCAGATACGTTGGCTGTAAGTTCCAGCGGTACTGAAAAAGACTCTACGGAATCTTCCAGTTCCAAAGATACCACCGAAGTGAGCTCCAGCTCGGTGCCAAAAGATACGGCCGACGTGAGCTCCAGTTCTGAAGAAGAAGAACCGGAGGAATCTTCCAGCTCTTCAGCACCTCTCTCCAGTTCTTCTGAAGAGTCTAGCAGTAGCCAAAAGGTGTGCCCCGACCCCGATTTGCCTTCGGGAACTTGCGCTCCAAATGTGAAGACGGCTGCTGTAGGCGATTCCGTCATTTGGACTTTTACCCCAGACACAAATTCCTGCCTGGTTTATGGCAATAGCGTAAACTATGCTTGGGTAACAACAGGCATGGCTGCTCAATCCAAGTCTTACCTTGGCCGCCCAAAAACCCGCCCTGATGTGTATGTGACTGCTGGTGAATACGGAGCCTTTGTAACGGTTAAGATAGATTCTCTAACATATTCAAAGATTACATGCTCTGAAAAAGTAACCATTACCGATGGAAGCGTTTCGTCTTCTAGCGAAGATCCGGCCAGTTCCTCTGAAGAACCTACCAGCAGCGAAAGCCCCACCAGTTCTGCGGCTCCTACCAGCAGTGACAGTCCAGCCAGTTCTTCTAGTAGCGAAACCCCGGTAAGTTCCGCGGAACCACCTGCTTCTAGCAGCAGCGAGCCTCCTCTCAGTTCCCCAAGTAGCAGTGCCACTTCGTCTTCCAGTGTGGAATCTTCCGGAAAGATTGAGGGAACCTGTGGGCCAAGGACTGCCGCTGTAGACGTGAATGCCAGTGTTTACTGGAGTTTTACTGCTGCTGCAACAAGTATCGATGTTTCCAAGGCTAGTTTTGTTTGGACCATGGTGGGTGCTAACAGTGAAAGCCAAACTGCAACGGGGCCCGCGGCAAAGCTTCCTGTGAAGTATGCAACGGCGGGTGAGTATCGGGCATCCGCAAAGATTACTGTGAAAAATGAGTCTAATGCCGTGATTGCGGATACCACCATTAACTGTTCTTCAGTAATTGTAGGTGATGTTACTCCCCCCCCTAGTTCCAGTGCCAGCGAGCCAGAACATGAGAGTAGCAGTAGTGAACCAGAGCCAGAAAGCAGTAGCTCAAATGAAGAACCTTCTGGAGTTACGGTAATAAGCAGTTTGGTGTCTGCAGATAAGCCTGTGTTTACGGAGGGTGTTTATGAAATTATGTCCTGCGATGGTAGAACTGGAACATTGAATGTACAAATTGATGGCGTTAAAAAAGCAAATTGTTGGTACGCCTTTGATGAGAACACTCGTTCAGAAGTAGCTTACTGGAATAATTCGGATGACAACTGCAGTGGACAGGCTAAAATAACTTTCCCTACCACATTGACTGTTCTTGAGGGATTGTCGGTTAAGATTGTAGGTGCCTGCTGGCAGTAGTATAAAAGTAGGCTGGCTCAAAAAAGTCATTTTTCGGTGCTTAAATTCACTAAAAAGCGGATGTAAAATCCGCTTTTCTTTTTTTTTTTATAGATTTACGGGAAAGAGGTTTATTATGAATAAGAAACTTTTAATTGGTTTTGCGGCACTTTTGACTGCAGGTGCATTTTGGGCCTGCGGTGAAGGTTCAATAGAATCGATAAACGAAGATGATGGCTTTGTAGATGCTATGGCCGGTCAGGGAGGCATTTTCCCTACAGACCCCAGTGCCATTAGCCAAAAGGTGAAACAGGCTAAGGATGAATGTGCGGCAAATGTGGCGTGCTATGCAGAAATGCAGAAAAATGGCGGCTATGTGGAACCAGAGCCTGAAAGCAGCCAGTCTGTGGGCCCCACTCCAAGTGTGACCAGCTCCAGTGGTGGTCTTTTACCTCCTATTGCAAACTCTAGCAATAGTGTAGCCTCCTCATCTACGATTATTATTATAGACCCAATATCTTCCAGTTCTTTGGCGCCAGTATCCCAAGGGGCCATTACTCCCACTTCTTCTGCTGCGCCACAGCCTGCTGATGGTGAAATTGCCACTTGCTATGCTTCAACGAACCCCATAAACAAAATGGATAGCACTAGTTGGAAAGTGAAGATGGCTACACCAACCCAAGCCATGAATGCAGCTTATTCCTGGTCTTTTGTGGATGCTGATGCTAGCCAATCTACTGATAATGGTTCTGGTGCTACAGGTGTCACATCAAAGGCTATTACCTATACAGCATCTGGACAAAAAACAGCCACCGTAGACATTACGCTGAATGGTCAAATCTATAATGTGGTTTGCGATCCTCTTCAAGTGAATGGTGCTGCTATTACAGGGTGCGAATGCAATTCTGTAAGTGCTCCTGACATTGCTGGAGACCCCACCGCTGTTTGGACCGTAGATGGTTGCTCTTCTCCAGGTGCCAATATTATTGCGTTTGCTTGGGAAGGGGCTACCGATGATGGTAGTGGTACAGCAGCTTCCTTTACCTTTACCAAAAAGGGTGAAACAGCGGCTCCCGTGGTGACTGTGGCTAATGACGACAACACCTTGCGGAAATTCCAGTGCAACGAAATAAAGGCTGTAGATGCCAATGCACCGGATTTTCTGCTGGATTCTGCAAATAAAATCATTGAACTTCCAATGGGTGAGGTAACAATTACGACAGCCTTTGATCCTAGTTGGCACAACAATGAAACTGCTGGAAATTGCCACCTTCAGTGCGATGCGAAGGAAGGAAATGCATCTCTAGCTGGCGCAAAGGTGAATGGCACCGCCGTGACCGGAGTGAATGGCAATAATTTTCAGACTGCAATTCCTATCGCTTCTACAATAAATTCCAAAATTTTGCTGTCTTTGCCTGCTGATTCAAAGTGCAAAGTATTTTGGTAATCGGATTCTAGATTATTTAAAAATTAGTCCGTCACCGTTTTGGGGGCGGACTTTTTCTATTTTTTACACCATGGAAAAGATTTTTTATACCCTTACCGATGAATCGCCGTTCCTGGCAACCCAGTCCCTTTTACCCATTGTTCGTGGCTTTGCAAAACAGGCGAACATCGAAATAGAAACAAAGAACATTTCTCTTCCCGGTCGCATCCTTGCCGCTTTTGACAAAGCTCCTAACGATTTGGACTTTTTGGGAAAACTGACCTTGGACCCCAACGCCAACATTATTAAGCTTCCCAATATTTCGGCCTCAGTGCCCCAGCTTAAAGCGGCCATTGCAGAACTGCAGGCCAAGGGCTTTGACATACCCAATTACCCCGACGATCCTTCTACTGAAGAAGAAAAAGCAATCCGCGGCAAGTATGACAAAATCAAGGGTTCCGCTGTAAACCCGGTGCTTCGTCAAGGAAACTCCGACCGCCGTGCCCCTAAGGCTGTAAAGAACTATGCCAAGAAGAACCCTCATTCCATGGGGCCTTGGACTAGCGAAAGCAAAACCCATGTGGCCAGCATGAGTGAAAACGATTTTTACGGCACTGAAAAATCTATTACTTTATCTAAAGCGGACACTTTTAAAATAGAGTTTGTGGCCTCAGACGGTTCCGTTACGGAACTTCGCCCTGCAAAACCTTTGCTGGCTGGTGAAATTCTGGATGCCTCTGTGCTCCACATGGCCGACCTGGAAAAATTTATCGAAGCCCAAATGGCTGATGCCAAGGCCAAGGGTGTGCTCTTTTCGGTACATTTAAAGGCCACCATGATGAAGGTGTCGGACCCAGTGCTGTTTGGCGCCTTTGTTCGCGTATTCTTTAAAGAGGTGTTTAAACAATATGCCGACCTGTTTAAGGAACTTGGCATTGATGCCAACAATGGTCTTGGCGATTTGTACAAGCGCCTTGAAGGAAACCCAAGGGAAGCCGAGGTAAAAACGGCTATTGACGAGGCTTTGACTAAGGGCCCTGCTTTGGCTATGGTGGATAGCGAAAAGGGAATTACCAACCTTCATGTGCCCAGCGATGTGATTATAGACGCTTCCATGCCTGCCATGATTCGAAACTCGGGCTGCATGTGGAATAAGGAGGGGAAACTTCAAGAAGTAAAGGCTTGCATTCCAGACCGATGCTACGCTGGTGTGTACAAGGCCACCATCGATTTTCATAAAAAGAACGGCGCCTTTGACCCATGTACCATGGGTTCCGTTCCCAACGTGGGCCTTATGGCCCAAGGCGCCGAAGAATATGGCAGCCACGATAAAACTTTTATAGCAAAGGCCAAGGGCGTTATTCGTGCTGTGAACAGTGAAGGCCAAGTTCTTTTGCAGCAAAATGTGGATGAGGGCGATATTTATCGTATGTGCCAGGCTAAGGATGCCCCCATTGCCGACTGGGTTAAGTTGGCTGTAACCCGTGCTAAATTATCCAATACGCCTGCTATTTTTTGGCTAGACCCCAATCGTGCTCATGATCGTGAAATTCAAAAGAAGGTGGAGGCCTATTTGAAAGATTACGATTTAACGGGGCTTTCCATTTGTATTAAGTCTCCAGAAGAGGCTGCCCTAGAATCTTTGGCTCGTGCTAAACAGGGCTTGGATACCATCAGCGTTACAGGCAACGTAATGCGTGACTACCTTACCGATTTGTTCCCTATTCTAGAACTAGGAACTTCGGCCAAGATGCTCTCCGTTGTGCCTCTTATGGCTGGCGGTGGCCTTTTTGAAACTGGGGCTGGTGGCTCTGCTCCTAAACAGGTGCAACAGTTTTTGGAAGAAAACTACCTTCGCTGGGATTCTCTTGGTGAATACTTTGCCATTTGCGTTTCTTTGGAACAAATGTTTATTTTGAATGGCAATAAAAAGGCTAAGGTTTTGGCCGATGCCATGGACTTGGCCAACGGCATGATTCTTGAGAACAAGCGTACTCCGGCCCGCAAAATTGGCGAATTGGACAACCGCGGTTCCCATTTTTATTTGGCTCTATACTGGGCCCAGTGCTTGGCCAAACAGACCGAAGACCAGGAACTTGCAGATAAATTTGCTCCTATTGCGGCAGAACTTTCGGCCAATGAATCTGAAATTGTAGAATGCTTTGCCAAGGCCCAAGGAGAAAAGGTGGACATTGGCGGTTACTATGTGGCTGACCCCGTTCTTCTAAAAAAATGGATGCGCCCCTGCGAAAAGTTCAACAAGATAATTGATGCTTTGTAGCCGGTAAACGGTGATTGGTGGCTGGTGTTGTCATTCTGGAGGCACTTCGTGCCGATTACGCCCCAAGGCGAGAGTCGCGGACAAGCTTGCTTGNGCTTGCTTGTCCATGACCGAGCCGCTGGCGGAACTGTCCGAAGGACAGCTAGAATCCAAGGAATGTCACATTCTCTTTTTTCTCACACGAATTGTACTATGTACCAAATGCTGGGCTCAAAAGTAAAAATGAAAGCATTTTTGTTTTATTCGCCCTACGATGAATCCTATCGGTTGTTTCTCCCTCTAGAATGACAGATTAAAAATTTGATGAACGCTGACGACTGACTGCTGGTAGCTGACTCTTCATAACTCTAGGCGCTTGCGCCGAAGACTGATTACCAGTTATTCTTCCTGGCTCCCTTCAATTATCCATTGGCAAAGTTCCATAATGGATGGGTAGTCTGGAACATTTTTTTCAAAATTATGGTGCTTGGTGCTTTCAATAAATCGACTCCACACGCTTTCACTCTTGGCCTCTAGCCCAAGGTGTTCTTCAATGGCCCCTTTGGTCCATACCCAAATTCCCTGGCTTCTCAGCTTGGCGTGAATGCTGCGGATGGCCCGCTCCGCTTCGGGCATGGCGGCCATCATGGCGTAGGCGTTTGAGGCTGACACATGGGAGTGCTTGTTTACAGGAAGACCATTTACCAAGCGAAGTTTTTCTCTAAAGGCCAGCTCCCGGAATAAATCTCGGCAGTATTTTATGTCGGGGTCATTGGGTTCTAAAAATCCATCACGAGTGGCGGTAGTAAAGGCGTAGTCCAAATCGACAATGGCTCGCACTGGCATATCCATGGCCCTTAGAACCAGCATGCTTTTGCGTGTGTTGCTTACACCTCCCTGGCGAACCAGGGCACACTTAATTAGGGCAAAGGATTTTCCTGTAATGCGTTCAAAGAGTACCGGCAAAACCCGCCATTCCGTTTTTCCTTCGGTAAGCAGAACATAGTCGGCAAACAAAAATTCGTTGCTGTTGGAAAGTGAAAACAGCATTTGAAGTTGGCTGGGTGCATCTTGCAGCACCTGGTGTACAGCATCTTCCATGCGTTTACGCATGAAGGTTCCCCGCTCCTTGTTCTTTCGAATGAGAAGGGAGGTGCTTACATCTTCACTGGTTACCATTTGTGCGGAGTGGGTAGCAAAAACAACTTGGTAGCCTTCCATGGAAAGCTTCTTTAGGGCGACCCGCACCAATTCTACTGCCTGTGGGTGCAAAAACAGTTCCGGAGAATCAATGAGCAAAATAGTTCGGCTTAAATAATGGTTATTGTGGTGTTTCTTGATTTCGGACAAGTAGCGGATGAGGGCCATTTGTATGGAACGCTGGGAGCCAGCACCCATGCGGGAAATGTCTCGCTCAAAGCCGTCATCTTCGTCTATAACCTTAAGGCTTGCAGTTCTTAAGAAGGTTTCTAAAGTGGGTATAGGTATATCCAGCTGAACCTTGACGCTGGGGAAAAGGGGCCGCAGTTGCTCGTTAACATCTTTGTTGAAAGACTGAATTTCTTCAGCTTTGCTGTCGCTGTCGGGAGAAAGAAGGTCCTTAAATTTTATAAGAAGGTCGTTAAATTCGCCGCCGAAGCGCCGTTCCAAAGGCTTGAAAATTTCGTGAAGGAGTTTGGTAAAAGCCTGGTTGCCTTCAAAGTCCCAAATGGCGATGGGTTCTGGGAACATTCTTTTGAAGGCAGCGGCAAACTTGTCGTTAACCCGGTGCCATTCCTTTAGTTTGCCGGAACGGTGCTGCGGCGGCGTCCAAACATAGATTTCCATATTTTCGGGAATTCCCCCGGGAATGCGCTGCACCTTTTTTACCCTGATGGCAGCTCCAGTGAGAAAGGGCTTGATTTCGGAAGATTTTTCTTCGCCTAATCGGTTGAGAACTTGTTCGGTGATGCCATCGAAGTAGCCTTCCACGACCACCGGCTTGTTTGGGTCGTCAAAAAAGGAAATGTCTAGGGAAAAGTTGGACAACAGCCAGCGTATACCCATGAGGATATTTGTTTTTCCGGCGTTGTTGTAACCAAGGAGTGCGGTAAAGTTACTAAGGGGGAATGTCTCGCGCTGTATGGAGCGGAGATTTTCTATGGTAATTCTGTCTAGGCGCAATGATTCTGGTTGCATATACTGAATGTATAAAAGAAAATGGGCACGGGTAAAGGAAACATGGATTTTTTTGAAAAAAATGCGTTCTGCTTATTCCAACTTGGAGCATTCAATGTTTTTAACCCCATTGCCAGCATGTTTGTTTTATCGCCTATAAAATGATTTTTTATATTCCATGTTATGAAGATAATTAGTTTTTTACTTTTGTTGGCTGCGGGCTTTGTCTGGGCTGAAGTGAATTTGGATGTACATAAGGAAGTTTTGGATAATGGCCTTACGGTACTGTTGCACCCCAACAAGCAGGCTCCTACAGTCAGTTGCCGTTTGTTCTATGTAACAGGCTCTGTTCACGAGGTTCCTGGAAAGTCGGGGCTTGCCCACATGCTGGAGCATGAACTTTTTAAGGGCTCCAAGAAAGTTGGCATTACCGACAGCGTGGCTGATGTTGCGTTTATGGCTAAGCAAGACAGCTTGCAGGCTTTAATTCGCCCAGCGATGCTCTCTGGAGATACGGCGAGGGTGCGTAGGCTTAAGGCAGAGCATGATTCCATTGTTAATGAACATCGAAAAATTTTTGTGAAGGATGAACTGTGGAGCACTTACCAGGCTGCGGGTGGCACTGGGCTTAACGCCTTTACCAGCGACTTGATGACGGCCTACATTGTAACTCTTCCGAAGAACAAGATGGAACTTTTTATGTGGCTGGAATCTGACCGCATGCAAAATGCGGTGCTTCGGGAATTTTACTCGGAACGGGATGTTATTCGGGAAGAACGCCGCATGCGTTATGATGACAGACCTACAGGCCGCTTTTACGAAACCTTGAATTCCATGATTTATGAAGCTTTCCCTTATCGAGTGCCCACCATTGGCTGGCCCAGCGATATAGCCAACCTCACTCGAGAAATGGCCGAAGAACACTACCGCAAGTACTACAAGCCCCGCAACGCCATATTGGTGCTGGCTGGCGATCTTGAAGTGGAACCCACCATGAAAATGGTCAAGAAGTATTTTGCAAATATTCCTGCCGGGGAGGCTTTTGCACCACTGACTGTTCGAGACCCTGAACCTGCTGGTGAAAAAAGGTTGGTGGTAAAACGCCCCGATGCCCCCAACTTATACATTCTCACTTTTACAACTCCCGAGGTGGGAGACTCTACGCTTTATGCCTTGGACATTGCTGAAGGAATTCTAAATGGTCGCACGGGACGGCTGTACAAGCGGTTGGTGGAGGAAGAAAAATTGGCTGTAGGTGCTAGCGCCAGCAATAGCCCCAACAAGTATGTGTCTGAGTTTAATGTTAGCGTGAACATGCGGCCCGATGCCGATGTGGAAAAGGTTGAAAAAATTGTATGGGAAGAATTGGAAAAACTAAAAACGGAGATGGCTAGCGAAAGAGATTTTCAGAAGGTTAAAAACCGCACTTATGCGGGTTTGGTTCGCAGCTTGACCGATATGGAAAATGTGGCCACCATGTTGGCTTGGTATGAAATGTATGGTGATTATCGCATCTTTTTGAATTGGGCCAATGAATTGGATAAAGTAAAGGCGGAGGATGTTTTGGCTGTGGCAAAGAACACCTTTGATAGGTCTAAGTCGGTTACAGGTATTTTGCTTAAGGAAAAAACATCTGAAAAAAAATAAACGGCTCCTGTAGTCTGGAGCAAAAAAAGGGGTGTTGTTGGTGATGAATAAGTTTTACAGTAAAATAAGCCTTGTCGTGTATGCTGTTTTTGCCAACCTTTGGTTGGGGGCCTGCTCGGATAGTTCCGATGTGGCTGGGAACAGTGCCGAAACGGGTTCTCCAGAATTGGCGGGTGTGCTGCTTTTAGATGATGGAACTCCAGCTTCTTTTGCCCGGGTGCGTTTGGTGGGATCTCATTTTGATTATTACCGCGGCGATGATTTAGGCGATGTGGTAGAAATTATTGCTGATTCTCTTGGAATTTATCAGCTGGATACTATTCCGGATAAATTAACAATCGGTGCTTCGCTGGAAGTTTTCCATGAATCCTCGGGCAAGCGATTGCTGTTGCCTAACTTTGCTATAAAAACGGATACATCTTTGGCAGATACGTTGCAAGCCCCAGGCTCAGCTCTTGTGAACCTAGAAGGTGCTTTTGAGGCTGACGAAGAATCCATAGAGGGGTTAAAAGGTGAAGCCACCATTACGGGAACCACATTCCGTCAGAGGGTGGTGGTAAAAGATAGTGCCGTATTTGTAGATTCCTTGCCTGTTGGAAAGCATAATCTGGTGATCCATCTGTTTGGTAAGGATACGCTGGAAGCGGAAATTCAAGGATTGAATATTACCCCTGCCGATACGGTTGTCTTTGATACGGTTCCGGAATCGGTAAGGTTCTCTCGCACAGCACCCCTCCTTTTGCCCGAATCTGTAGGCCTTATAATAGACAGCGCTGGCTTTGTTATTACGGACTTTCCTATGGTGCTTCGCCTCGACAGCACCAACATGGATTTTTCTTCTTTTTCTGGCCGCCTTGGCGAAAAGGGACGCTTTGAAGTGTACCGCAAAAAAACTGATGGCAAGCTTTCAAACTCACTGCCCATTAGCATTGCCCTGATGGATACGGTTGCTAAAAAAGCCTTGTTCTGGGTGCGGCTCGATTCCTTGAATCAAGAGGATTCCCTGATGGTCACATTTGATTCTGAAAAAGAAGCTAGGTATGCGGCAGATGTGTTCCCTAAAAATGCCAGCATTAACGCCGTGTATCATTTTGATGAGGCTCCAACAGAAAATTTGGTGTTGAACTCGGCTGAGAATCAGAATGTGTGTAGGCTCAAAGGCTCTTACACCACGATAGATGGGGTTGTTGGCAAGGCCTATGAATCGGGGGCTCTGCAAATGGTCTATGGGGATGATTGTCAAAAAATGCATGCCTCAGTAGATTCCATTAGCTTTGGAATGTGGGTGCGTTTAGAGGACTTGTCTTCTACTTCCCAATTATTTTCTGAAACCGATAGTTACGAGTTTTTCTATGATTCCAGCAAGGGCTTTGTGTTTAGCTGCAATGAAATTGCAGATTCAGTTTTCAGTATCCATGAGTTTAGCGGTGGAAAGGGTTTGGTTAAAAAAGGGGAGTGGACCCATGTGGCTTTTCAGCGTCGGGGGGCTTGGGTAGAGCTTTTTGTGAATGGGGTAAAAGTTGAAATTGAGGAAAGCAAAAACGCAGTAGAAAAAATTTTGCCTAGTGGAATTAGTTTTGATTTTGCCCCACCTTTTGCTGTGGATGAAATGTACATGGGCCATAGTTTTTGGTATGCCCAATGGGTTCAAGTGATATACGAAAACCAGAAGCCGAATTCTTTGTGGCCCCATTTTTAGCAATTATTTTTGAACTATAAAAAATGTCGAGGCTTTTGCCTCGACGAAAATTTTACTTTATCAGTATTTTTCGGGAAATGTTTCCTACTTTTACTAGATACACACCGTTAGGCACATGATTTAATGTGACTTTTGTGGTGCCCAATTTGGCTTTTCTATTGTAAATGATGTTTCCCTTTAAGTCGATAATGGAAAGGCTTTGGCTAGAAACTCCGGCAATGGATACTACCAAGGTGTGGCCTTGAAGTTGAATATTTGATTGGGCGTAAGCTATGGTTTTAATGGCATCGCCGTTTCCCCCATTGTCGCCGTTGCCAGAATCTTTTGGAGGCTCCACAGGAATAATTTCTTGTGCGGGTTTTTCACGAACATCGTCGTAGCGGGCTGCCAAAGCCAGCATGTACCATGTGGAGTGAGGAAGCCACTGCTCAATCCATCGCCAGTTGTTCCAAGGTTCCTCCGCTTTTCCGATGGCGGCCACATCGTTCCACACGATTCCGCTGCCGTTGTTTTGTAGACCGGTAATGCCGTTTGCGATGCCGCCCTTTAATGTTAGAGAAAGGGCTTGGCCATCGTACTTTTCGGGGTTGTTTTTACCAAAGCCGTACATAAAGCAAACATTGTAGGGGTTCTTGCCGGTAATCCAGTCCATTTGGTTTACGGCGTAGCTGTATGCTTTGGCGGAGTCGGCGTAATCTAAGGCGTGGGAGGCGTAAAAGGCTGCTGCAGAAAGGGAGCCTAAACGGGCGTTTTCACCTTGCCACCAGTAACCCGATTCGTTGTCGTGGGGTATAAAAAATCCGTTCTTTATGTTTCCCTCTGTCTTGTAGGTTTGCCTGGCGTAACCAAAGGGATTTTCCACTTCGTTGGTTACAGAAATCATCCAGTCCAAATGTTTTTTTACTCCTTCAATCACCTTCTTGTTTTCTTCGGCGGTGGGTTCTGCTTCCAGGTAGCGCACCAATGCCACCAAAGGAAGCCCGGCATCGCTGGCGTGCCAGAAGGGCCGTGTCTTTTCGTCGTCCGAGAAGAAGAAACCCTTGGCAGTGTCCAGACGACCAATGAGGTGTTGTGCTCTCTTGCGGGCTTCTGCAATGTAGGTTTCGTCTTTGGTGGCCCGGTACAGTTCGGTGGTGGCCATTAAGGCGGTGTAGTCGTCAATGATGTTTTCTTTTTGGTTGTCGCAGTAGGCGCAGGTTTTTCCAATACCCTGCTTTGTTTGCAGGTGGGCAAAACCCCGCTTGGCTCCTTCCAAGTACTGGGCGTTGGAGGAGTCTCCCTTAACGTTAAGTGTGGAAGCCAATGCCAGGGCTGCAATGGCCATACCGCCCCCTTCGCGGAATGCGGCTTGGTAATCGGTGGACTTTTTGCCATCTTCGGTGCTGAAGGCGCAAATTTCACGAGGTTCGCCTATGCGTCCCCAGCCGTCAAATACGGTCATGTAAAAGTAGCCCTCTGGGCTTAGCATGCGAAGCAAAAAGTCAGCTCCCCATACGGCTTCTTCTTTTAGCGGCGTTTGCAGCGTGCTGTTTGTGCTCAGCTTTTCGGCTGTAAAGGCCAAGCCCCAGGTGGTTAGGGGAATTTGTTGGGGGTTAAGGTAGTTGGCGTAGGAGAGGTGGGAAAGGTACTTGCTGGCGTCGCCAGAAGCGTCGTACCAGCCCCCCTGAACGTTAACTGTAGTTTGTGACTCATACAACTTAACTTTTCCGTCGGCTTCCCAAATGTTGCTTTTGGTGGCACGGTCGTCTTTAAAGTACTGAAGCACAGAGGGGAGAACGTTGGTGGCTAAATTATTTTCCACAACCTTGAAGGCTTCGGTGGTTACGGGGTTTCCGTTTTCGGTGACTTTGAATGTAAAATCTCCGCTGGCATCAAGGTCGGAAAAGTCGGCTACAAAGAATTTTTGTTGAGCCCAGTTGTCGGGATTCTGCCCTTTGCTCAGTTTCCCTGTAAAAACGGGGTTTCCTCCCTGTAAAATTTGGAAGTCGGCACCCGAAAGGTCGGCATCGCTTTTGACGATGATGGTTTTTGGAAATTGGCTGTCGTAGCCAACGTGGTTGTAAAAAATTTCGGCTCCTTGGGCAAGGCCAAAGGCAAAGAGGGCGCAGGTCAGTGCAATATTTTTTCTCATAGAGTCTCCAGTACCCAGTCACATCCGAGGCTTAATATAGATTTTGCCCATGAGTAAAAGGTAAAAAAGAGGTAAAAAACCGTGTAAGGATGAAATTCTGTGACTTTAAACTACGCAAAATATGCGTTAAATGTGACTTGGTAGAAAGGGCTGCTTTGTTCGGGTTGCCTTAAAAATGGGCTGATTAAATTTGTAAAGTTTGAAAAAAGGGGTTGCTCTATAGAAAATAAATCTCTTGAAATAGGGAAATAAAACAAAAAATTTGATTAATTACGCAAAATATGCGTAGAATAGAGGGCTTTTTACGCCTTTTTAATTTTAACCCTACTCCTTCAGGAAAATATAATCTATCTTGTAGCCCGTAAATAAAATAGGAGTTTTACAATGTACTACGAAAGCATTAAAGTT
>JABUUT010000029.1:0-1087 GCA_021443045.1 Fibrobacteraceae bacterium
ACCGAGCCGCTGGCGGAACTGTCCGAAGGACAGCTAGGATCCATTCATTTTATTTTGAGATCAAACCTCATAACTCTAGGCGTTTACGCCGAACCTCACTACTGACAATCGACTACCGACAACAACTATAACCGAGCCGCAGGCGATAGGGGTAAATCAAAAAAAATGGACATTTTTTATTTCATTGTCCAAAATTTTGAACGAATTAACTAAATTTGTGACCATGAAGTGCAGAAAAATTATTCTTTGGGTTGCTTGTGCCCTGTTTTTTACACAAGCCCATGCCGCAGATGATGAATCGGAACAGCCTTCCTTTTCGGAACAGGTCGAACTGGTTCGGGATTACTTCCTCAACTCCTTCAACTCCGCCATGGAATCGACGGGCTCTTTGGAAAGCTGGTTTGATGTGCGTGCCGAAGGTAAGTATTCCTGCTGGGCCGAAATTGATTTTGTGCCTCCGGCAGCACCTCTGCTAGATGTATCCGAAGTGCCTTATGGCCTTAGAATTAAGTCTAAGAGCCCTCAGTACAAGGGGGCTGTGACCATTCTTGTTTTAACCCGCGACGATGTAATTTATTACGAGCGGAATTATGACAAGGGTTGCTCCGCAGCTTTTAAGGACTTGATTCACGAACTTTTCGGCAACGAAAAAGTGGTCTACTACGACCAGTCTACGCCTTGCAAAAAGAAAGCCGTCACTTGCATAAACGAGTACCACAAGGGAACACTGGGCAAGCGGAAATAAACTGTTTGTAGGTGTTTTGATAGATTTGGTATTCTGCTGTTTGCGAATAATATACTACCGGGCATTTATTCATGCTTTCGTTGCTTTCGACATTGATTCTAAAGAAGCAATTTTTTTCATCAAATTGGCAATAAGACTGTCCTTGTCGGCAAGAGCCACCTTGTTCGCCTCGATTTCAGCCTTGTTCGCTTCGATTGTTGCTTTGTTCGCTTCGATTTCAGCCTTGTTTGCTTCGATTGTTGCTTTGTTCGCTTCGATTTCAGCCTTGTTCGCCTCGATTTCAGCCTTGTTCGCCTCGATTGTCGCTGCTTGTTCCCTGAGGAGCTTTTCGGTATAGGCCTT
>JABUUT010000029.1:2116-12176 GCA_021443045.1 Fibrobacteraceae bacterium
GGCATATACATGCGGCTCGGTAATGTGCAAGCAAGCTTGCCCGCTACACTCGCCTTTTTGTATATTGCACATGAAAATGGGTAAAGGCCTGTTTTTAGGAGATTTTAATGCGTTTTGCTTTATTTTTATTGCTTGCTTTTGTTGTGACGGTCAATGCCCGTCCTATTAACGACGGAAATAAGTTGTTTGCTGTTGGTGACTACGAAGGAGCCTTGAAAAAATACATGGAAGCTCGAGAAGCGGAACCGGCAAATCCTTTGTTATTCTATAATATCGGAACATGCCAATATAAACTAGGCAATTACGAAGAAGCTAAAAAGGAACTGGAAAGTGCCCTCCGTATGCCAGATAAAAAATTATCTTCCAAAGCCGCTTACAATTTGGCCAACACCTACTTTAGAACGGGAGAGAAATCTTCAGAGCCTTCTGCTCGCATAGAGGCATGGCGCCAGTCGGTGGCTTATTTAAAAAAGGCTATTGACATGGACAACCAGTTTGAAAATGCAAAGAAAAATGTGGAAATTGTAAGCCGAAAACTTAAAGAAGAATTGGATAAGCAAAAAGAGAACAAAGACCAAAATCAAGATGAAAACAATGATCAAAAGCAACCTCCCCTAAGTGAACGTGCCAAGGAGTCTTTGGCGAGAGCCCTTCAGCTGAGTAAAGAGGGAAAATATGCCGAAGCCAAGTCTCTCTTGGAACAAACTATTGCCGAAGACGAAACTGCGGGACAGCTCAATGCTTATGTGCAGCGCATTGATGATGTTATTGAAATAAAGGCAGGCCGCAAACCCAAGGCAAATATTGATGCCAGCAATACCGATAACGATTTGGAGGTCATCTAATGTTTAGACACAAGTGTTTCATGAGAAATCTTATCCTTGTGCTTGGCCTAATGTCTGTTACGGCCTTTGCGGCTCCAAAATCGGCAAGTGCCTACTACAGTGACGCTGCATTCCAGTATATTCAGAATAGGCTTCCAACGGCTGAAATTACTTGCAATGAAGGCCTTGGCTATTACCCCAATGACCAAAAACTTCAAATGCTCCTAGACCGCATTCGCGAAGCCAAGGATCAGCAGAAAAACGAAAATAAGAAGAACGACCCCCAAAATAATCAAGACAAAAATAAAGAAAACCAGGACCAGAACAACCAAGACGACCAGAATCAGGATAAGGATAACCAGAGTCAGGACAATCAACAAAATCAAGACGGTAATTCATCCAGTTCCGGCGAAGGTCAGAATCAAGATCAGACCCAAGATCAGGGCGAACAGTCTTCTGATTCCAATGGGCAGTCCTCCGATTCTCAAGGGGAAAACGCTCCTGAACCTCAGCCAGAACAGCCTGAAAACTCTAGCGACAGTCAAGGTGAAGAGGAACAAACTCAGGAAGTACCCCTTGGTCAAATGAGCGCCGAAGAAGCTAGCCAGCTTTTAAAGGACTTTGATGAACAGAATGGGGAGCGAAAACCCTGGAAACCAATTCGAGGCCAGGCTAGACCCTTAAAGGATTGGTAAAAAAAAATTTCATAATTATTCGTGTAAAATTCTTACCCATCAGATTAAGTTAAGATAAATTAGCCTTATTGGTGTAAGGTTGTTAAAAATACATTGATGGGGTTAGAATATGAAAATAAAAATGTATAGCGCATTTGTTTTTGCGCTTTTTTGCCTTATTGCATGTGGTAATGAGGAACCTTCAAAAAATAAAAACCCGATGATGGGCTTTGATGCTGAAAGTTCATTTTCTAGAAATTTATTATCATCGGCGGCTGCTGCCTTTGAAACAAGTTCCTATTCCTCGGAAATAAGCCAAGTTCCCATGTCGTTGGATGAAAAATATTCTTTTGCGGTGATTGATAACATGTCTTCGACCATAGATGTTCCTATGTCATCGGAATCGTCCCTAGAATATGTCTCGTCATCGGAACATCTGTCATCTTCGGAATATGTAGAATCTTCTGTGCAAGCGAGTGCTGCCGTGAGTCTCGACGCTCATGGGTTTGCAACCATGGAAAATGTCTATAAAAGTTTAGATTCAGAAGAAAAAGTGGTTTTTATTATACGCCATTCAGAACGTGAAGACGCTGTAACTCTAGAAACTGAACTTACTGCAAACGGTATTGAAATGGCTAAAAATCTGGGAGCCTCCCTAAAGTTGAACGGTTCTGAAAATCAAGTGGAGAATGAGCCTTTTTTTTACGCAACCTCCAATTTTGTACGAACAAATGAGACGGCCAATTATATTTCGGAGGGCCGTGGAGAAAAAAGTGCTCCCAAATTAACTACACTCTATGACCTTGCTGGAAACTGGTTTTTAAAAACATCTGCCGATTCCTTGGCTATACATGCCTCCAACCTTGGCTTACGAGGGTCTTCGGTGGAACTGATGTCTCGGTGGGCCTATGGTGAAGATTACTCCCATATATTTTATGACCTGAATTCTAGAGCGGAGGAATTTGTACAAAACATTGTGGTAAAAAATATGCCAAAATGGAATCGGGTGAACATTTTGGTGTCTCACGATATACTTGTAATGCCTTTGGCTGTATTTGGCTCGCAAGGAAAAGTGGCTCTCAAGTATCACGAGGATTATCATTGGATAAACTATTTGGCTGGTCTTGCCATTATTCTTGATAGCTCCAATAATGTGTTGCGTTATGTTCCTGTAAAGGGGGCAGACTCCGGCATTATAGACTATTTAGCAATATACATGGAATCTGCAGGCCATTCAAGTTAAGAAATCCTTGTAAATATCTATATTAAAAATGTGAAAAACTTTTTTTTTCTCATTTTTGGACTGTCTATTTTTGCTCTTTTGGGAGCGTGTTCTAATTCGTCTTCTTCTGAAAATTCTGATGAAGTCGATAGCACGGTTCTGAGCGGTATTAATGTAGATGACGGAATTTGTACAAACTGCGACTCTTTTACCCCATCCAACCCTATTGTATTAAATAATGGTGGTAAAGGTTCTGTGACTACCTATGGGTCTGTTACGACTAAAGAGACTAGCCTAGGGGGTGCTTGTAATTATGGACAAACTAATATTCGCTACTATGCGGCTATACATGTGAATGTTTCGTCTGGCGATAATAAAGGCCCTTGGCAAGGGGGGCTTGCTTGTGGAAGCTGTGCTCGGGTTAAAGCCAAAACTCCTACAGGATACAAAACCACGGTGGTGCGAATTACAGATAAATGCCCTGATGAAAGTTGCGGCATTGATTTAGGGGGAGCTCCCGCTTATGATATTATGGGAAACTTGGTTGGCCGATACGAAGGGGAGTGGGAATTTATCAGTTGTGAGGGAATTGCTAGTGTGTATGGTGATTCCACTTCTATTTGGGTTAAAGAAGGTGCAAGCAAATATTGGAGCATCATTCATGTGCGTAACCCACCCGATGGGGTGCGACAAATAAAGATGATTCGAATGGAAAACTTTAAAGAGACGGTTCTTCAAATGGACAAAGGAGCCGAAAATTTCTGGAGCGTGCCCGCCGAAATTCTGCAAGATGAAGGTGAATACGAATTAGAGGTGGAATATCGTTTAGGAACAAAAAATACCTGGCGTATAAAGCCAGAACTTCTGACAAAAGAAGAATCTACACTGTACCTTTATGATTATGGAAAATGAATATGCAAACCATTAGAAATATTGCGATTCTTGCTCATGTGGATGCCGGAAAAACAACCCTCTCGGAACGCATTCTTTTTACTACTGGAGAAGTGCGTCGCCCAGGTAAAGTGGAAGAAGGTTTAGCCACCATGGATTACATGCCCGAAGAAAAAGAACGGGGCATTACCATAGAAAGCGGCGTGGCCCATTTCGAATGGAAAAATGTTTGGTTCAATTTTATTGATACTCCGGGCCACATTGATTTTGGAGCCGAAGTGGATATGGCTTTGTCGGCAGTGGAAGGTGCTGTGTTGGTGGTTAGTGCGGCCAGTGGTGTTGAAACCCAGACGGTGACGGCTTTTAAAAAATTGCAGGAACGGGGAATACGCACCCTTATTTTTATTAATAAACTAGATAATACGGATTATTCCCTGGACGAAACCCTTATAAACATAGAAGAAATTTTAGGCGTGCGCCCTGTGCTTATGACGGTTCCTGAATATAAAAAAGGCAAATTGGAATCGGTGCTGGATGTGTTGAGTAAAAGTCGTTTGACCCACGATGAAAATGATGAAGAAACTGTGGAGCCGTTAGGCGACTCTAGTGGAATAGATAAGCTGTATAAAGAAGCTGTCGATTTTGCAGCCCATTTTGATGACGATGTGCTTTCTTTGGCTATGGATAATAAACCGGTGCCTCCCAGAATACTTTTACAGGGCCTAAAAAAATTGGCTGAAAGTGATGAATACGCTTTGTGCTACGCTGGCTCGGCTATGGAGGGTTTTGGGGTGCGTAGCCTAATTACGGCTCTCTCCTTTTTTTTACCGCCAACCCCTGATTTTTCTGCAAGGAAAATACCTGCTTTAGGACAAATTATTCGATTGCGTCATTTTAGAGGGGTGGGGGAAATTTCCCTGTTTCGCAGTCATGTTAATCTAGATAGAAAAAAATGGCCGGCAGGTTTTGAATTTTCTAGGCTTAAAGCCAACCTACTTGTTCCTGTAACGGAAATACGCTCTGGGGACATTTATGCCATGGCGGCTCCCTTGAATATGGAACTTGGGCAGGTTATTTTAACAGATGGCTCCGTGTTTCAGGCTGAAAATGGTGCTGAGGATATTTCTTCACAGTATAAGCCTTTGCTGCAAACCCGAGTGGAATGTATTTCATCGGAAGATTTTAACCATGTGAAACAGAGCCTTTCTGTTCTTAGCCGTATGGACCCTTCTTTTAAGGTGGTTTACAACGAAGAGGGCGGCTATTGGCATTTGCTTACGGTAGGCGAGGTGCAACTGGAGGTTCTTTTGGCTCGCCTAAAGCGTGAGTTTGATTGTAGTGTGCGGGCCGGCTCTCCAGAAGTGCAGTGGCAGGAGCGACTCGGAAAAAAATTGAACGCTGTAGAAAATAGTTTTCAAGCTGGCCCACATAAAATTTCAATTTGTCTTTCTGCAGAGCCATTGGAAAGTGAAGCTCACGACATCCGACTTTCTGCGGAATTCCTGGAAAATGCACCCCGGGAAATTTTGGCGGGAGTGCGCTCCGCCCTTTTGGAATCTACCGAGGTGGGGGTGCTTGGAAAGGGTCCCCTGGTGGGTGTTCGCTTTGAGGTGATTTCTTTCGAGTGGACAGCTGATGTGATTCCCCAGATGATCAAGAAGGCTTGTGCCGATGCAGTTACAAAACTCATCAAGCCTGCTGACGTTTACCTCTTGGAACCTTATATGGAACTTTCCCTGGAGTGCCCCGTGACATTTGCAGGCCTCGTTACCGATGACATTCAGGCCCGTGGCGGCAAAGTAAAAGAAATTGGCGGCGACGGCCGCACTCATTTTTTAAAGGCGGAAATTCCCCTGCGAAAAATTTTCGGATACGCCACCGGCGTGCGCAGCATAAGCAAAGGCACCGCCGTGTATAGCCTCAAGTTGCTTGATTATCGAAAGTTCGTTGGTTAAAACAGTTCTTCCACAAGAAGTTTTTTCTGGATTCCTCACTGCGTTCGGAATGACATAATTGGTATTTGTTGAAAAATTGTCATTCTATATTAAAAGTGTGACTGTTTGGCCTTGTCACCTCTCATTTAGCACACTAGAATATTTTTACGCTTTGCACAACAATTCTTTGCACTAGTTCAACAAGCCTGAAATTATTTTATTTGGCGAAATTAATTCTTTTCGAGTGTATATAAATCCATAAATATAGATAAATGAATTGAATTTTCAAACAATTTATTTTGTAAAAAAAAAAGATTACATACAAAGTATATCTTGTTGAAATTTTCTTTATTATCTTTGCTTGTCAAATGTAAATTCGGAACTTTGGTTGTTCGAGTTTTAGACAAATTATTTTATTCATTAAGTTGCAATTATGAATTGTTTCAAGAAGCTGATTATATTTTTGTGCGTCATCGTTCCTGCTGTGATATATGGGGGCGAACCCTTGAAGGTGTCCTTGCAGAGCGAACGCCACCGTACCGAATGGAACTGGGTGGAGTACAGGATTAGCCTTAAGAATTTGTCTTCGGAGCCGATTAATAATCCAGAAATACGCTATTTTGCAGAAAATTCCTTGATGCAGTATTGCGAAGGTCGCACGGATGCTTCGTGTTCGGAGGTTAATGCAGGATATATCCCGGTGGACTCCATGCTGACGGGGACTATAGACTATTCTTCGAAGAAAGCATCCCTGAATGTTTCGTCTGTAGGCAAATATACCATCTTGAAAATAAAGATGAATGAACCCCTCAATGGCGGAAAATCCGTGAATGTGAACTTCCGGGTATACAGAAAAGATTGGTCCCGTTGGAATTGTAGCCGTGACTGGTCTTATCAAAAGAAGGGTGCCGTAAAAGAAAACAATTATTTAATGGCGGTATATGATGGGGCGAGGAATATCCTTTGGGGTAAAGACCCTGTGACGAAAAAATCGAATGCCGATGCTGTGTTGTGGACTAATCGGGGATTAAATACGATTGTGCATAAGTATGATGGGGATACTTCAATGGTCCAGAAGGCAGGGCGCTTTTGGCTGATAAAGAATTGCACCATGAACAAGAAAGAAACGGACCTTTTGAAGCGAATAGGCTTAGAAAAACTTTCGGTTGATTCTTATGGCGAAAAGAGTGCCATTCTGTTAAAGTCAGGGAAGGATGTGAAAAAGAAGGTGCTGGATTCCCTGCTTTATGGATTCTACAATTCGTTCACTGCCGACGATACCTCAAAAATAGAAGTCCAGTATAAGCCTGACGACTGGTATGAAGAACGCATGGTTTGTGACTCCAGGAACACATGCCGTACAGAAATTGTGAATTTGCAAAAGATTGAAATGACGACTTCATGCTGGGACGACGTTTCCATGGAGCGTTGCAAAGCCATTGTGGATAGTTGCGGCGGTGAAGATGCTGTTATAGACAATTATTCGGTATGGTCGTACAACTCCAGGAAAACCATAAGCTGTTTGGCAACCCATAAGGATGTTGACGGTTTGAATGTGATTCGTCAAGAGGAAGTTTCGAATAACACTGGCCGCAGGGCGATAAATCTTGAAAATGTTCAATTGGATGAATGGAAAATTGACTTTACAGGATTCAACGAGAATGTGACCACCCAATGGCTTGAGGGCTTGCAATACACGGGTGAAAACATTGTTGTAGGGGTATACGATACGGGCATCTTTTTTGACCATGACGGCTTCAATGAATGGGATGAAAATGGTGTGAAACATCCGAGAAAGGCCTTTAATGGAACAACTCAGGTGGAAAACGGTGAATCGTCCAGTACCTTTTCCCATGCGACCCATGTTGCTGGCATAATAGGCGGTAATGGCAACGGCTCGCCAGATCATGAGTATAGAGGTGTGGCTCCTAAAGTAAAGTTTTACTCAAAGGGTATTGGTGTGGGTGACCAGAGAGGGCATGTGGTTAATCATTCTCATACACATAGCGATGGCTATGATCGAGAGAATGTTGAACAATTTATTTTTGAAAATTGGAAAAATAATACAGAGGATACAAGACCAAAGACCTATGTTGTTGCTGCCGGCAACTATGCGAGAGGCTTTTACGATACGACTGTTGCTAAAATTGATTCTTGTAAAAAGGGAATGGGCTATCATACAATAGCTTTTGACACAAAAAACGGCATTGTGGTTGGCAATTACGCAAGTAGAACAAAAATTCCCCATACAAGTTCCAGCTATGGTCCTACGTGGGATGGTCGCATCAAGCCGGACATAATGGCTCCCGGGTCCGGATACCAGGCTTCCTTTTCTCCGGAAGCACCTTTTGAGGCTTATCTAGATTATGTAAAAATTTATCATAAGGACGAAGCAACTCCCCATGTGGAACTTGATTTTGGGACAAATGAAAAATTTGCGAGTTCGTTTGGAGAGTCCCTTGCATCAAGTTTAACAACGGAATATGACCCTGACGCAAGCAAAGGGCTTTCCCTTAAATGGGTTAATACGGGTGCTGTCGAAAACTACGTCAATTGGCCTTATAAAACTTTTGCTGAGAACCCGTTTTATGTAAAAAATGGTGACAGGATTGTGATTCGCTTGCGGCTGACGAGTCAAACAAGAAAAATGTACTCGTCCTTGTTTAAGGGCAAGGTTTATCTAGCCAGTGGAGACGAATTTTACGCCTTACCTAAATCCTTTGTTTTGGAGGAATATGAAAAAGACATATCCCAGATAAACGATGAGTATTTCTCGATAGAATTTAATTGGAATCAAGGCGATATTTTGTCCAAATTCTTTAGGTTGGACTTTAACATGATGGATGTCGGTATTGTATCGAGTGTCCCCTGCGATAAAACTAGTGGCGGAACATGCTACGAAGAAATGGACGGTACTTCCATGGCGGCTCCCTATGTAAGTGGCGTTGCGGCCTTGATGAACCAGGCCTATATGAAAAAAATGGGGGATGAAACCTATACCCACTCCCTCAGGAACTCTACATCAAAGGTGATACTGATTCATACTGCGGATGACATGGTGGACAACATTGGATTTCAGAGGTCTGTGCAGCAAGATGTTTTTTTAACTTCGAATAAAGTAATTCATGTTGTTTATGGCGAAGGGCCGGATTTTGTTACTGGCTGGGGTTCTCTCAATGCTGAAAAATCCCTTAACATGTTTAATTTGTATGATTCCCGCAAAAAGCAATTTGGATTGTTCAGGGAATTCGAAATTGCCCAGAACATGGAAAAACGGTGGACCATTAACGTGAAAAATCCGATGAGCCGCCTTCGGGTAAGCCTTGCCTGGGATGATTATCCAGGAGACGCAAATGGTAATTCCGTTTCCGACGACAAATTGCTTCAAAACGATTTGGACATGTACCTGATTGGGCCAAATGGGGTATACCATTACCCCTGGAAGCTGGATCCCCTTTCTACGGAGCATATTGACATCAATGGTGTAATCCAAGATCATTGCACTGACGGCACCGAGAATATTACTGAATCCGATGCCAGACGCCCGGCTTACAAGGGGTGTAAAAATGGAATCGAATTGGATGAGTCCTGTTTTGACCACCTGAACAATGTGGAGGTGGTGGATGTGGATTTGCCGCAACAGGGTGCCTGGATTGTGGTGGTTCGTGGTCGTATGTTGGAGAAGGGTAATAGTGCCGATGAAAATGCGCAAATAGCATCCATTGCCAGTGACTTGTACTTGAACGAAAACGGAGCGAATGTGGGTTGTGAAATTACCCATCCCTACAGGCCCCAAAGTTCTCTTAGTTGCGAATATGACTTTGGAAACAACATGGCAAATTACGTCACCTTCTCAAAACGGACCTTTGTGGGTGCAGGGGATTACATTCAGTTGGTGGATGGGGAAGGAAACATTTTGGGTACCTACACGCAAAGTGCACTTGCTGGAAAACGAATCCGTGTAGATTCAAGAAAGTTGTTTGTAACGCTGGAAAGCGACAATGATGAAAATGTTGGTTATGGCTTTAGCGTAGACAGAATCGAAGCCATTCCATATACCATGCTCTTTGGAATTTCTCAATAAAAAAGGAAAATAGCGAAAATGAAAAAAATTGTCATCCTTATGATTATTCTTGCAGTTGCTGCCTTGGCAGAAGAACAATGCTACAAATCTGCCGAGGGGGACCAGCCTAAGATATGTACCGAGGTGGGGTTCATCTGTAAGTTGGGGGTGGATGTAGGCCCTCAAACCAATGCCATGTTCTTTTACCTGGGGCAGGACCCCGCTTGCACCACTTTGTTTAAGTCGAATTTTAACACTGTCGTGGTGCAGGACTACATTGATGAGAACGGAAAAAAACAGACTTTGTCAACGCCTAGCACCGCTACCAAGTTCTTCTTGGAAAATGACGATGGGCTTGCTGGCCCCCTTTCCATGACGATTGCCGGTTCCTTCGCCCTGTCGGCGTACAACAATTCCTCCCCAGTTTATGTTATTTATCGACAGGTGTCGGA
>JABUUT010000029.1:12239-13375 GCA_021443045.1 Fibrobacteraceae bacterium
AAGGCGAGGTGAAACATGAGTAAAAAGATGTTCCTTGGGGTTGCGCTCTTTATGGCGGCTTGGTTTGTAGCCTGCGGCGATGACGATGATTCGGTTGGCGTCAATGAACCTAGTAATCCGCAATCTTCTTCTATTCAAGAAATCTTGGAGAGTTCTTCAAGTATTGAAGTTCCTTTGTCTAGTTCTGAGGGCGTGTCGTCGAGTTTGGTATTGTCATCATCGATTGAAAAAATTTCCTCGAGTTTAGCAAAATATACATATTCCTCCAGCAGCGTGCCTGCCGCGAAAGCTGATTCCATAATATGGAAATCCCGTGGCAAAGAAACCATAGTGAGAAGGTACGATGATGACACCTCTGCAATTCAAAAAGCAGGCCGCTTTTGGATTGTGAAGGAAAGCACAATGAACAGTAAGGAAACGGACCTTCTAAAACAATTTGGTGTAAATAGGGTTATGAATACCGGTTCACGGATTAATGATAAACTAGACTATAATCTTTTTACATCCGAAAATGACGTGCGAAAGAAGTTGCTGGATTCCCTGCTCTATGGATTCTTCAATTCATTTACCGCCGATGATACCACGAAACTGGAAGTTCAGTATGTAAATAGACGCAGGGATGATGAAGAGTGTGTGGTTTGCGCTCTCTTTGGGGAGGAATGTTACATAGTAAATGATACCTTGCAGAGTATTGAGATGAATACTTCATGTTGGAATGATATTTCTATGGAACATTGCAAGGAAATTGTGGAAATCTGCGGTGGTGAAAATGCCCATATTGACAATTATATAGTGGTTTAAAAGAACACTAAAGAGGTGGTAAACTGCCTAGCCTCCCACAAGGATGTGAATCGATTAGATATTTATTGTCTACCGGATGTTGTGGGGTTATAACTTTTTCCCGAAATACATCTAATCTTCCATTTTTTTTGATTTAACACCGTCGCGGTGCAGAACTCCATTGATGAGAACGGAAAAAAACAGACATTATCAACGCCTAGCACCGCTACCAAGTTCTTTCTGGAAAATGACGATGGGCTTGCTAGCCCCCTTTCAATGACGATTGCCGGTTCCTTTGCCCTGTCGGCGTACAACAATTCCTCCCCAGTTTATGTTATTTATCGACAGGTGTCGGA
>JABUUT010000029.1:15259-23924 GCA_021443045.1 Fibrobacteraceae bacterium
TATTTGTTTTTGCACAAGTTCTTGTCATCCTGAACGGCATTCGCCGTGAAGGATCCAGTAGAATGTCCATATAAATACTAATTACTGATAACCGATAACCGACAACTGATAACCGATAATTGACAACCGATAACTGACAACCAGCCGCTAGCCACTAACTTTTTGCTTTCTTTGATCCCTTGACCACGGCCAAAACTCCAATGGCACCTAGCGCGATTAAAGCAACCAAACTTACTTTAATGCAGTTGTGGAAAGGCACTGAGCGGTATTCCATAACCACTTCAGACTTGCCTTTGGGAATTTCTACGGCCCGTAGTGTTCCAAAGGCTTTATACACTTTGGCATCCACGCCGTTAACAGTAGCCCTCCAATAGGGGTGGTAGTTTCCGCTAACCAGCATAAAGCCCTTGCGGTCGCTTTCCACGCTAAATACTTGTGTATCCATCTTGGGGCTCTTTACCAGTTTGGCAAATCCTTGAGGAATGCCTCCATCACCAGCTTGTGAGGGTTCTTGGTCTAGAATGATTTTTTCCTTGTAGTAAAATTCATTGGAATTTTCAGAAGGGGCCTCAAGTTCCGTAGCCACGGCTGCAGAGGAATCTTCAACTACAGCTTCTGGTTTAGGTTTGCGGATAGCACCCTTCTTCAAAGTTTCAATAGCTTCATCGTCGTTCATCACCACCGCTTCACCGTAAAGAAAGGCTTCGCCCATAGCGGTGGGGTTGGGCATAAAGGATGTTCCTCTCTGGGTGTCAAAGATAATGGCTCCAATATTCATGAGGTCCAAGAAGGGGTGGGCTGCTTCAGGATTATTGATGTTCATCAAGTAGTTGGCATTATTTTGCCCCCCCCGGAAATTGCGATAGCTAGAAAGTTCGTTATCGTGAAAACCATCGGCATTTCGCAAATGATACTGAGGAAAAGCGTTTCCCGACAGAGCCTTGTTGCGAGAAATGGCCAACACACGAGGAGTGTTTAGGGAATCGGCCTTGTATGGGGCCTTGATGGCTTGAATCACAGCATTGGTGGGCTGCAAGTATTCGTTTGCTTTTACATTCTGAATAAAGGCTCCATCAATAAAGAACAGTTCTATTCCAGCCAAAATAACCAGAGCCACCGCCTTGTAACCAAGTTCGCCCTTCCACTTTAAAATAGACCATGCAGCAACAATCGTCACCAAAACAAGAATAAAACTGGGCACAGCCTTTGATGCGGTGGCGTTCATCACCACTTCATTAAGTGGGTAAAAGTACGGGGCTGTCACTGGGTCGTTCAGCAAATTCTGCCCCGACATCATGAACACTCCAATAAGGGCAAAACCAATGAGCACACTCACTTGCGCCATTCGAGACGTTCCCGGCAAACCTCCCTTGAAGGCGTCCACAAAATTGGCCACCGTCAGCTTTTTACCCATATCATCCAGGCTCATCACTCCAAGGCAAGCCATGGCGTATATTAGAATAACCACTAGACCCACAGGTCCAATAAATGTGGTCCATGCAAAGCGGGCCACCAACACCAGTGCTAATAAAATGGCATACAAGGCTGTGCCGTGGAGTAGGGGCTTCTTGTTCTTTTCAAAATCTTCAGTGACCGTTTTAAGCACGGGGCCAGCCATCATTACCAAAAGCAGTGGCAACCAGAATAAAGCCATGCCGGGAGCACGGAAATTTTTAACACCAGGAAGAATGCTGTACCAAAGCTTAAATAGAGGCGAGTGGTCTCCCATGCCGTAAGAGAGGGCTACAACGGCACCCAAGCCCCAGAATGCAGCGTAGCGGCGCATGCCTGGCAAAAACAAACAGAGAAATCCCAAAAAAGTGAGCAGAGCCCCAGCATTGTTGTGGTCAAGCTTAAAGCTGTTGTGACCCCAATAGAATGGGGAACGCTGGCTGCCAGCCTGAGCCATGCCTCGGTATTCTTCCATAGTCACGTTCACAAAGGAACTGCCCTTCAAATCACCCGTCTTTTCATCTTGCTCGTAAACATCGACGCCCACAAACCCTGGGAGCAGCATGGAGGCCATTTCTTCCTGATGTAAAGACCAGCTTACGGCGTGGCCATAGTTGGTTTTTTCGTCGGAACCGCGAACAGACTGGGTGGTGGTATAGAGGTAGGGAGGTAAAAGTTGGAAGGACGCCAGTGCGAGGCCAAGCCCCAAAGCAACGGCTGCCAAGCCCAATCTTTTTCCGCGAGTGGCTATGCCTTGGGCATTGGATGCAATTTCATAAAGAGTGTAGAAACCCGCACCCCACAGAAAAAGGTAGGTAAGCTGCAGGTGGGAGCCCAGAATCATCCATGTAATGGAAAGTGCCAAAACCACAAGATAGCCCAAACTGCCATTGCGAACAATCTTCCGAATGGCTAAAAGGGCCAGTGGCGCAATGGCAAAAACCATCATCTTGCCATCGTGTCCCCCGTATATGTAGGAAAAAAATTCAGGGGAAAGGGCGTAGAGAAAACCAAGCAGTGAAGCCCACCACTTGTTGCCCGTTAAATTCCATGCCAACAGCATGGCCGAGCAGAATGCCACCCACAGAGTGAGTATGAACTTAAACCCAACCGCCCTTGCCGGGTCTGTAAGGAACTGCACCCAAACCAGTGGGTGGTAGGCATCGGCAAACAGGGCGTCTATGGTGGGAATACCACCCAGTCGGGAATCGTCCCATTCGGTAAGCACCACATTTTCTGCGCGTAGAATTCGACTGCCAATACCATTCAGCTGGTCGCTGTTCAGCATCAGGTTGTTGGAATCAAAGGCGAATTCCTTGAATATAATCAAGAGAAGGGCAAAAAAGGCTACGGCGATGGTAGCAAAGAATACTGATTTTTTCTGAAAAATTTTCATGGAAAAGAATTTAACAAATTAGGGGAACACAAAAAAAGCCATACCCCAAAGGGAACGGCAAAAATCGGAAAACATCAAAAAAGGCAGGTGGAACTGCCTTTGCAAATAAAGGGCAACCCTAAAAAAAGAATTTTTAGAGGTTACCAAAAAGCCAATCACGCATTAGTCTACAGTATTCTCATCGGTCTTTCCAGTTTTTACCAAACTGTAAATGCCCCAAGCAGAGAGGATGCATACTGCAGCAATAACGATATACTTAATCAGTTTTCCCATAGATGAGCTCCTTGCTATAAATTTCTAGATAGTGGTAATTTAACTAAAATTATTGAAAAAGACAAATTTTTTTTAAGGACGCCTCTAAAAAAGCGGCTCATTTAATTTTTAGTAAGAAACATGCATACCACGGGCAATTTTTTGTCAACCTCGTTTTCGCTGGGGATAATTTCGTAAGAAACAATTTGGCAATCCAGGTCTTTGATAAAAAATTCCAGTTGCTTTTTGTCGAAGCCAAGCCAAATGTGGCCGTGGGTGGTGCGAATGGATTCCTCGTTGTGGGGAGCCAGGTCCAAAATGGCCAACGTCGCTTTGGGCTTTAGTATGCGCACCGCTTCCGTTATGGCTAGCCTAGGGTCGTTGGCGTGGTGAAGCACCTGGCTCATGAGCACCAGGTCGGCATAGTTGGGAGGAAGCCCCGTTTTGGTCATTTCGGCCACTTTGGGCGAAACATTTGAAATGTTTTTTTGTTTCAGAATTTTTTGAAGGCCGCTAATCACCTTGGGATTGTTGTCTAGGGAAACCACATTCTTGGCCCTGCCTGCAAGCATAATGGATAGGTCTCCACCTTCTCCACAGCCTATATCTACCGCCTTTTCGTAGGGGTACATCAGCTTTGAAAAAAGATTGATTTGAGCCTTAAGGCTGCCCCCCGCCTGGTTCAACTTGTGGATTTGTCCTTTGGAATTGTCGGTACGGCTTTCCAGTATTTTTTCGGCGTGGGACTTTAAAATTTCTTTATCGGGCAGGTTTTCGTAGGCCTCCCGGATAATTCCAAGAATGCGGCTACTGAGGTACAGTTCCTCGCTAAGGCCGTAGTAGGCCTTTATGCCATCCCGACGGTCTTTTAGCAGTTTGCAGGACGACAACTTAGACAAGTGCCTGCTGGCATTGCTTTGGTGGATATCCAGGATGTCCTTAATCTCATTGACGGTAAATTCCGACTGGTCCAGCAACATCAATATTTTTAGGCGAGTTTCATCGGAAATGGCGCTAAAAAGCTCCATGTCGGGAACAATAGGTTCTTGAGAATTGTTAGAATTAGCCATAGGACTATGAATATAATTTTTTTATATAGACCAGCACTATGAATGGGCAAAAAAATAGAATGGAAAAGCTTCTGTTGGCGGTGTGTATTGCCGTTTTGTGGATTGTATCTCCTTCTATGGCCGAAGAGAGTCTATTTGAACAGCGCTACCAGCTGTCGTTACCCTTAGACGTAACGCTGACCATTGCCGCTGCTGCCACCAGCCTTTATGGAAACTACTTGTACAGGCAAATGGATGTTCCCAATGAAGATGAGGTAAAAGACCCGAAGGATTTGCTCCCCTGGGACAAGGGCTTTGCTGGTCGCTACAGCGAACCTGCCGAAAAGGCTAGTAACTACCTCTTTGTTTTTGGGGTGGCTCCCTGGGTTTTTGCGGGCTCCGCCATGCACCAGGGGAAGGCACAGTGGAAGGATCTGGGAGCCCTCACTTTGATGCTCGCCCAGTCTTTGGCCATACAGAATGGAGTGAATGTGGCTGTGCGCACCCTGCAGGTTTGGCCAAGGCCCTATATGTACAATGCAAAGGGCAATGGTGTGGACCCATCCGAAAAGGAAGACGGGCAAAATTATGGCTCTTTTTACTCAGGCCATGCCTCTACTGCCTTTACATTTGCCGTTTTTGCCTCTAAAACCTTCTCCACTTTTTACCCATCATCCCCTTATAGGGGCATTGTTTGGGCTACTTCCATGTCTTTAGCTTCTATGGTTGGCACTTTAAGGGTGGCAGCAGGCAAACATTACCCCACCGATGTGGTGGTAGGGGCCTTAATGGGCACAGGAATTAGTCTTGGAGTGCTAAAAATCCATGAATCGAGTAAAAAAACGCACCTCTTGATGGGGTACAAGCAGCTACAATGGGTTCAGGAATTCTGATTTTGACCCTAAGTTTTCATTTTTTTACAAATATATCCTAATTGTAGTACTCCTATTTGAAAAAGTCAGTATATATTAATTGTGTGTTTAACATGGTAACGCCAGAAACAGCCCATATAGCTGTTTTGCACGGTGGCGTTTAAGAGGTTATGAATATGTGTGCACGTTTGTATGTCGTTGCGGCCCTGGTTGCTTTAATGGCCTGTGTAGCCTGCGGAGCAAGTAACCAGAATTACAAGACCATCCCCCTAGGAAATTATAACTGGTTTGTAAAAGACTTGCCCAAGTCTGCCGAAGGCGTTTGCCCAGAAGGTACCCGAATTCCCTCCGAGGCGGAATGGGTCTCTGTGGCTCGGGATAAATTTTTAGGAAAATCCAATAAAAAGACGCTAAAATCTTTTGTGGGGGCTTCCAAAGGCTATTACATGGCCGGCGACACAAAGAAAAAAATCAAGAACAAGAATGTGGGCTATTTTTCGGTAAATGGTTCTGAAAAGGTATTGATGCTAGACCCCAAGAACAGCAAGGCTCAATTGGTTAAGGTTCCTGCTGGGGCGGTTGTTTCGGTGCGCTGCATCAGCGACCGCAACTTTTTCGAAGAACTGAATATTTCCCAAAAAGACAATATGATGACAGATCCGAGGGATGGAAAAAAATACCCTGTAATGATTCGGGATGGCAAGGCCTGGATGACTTCTAACTTGAAGTTCAACCTGGTGAGTGCTTCCCAGTGTTTTTTGGAAGACCAAGTTTTTTGCAAAAAGCATGGTCGCTTTTTTACCTACAACGATGCCAAGAAGGCGTGCCCTAAGGGTTGGCATTTGCCCGATGACGGGGAATGGCGCGATTTTCAGTTAGATTGGTCCAAGCTGGATTGGAAAAACTTGGGTCAGGGTGGCTGCAAAGATTGGGACGAATATTGTGATGAAGCCACTACGGGCCACTACTGGTCCGCCACCTCCGTAAAACGGGGCACTGGACGGGCCTGGGAATTTAGAAGCAAGGCCCGGTCCATTGACCGCACGGATGCAGATGCCCAAAAGCTGCTTTATGTGCGGTGCGTGGCGGACATGAAGTAAATTTACCCTCTTGCTTTTTACACCATAAAAAAGCCGGTGCTCGTCGTTGCGAACCCCGGCTTTTGGTTTGGAGGCGTCTCTTTAGAGAATCCCTTTTGGAGATGCCCTTTGGACTAAATTAAGCTCTACTTGAACGTGGTGGTCAGGCGGAAGGCGAGGCCTACATCGGTCATTTCTTTTTCGCTATATACGCTAAACTGCAACTTGGATTTGCCAATGGTTTTAACCATGGCCACGGTCCACGCCAATTCATCAGCGTCTGCCTGAATATCATCACGGTCTCTCACATATTCCATTTCGTAGTAAAGGTTGGTGAGAATCATGTTTAAGCCAGGAACCATGGAAACGGGCAGTTCCAAACCAACGTAGAAGGGCATATAATATACGTCGGGTTCGTTCATGTAGGAGAGTTCCTGCGCAATATAATTGTCGGCATTGGTGTTAATTTCTTCGTCTTCGGTGTAGGTGAGGCCAAATTCGCCATAGAGACGAAGGCTTGGAATAAATGCGTAGCTGGCGTAGGCGGCCAAACGGTGGGTCATGTAGGCGGTGTTCTGGATTTGGTCAATGAAGTTGGCGCGGTAGGCGGCTTTTACTTCTAGGGGGAAAGTGAACTTCATATCTTCTTCAATTCGGATGTAACCCTGGTTGGCGGTTCCGTTTTTGGCAGCCACCATGGCGTTCAACTGGCTAAGACCATGCTTCCAGCCCAGTTCCACGGCGTTGTGGCTGTAGTCGCGCATCCAAAGGCCTCGGGTGGCAAGGGATTTGTCGATGTAGGTACCAAAATGGGTGGACTGGGACCAGTCGGTTTTCCAGCGACCCATCTTCAGGTTCAACACATCGTTTTCGCCCAGTTTCCACTTGTAGTTGGCCCAATAGAGGTCTGCCAAAATTTTATCGTAGGCTGTGGTTTTGCCGTCTCCATCCTTGATTTTGTTTCCAAATTCAGGGGCGAAAATGCGGAGCATGATTAAACCGTCTAAACTTTCACTCTTGTACTGGCCACCGACGTTGGCGCGAATCCAGCCGCTGCTAAAGTTGTTGTCTTCGTCGGCAATAGACTTGGTCACCTGGGTTTGAACGTTGCCCTTGAGGGACATTTCGTCGGTAGCGTTGGCTGCAAAGGCAGTAATGCCCATGGCAAGTACTGCGGCTGCAATTTTATTGAAGTTCATGGAGTGCTCCTGTTTTATGTTTTCGGTGGCAAATTTAGAATTTACTAGCAACTTTGCAATTGTTTTTTTATCTTTTGGGCGGAAAACTCTAGGAGTGCTTGATGAAAAATCCTAAAATTGCTTTGGTGTGCCTTTTTGCTTTTGGTTTTGTTGCTTCTGTGGCATGCGCCAAGGAACTTGCCCCCAACAAGACCCACGCAGTTCTCAACATTACTTACGTGAACAACGATGATGTTCCCCACGCTCATAAGAAACTGGTTTTTGTAGGTGTAAAAAAGCCGAAGAACAAAATTACGGTTACAACCGATTCTTATGGGGAAGTGTCTTTTATGATCCCCAGAGAAGATTCCTACCAGGTTCTCTGTGAAAGTTTAACAGGCCCCTTTGAGTGTGGCGAAACGCCCTACGTTTCTTTAACTGCAAGTACTGGTGGCGTTACTGTTGTGTTTGACGACACCCGTGCCGAACTGACTGGAGTTACTTTTAAGGCAGGCAGTGCCGAACTTGTTCCCAGTTCCCTAAAAACTTTGGATGCGGCTATTGCTGGTTTAAAACGAAACCCCAAGGCCAAAATTGAAATTCAGGGCCACACCAGTTCTGAAGGAAGTGAAGATTTGAATGACCGTCTTTCTGGGGAGCGTGCCTACAGCGTTCGAGAATACATGATTAGCAAGGGTATTAAAGCCGACCGTCTGGTTGCCAATGGCTATGGTGCTCGCCAACCTAAGGCCGACAACGATACCGAAGCTGGACGCAAGGCCAACCGCCGCATTGAACTTCGTGTAATGAATGCCGACGAAGTGGGTGCCACAGAAGAGTAGGGACTGCCCTACAAAGAAATTCCCTTGTCGGTAATCTTGATTTTCCCTTCGCGGAATAGGGTTCCCAGCAGTTTTTTAAAACTTTTCTTGGACATTCCAAATTCCTTGCGAATGATTTCTGGGTCAGTGCGGTCGCCATAAGGAAGGCTCCCTCCCGCGGCTTTTATTTTTTCGAGAATAATCTGATCCTCTCCGCTTTTTAACAATCCCTTATAGCCTACAGGTGTAAGGCTCAGGGCGATTTTCCCACCTTCTGAAATATTTTGGATAAAACCATCAAATTTGTCTGCAATATAGATTTCACCTACATCGGGGCTTTTCTTTAAACGTCCCATGTAGCGGTAGTCCACAAGACAGTCGATGTATTCTTGGGTAATGTCCTGGGCAACCAGTTCCACCTTTTGGCCCACATGCAAATAGCGCACATTCTTATCTACAAAGGCTCTAATTTTTTCGGTGGCCACAATGCGGTTGCTCTTGTCATCGAGCAAAATATAGACAACGCAGCGGTCGCCACGCTGGAGCTCACCTAGTTGTTGCTTAAA
>JABUUT010000029.1:25393-27735 GCA_021443045.1 Fibrobacteraceae bacterium
ATATGGCCACGATAAAAACGATTTTAGAAATTTGAGCCTTCATAAAGCACCTCTTTTGGGGAACAAATTTAGAAAAGTATTCCTAAATTTGCTCTATATGGCTCTGTTGCTGTCCCTTGTTTTTTTCGCCTTTGTGGTGAGTGCCGTTATCCGCCGTAATTTTTCTTATGGCGGGAGCACTTTTGAATTTAAGGAACATCCCGTGCAGTTTGTTATCGTGGTGCTGTTCTTTTTGGGGTGTGGCATTTTTTGCATGAACCGTTTTATCAACGGGTGATGACTAAATTTGGTGGTCTTGCACTAAAACTCGATTTTGCTGAATGTTCTGTAGTGGTCCCCGGTGTAGTAGATTTTGCATCCAGATGCATAAACCAGGCGCTTAGTGCCTCGATTTGAAGCGTAATAGTCCACAATTTCAACTCCTTCTAAATGTCCTTTTTCGATCCTAGGGCCTTTTTCATTTTTACCAAATATCTCTACTGTAATGGTGTCGCCGACCTTTGGCGGCCTGCTTGTATGTCCGAGAGCCGTGATGTGGACGAAATACCTGATGCCATTGGCTTCTGCGAAACCGAAACCTTTTGATGCGTCCCATTGAACGACTTTGGCAATGTTTGATATGGTCATAACTACGGTTTCCTCAATTATAAGTTACTAAACTGTAATTTAGTTGCTAATGGATGAAATAAAAAATGCTTATAATCAAAATAATCCATTTTTTCAACATGTTGTATTGGAAAATAATCCATTATTTCAATATTAAAAGAATAGTTTTGCACTTGTCAAGGAAAGTGGACACAAAAAGTTGCACTTATAACCACCAGTCACCAATCACTAATAAAACCATCTTTTTCCACATGGTTTTACTGGATTTCCCGAATTATTCCTTGGTCACATACTTTTGATTCTTGCTCTTTGGCTTTTCGGGAATGGTCTGCTTGAGCAGGCCCTTTTCAATCAAGGGGTGGACTGCGGTTTCCATGATGTAGGCGATGGTCTTTTCTTTGCCGAAAAGTTCGGCGATTTCGCTACGGCTTCTGGGGTGCTTGCAGAATTCAAGAATGCGCTTTTCGCAATCGGTGAGTGTCGATGATTCGTCGGGGCTGTTGTAGAAGGTTACGCGAAAAACCCCACGGACGCTTTCGAATTTGGCAGGTTTAAGCCCCTGATCTTCCAGTGCCCTGCGTATGGTGGGAATGCCGCTGTAGCGGTTTTCGGTTTGCTGCAAAACTTCCAGCGCGTTTGCCAGGTAGGGGTTGCGAGTGTCGGCTCCGGCCTGTCCCAGTTTGTCGATGGTCATTCTTCCGTAAAGTCCGCCGGGGTTTTCGATTTCAATGCGGTCCGTGAAAATGCGGATAAGAATGGGGGAGTTCTCGGTGTGGATGCTGTAATCCCTGTGTACCAGGGCGTTGAGCACAGCCTCGCGGATTGCGATGAGAGGGTATTCCCAGGCATCGGTGCGTTTGCCCGAATTGTTGATGTTTACAAACTGGCGGATGTTCTGCTTTACGAACGTCATGGAATCTTCCAGCATTTCGGTAAGGTTCCCTTCGATTCGTTTGTTTGCTGTAAAGCGATTCCCTTTGGTATCGGTTTCTCCCATGACGTTTCCGGGGATGGCTACGGCTACAATGCCAAGTTGCGGGAGGTATGCTTGAGGGTATTCAGCGAAAAGGAGTAAACCTGCGATGGTGGGGGTGCCGGCGATGGCGAACCCTTGCAACTGGGCTATGGTGGATGGCTCAAAACGTGCGGCCTTGGGCTTGTTTACCTTCAACATCTGCAAAAATTTTTTGTAGGCTTTTGTGAAAATTTCCTTGGAACTTGCTCGGCCAACGGTGCGTAATTCATCTTCGATTTTTTGCCGGAAAGCTTCGAAGGAATATACTTCGTATTCGCTCATCAGCTTGTCGCTGTCGGCAACCCTCACGTAGGATCCTCTCAGGCGGCCCGCCCCCTTGTAAAAACAGGGCTTCTGGAAATCCATGATTTCGGGAACCTCGGCACAGACAAATGTTTTTCCATCGATTTTTACAACGTTACAGAGCGGTGCTACCGGGGGCTCCATTTGCAGGCATTGCTCGGCGATTTTCTTTTGGAGGTCCTGGGCATTGTACACACCGCAGGGCGAAAAACCGTTTTCTTCATCGATGCCGAATATAATGAAACCGCCGTTCTGCTGGTTTGAAAAAGAGGACAAGGTGTCGAATATTTTGGGGCAACCCTTTGCCGCAGCCTTGACTTCGATAAAGTTGCTCTCGGACTTTATTGCCAAAACTTGCTGGACGAATTCCGTTGCTTCCTTTGGTCGCATGTTGCCTCCAAAATAAAATTAGTAGAAT
>JABUUT010000029.1:27776-28863 GCA_021443045.1 Fibrobacteraceae bacterium
AAGGCCTATACCGAAAAGCTCCTCAGGGAACAAGCAGCGACAATCGAGGCGAACAAGGCTGAAATCGAGGCGAACAAGGCTGAAATCGAAGCGAACAAAGCAACAATCGAAGCAAACAAGGCTGAAATCGAAGCGAACAAAGCAACAATCGAAGCGAACAAGGCTGAAATCGAGGCGAACAAGGTGGCTCTTGCCGACAAGGACAGTCTTATTGCCAATTTGATGAAAAAAATTGCTTCTTTAGAATCAATGTCGAAAGCAACGAAAGCATGAATAAATGCCCGGTAGTATATTATTCGCAAACAGCAGAATACCAAATCTATCAAAACACCTACAAACAGTTTATTTCCGCTTGCCCAGTGTTCCCTTGTGGTACTCGTTTATGCAAGTGACGGCTTTCTTTTTGCAAGGCGTAGACTGGTCGTAGTAGACCACTTTTTCGTTGCCGAAAAGTTCGTGAATCAAGTCCTTAAAAGCTGCGGAGCAACCCTTGTCATAATTCCGCTCGTAATAAATTACATCGTCGCGGGTTAAAACAAGAATGGTCACAGCCCCCTTGTACTGAGGGCTCTTAGACTTAATTCTAAGGCCATAAGGCACTTCGGATACATCTAGCAGAGGTGCTGCCGGAGGCACAAAATCAATTTCGGCCCAGCAGGAATACTTACCTTCGGCACGCACATCAAACCAGCTTTCCAAAGAGCCCGTCGATTCCATGGCGGAGTTGAAGGAGTTGAGGAAGTAATCCCGAACCAGTTCGACCTGTTCCGAAAAGGAAGGCTGTTCCGATTCATCATCTGCGGCATGGGCTTGTGTAAAAAACAGGGCACAAGCAACCCAAAGAATAATTTTTCTGCACTTCATGGTCACAAATTTAGTTAATTCGTTCAAAATTTTGGACAATGAAATAAAAAATGTCCATTTTTTTTGATTTACCCCTATCGCCTGCGGCTCGGTTATAGTTGTTGTCGGTAGTCGATTGTCAGTAGTGAGGTTCGGCGTAAACGCCTAGAGTTATGAGGTTTGATCTCAAAATAAAATGAATGGATCCTAGCTGTCCTTCGGACAGTTCCGCCAGCGGCTCGGT
>JABUUT010000029.1:29706-44080 GCA_021443045.1 Fibrobacteraceae bacterium
CTTTCGACCTCTACGCATGTCTGGCAAATTTCTTGACCGTAGGCTCCTGCGTTCATGTACACCGCGCCGCCTAAGGTTCCGGGGATTCCTGCTAATTTGTGTATGCCGGAGTATCCTTTTTGAAGCGTCTTTCGGGCAAGTGCAGAAAGCGGCGCGGCGGCCCCTACTTTTACCCATCCACCTTCTGTGAATTCCACGTTTGAAAAAAACTTCCCTAGGGTGATAATCACGCCTTCGTAGCCCTTGTCGCCCACCAAAAGATTTGTTCCATTGCCCAGTACAAAATAGGGAAGTCCTTTGCTCTTGGCAAAGCGAAAAGCCTCAGTCAAATCCTCATTGTTTTCGACTTTTACAAAATAACGAGCTGGGCCCCCCACTTTAAAGGAGGTATGAGCACTCATTCTTTCGTTTTCAAGGACATTCATGGTTCAAATTTAATAGATTATTGGTGTGACTAGTGAAGAACTCAAGCAATTTAAGGCTTCCATTTCTATAACCGCAGTGGCCAAGGCACTGGGGAAAGAGGTGGTGCGTGGAAAATGCAAATGTTTTTTTCCAAACCGCCATGTTCATGGCGACCGCACGCCCTCTGTTTCTATTTCTGAGGAACGGGGTACTTTTCGTTGCTGGGTTTGTGACGATGTGCGAGGCGATGTAATAGAGCTGGTGAAGTTGGAGCGAAATTGCTCCTTTATGGATGCGGTGGCGTGGCTTCAAAATGAGTATGGCTTTTTGGCTCCTAAGGAAAATTTACGGGATCGGGTAGATGGTTCAAAACGCTTAGTCCCACAAAATTTTGAAGAGGTCTTTCGTCGCAAAGAACAGACAAAGGAAGAACTGGTTCCCGAAGAAGAACGCAAAAAAATCATCCTAAATTTTTTAAAGAAACTAAGCCCCGTAGACGATACCGCTGCAGTTTCATATTTGGCAAAGCGGCGTATTTACAAACCGGTATGGGATAAAATGCTTTTGCGTGTTATAAAGGATTACGATGGCCTAAATAGATGCCTTAAGGAAGAATATAGTTTGGATGTGCTTAAGTATGTAGGGCTCTTTAATGACAAGGGCAACTTGCGTTATTATAAACACCCCCTGATTTTTCCTTACCTGGATTCCAAGAACAGGGCTTTTTACTTTCAGGCCAGGGCCATAGACAGTTCTGTGGTTCCTAAAGAATTGAATTTGACGGGCTTGGTTCCATACCCCTACAATGTAAGCTTGCTGAACGAAAAACATGGTTGGGTGTACCTTTGTGAAGGTGTTATAGACACCCTTACTTTTGTGGGGCGGAATATACCAGCCATTGGTATTCCTGGTGTGCGGTCTTTTAAAATGGAGTGGTTGCCATTATTTAAAAATAAGAATGTGGTGCTTTGTTTAGACAAAGATGAAGCGGGGTATAGGGCTACCGAATATTTGAAAGGCGTTTTTGAACAAGCAGGCATTCAATGTATAACCTTGGGTGCTGGCCTCGAAAATTTATCCTCATCCATAAAGGATGGTCAAGACATTAATGATTGGTTTGGAGGTCGCAAGTAAAGTGGAGTGACTTTAGAGATACTTGCTTAGCATTTTTAGGGCTTCTTTCTCTAATTGTCTAGTTCTTTCCCGAGAAAGCCCACATCGTCTGCCAACGGCTTCTAAAGAAGGTGTTTTTTCTTCTCTGCTAAAATAATGTTGTTGGATAATCTCTTGTTTTACATCGGCAAGGCTATTGACGCATTGGTGCAGATACTGCTCTAACTGTTTGCGAATCAGGTCTTCTTCTGGGTTTGGTTCCTGGCTTACCGGTTCGGTGTCTTCTGGGCCCACTGGCAACTGCTTAAGTTCGTTTTCTACCAGGTGGCTCATGTATTTGCGTATCCAAACGTAGGAATAGCTTTCAAATGGAACGGAGAATGCGATTTCGTAGGTGTCAATGGCTCGAAGCAACCCTTGAAAGCCCTCTTGAATAAAGTCTTGGCGCTCTACGTTGTCGTGACTGTACTTGCGGGCTATTTGCTTTACCAGGTATAGGTAGCTTTCGGCAATGCTGTTTCGGGTGTCTTCCCATTCGGTTAGCATGTTTTTGAGCGTGGACTGCATTTTGCATTGGGCGTTTGTTTCGAATTTTTGAAAGAGAAGAAAGCGGATGTGTGCCTGAAACTGTTCTTTGGTGTTGAGAGTAAATTTTTCTGGAAGGGTCGATGTTAGATAAGAAGCAATTTCAAGAATTTCTTCCTTTATCCGTTTTAGATCTTTAAATGTAGGTAAAGCCTTCATATTTAAAATATGCTTATTTTTATTGTAAAAAGGTACAAAGCCAATGTAAAAAACATTTAAAACACCTTTTTTTATACAGATATATGTCAAATGTATAGAAGGATTCATGTTTTTTTATGTATCTTAATGCCGATGCGTTTGGCAACAATAAAAGAAAAGTGGAATTGGCTAAAAAACAGCCTCTTTGGAAAAACGGTCAAGTGGACTTACAGAAGCTTGAATTTTATACTCCGTTGTATTCTTCTTGTGGCCATTATTTATTCGACGCTCTTTACGGTTGCTGCCACCTATGCTTTGTACAAGGGGGGTATGTACGCTTATGGGCTATACTCCAGCGTAGAAAGTTTAAAGAATTCCCAGCCCAAAATGAGCAAGTACATGGAAGCGCTGGTGGATTCTAACCCCAATGTGGTGCTGCACCATACCTATGTTCCTTTGGATTCTATTAATATTAATTTGCGCAAGGCCGTTATTGCAAGTGAAGATGCTGGTTTTTATTTTCATCCTGGGTTTGATGTGTATGCCATTGCAGAAGCTTTGAATGCCAACCGAATTTCGGGAAAAACCAAATTTGGTGGCTCCACCCTAACCCAGCAGTTGGCTAAGAATATGTTTTTAAGTAGTGAACGCTCTTGGGAACGAAAGTTCAAGGAACTGGCCTATGCGCTTTTGATGGAACATGAATTGGGCAAAGACCGCATTCTGGAACTTTATTTGAACTATGCCCAGTGGGGTAAAGACATTTTTGGTTGCCAGGAGGCTTGCAAGGCGTACTACAAAAAAAGTTGTTCCAAGCTGAGCGTGGACCAGGCCATTAATTTGGCTGCCATGCTGGCAAGCCCAGGAAAGCACCACCCCAATATGCGGGAAAGCCGCTTTATGCAGCAGCGTCGGGCTGTAATTTATCAGAACATGTTCCCCAAAAAAGACAGCCTTTTGGTGGATTCGCTACGAAATTTGATGGCTCCCCTCAGTTCCAGTTCCAAGGATATGCCTTTTTTGCCAAGCAGTTCTGGTTCAAGTGCTAAAAAGAAACCGGCAAAGAAATAACCCCACTGATGGCTAATAGCTGAAAGCAGAGTACTTAAAAAATTAGGGCTTTCTATAGGGGTTGCCCTAGAACGCGATTAACTTCGTCTTCTGTTACAATTCCCTGTTTTACAAGGGTTAATGCATTTTGCCTTAATGAACCATCGGTGTAGTTTCCGTTGGGCAAAAGAAGTTCCGAAACGGCGGTGCGGCCCCCATTTTGCTTGCGCAAAAGTCGTTGGGCCATAATGCCAAGCAGCGATTCCTGTATCCATTTTTTGTTGAGGCCTAAATCTTCCAGGCGGCTAAAGGTGGCTTGGGCGCTATTGGTGTGAAGGGTGGCAAGTACAAGGTGGCCTGTTTGTGCGGCTCTCAAGGCTATGTTTGCCGTTTCACTGTCTCGAATTTCACCAATGAGGATCACGTCGGGATCCTGCCGAAGAATAGAACGAAGGGCTTCGGCAAATGTTATTCCACATTTCTCGTTAACTTGTACTTGATTTGCTCCAAATAGTTCGTATTCCACAGGGTCTTCGATGGTGGTCACGTTTATTTTGTGGCGCAGAATTTCCCGAAGGCCGGCGTAGAGTGTGGTGGTTTTGCCGCTACCTGTAGGCCCTGTAATAAGAAGAAGACCCTGGGGGCTGGAGAAAATTTTACGTAGTTGTTGTAATAGCATTGGGGTAAAATGAAGGTCGTCTAGGGTTTGTTCCTCGGGAAGTATGGGTAAAAGACGGAGCACACATTTTTCTCCACCTCTTACGGGAAGGGTGCTTAGGCGTACATTGGCTTGGTGGCATAAGCCTTGGTAACTGAGTCTGCCGTCGTGGGGCACTCTTCGGTCGGTAATGTCTACATTGGCTAATATCTTTAGGCGTATCAGCACTGGCTCCGCTAGCCACAAAGGGAGCGTTTGGTAGTCACAAAGTTCACCATCAATGCGGAGCCGTATGCGGAACTGATTGGAGGTGGGTTCCAAATGAATGTCGGTGGCATTTTTGTTTAGAGCGGTTTCAAAGAGGGCTTCTACAAGGTTGATGATTGGCTCCGACTCCCAAGAAGAAGTCTGTTCACCTTGCTTGGGCATGTTGGTAAAAATAGATTCTGGACTTAGGTGGGCTTGGCTTTGCAAAAGTTGCCGAATTTGAATGGGGGTACTTTGATGGGGTATAACCCGTTTTCGATTTTCTACCCGAATTTTTTCAAATAGCAGTTCATTGTACATATCGGTGGTGGCCACAGATAGTCCGTTTTTTACCCCATTTTTATTGTACGGCATTACGGCAACGCCGTGTGCCTTTCCCCAAAGAATAGATGTTGTCATAAGGGTAAAATACAAAAAAGATTATTAAAAAAAGAGCCTGCTCTGTTTATTTACAGGCAAGCTCTTAAAAATTCTTATTCGTTAAAGGCTAAGCTTTGGCAGAAAACCTAGATTGAAGCTTGGCTTTTGCTTTTTTAGCCTTGCCAAAGATGGCGTTAGGCAGCCAGAAGAAAGTGGGAACAAGATACATGGTGAGGATTGCCGACACCAAAAGGCCGCCCACAGAGGCAATACCCATAGGCTGGGTCATGGCGGCCACGTCACCACCCATGGCAAATGCCAGCGGGAGCTGTGCCACCACTGAAGCGAATGTGGCAAGGGCTATGGCTTGGAACTTTTCCTTTGCTGCGGTCATCACTGCTGAACGCCGCCCCATGGCACCGCTTCGGAGCAGTCGGTTGGCTTCATCCAGGAGCAAGATGGCGTTGTTCACCACCACACCAATGAGCATCACAATAGCCATAAAGGCAATCATGGAAAGGGCCTTGCCGGTGAACACTAGCGAGAGTAGCACGCCGATGGCACCCATGGGGATGGTGGTCATGATGATGAATGGCTGTGCAAAGCTTTCAAGCAAAGCGATGAGCAGAATATAGGTGAGAAGGATGGCCATGAGAATAGCTGCTATGAATTCCTCCACCATGTCGTTTTGCATATCGGCGTTACCGCCGAATCCATAAGAAACACCTTCGGGGAGTTCGTCCTTCATTTCTTTGGTGAGTTCAGTGAGCTTGCCCATGATTTCACCGGTGGTGTGGCCAGGAATCAGGTTCATGGAAACGTCTACACGGGTGCGCTTGCGCTTTCGGTCAATACGGGTGGGGCCTGCGCCGTCTTCGATTTCAAAGAGCTCACTTGCGTTCACGTAACCCTTTGGAGTCATCATGGGCAGGTTTTCAATGTCGCTGTGGCTTAGGCGGTCCTTTTCTTCCATGCGCACATACACATCGTATTCTTCACCATTTTCGGTAAAGGTTCCTGCCTCGTAGCCGCTAACAGCAATGTAGTTGTAGGCTGCAAGGGTAGATAAGGTTACGCCGTAGTCAGCCATGGCATCGCGTTTGGGAATCATGCGAATTTCGGGCTTACCGGCTTCGTAGCTGGACTTTACTTCAACCACGCCGGCAATTTTTTCGGGCACGCGCATCTTCAAAATGTCGGCAGCCTTGCGAACAGAATCGGGGTAGAGGCCGCTCACTTCAAGCACCACGTCTCCTGCGGAGTTGTTGTTCATTTCGGAAGCGGAGGTACTCTTAATGGAAATGTAGGCGTCGGGGATGTTTGCCAGATAGGGGCGCAGTGAGTCCACAATCTGGTCGGTGCTGCGGTTGCGGCCTTTACCGCGCTTGAACATCTTGACACGGATGGTTGCCTGGTTCACCGTGGTCATGCCGTTGCTTCCGCCGATGGTCACGTTGTAGCGTTCCATGTCGGGCAAATCCTTGATGCGGCTTTCGATAATCTTTGCAATGCTGTCGGTGGTTTCGACGTTGGTACCCACAGGCATTTCAAGCTTAATGCTCATCATGCCTTGGTCTTGTCTTGGCGAAAGTTCAACAGTGAGGAAGTTCTTGGCCATGAATGCTACAAAGAGGAGCATTCCGACAAGGGCTGCCACCTGGAAAAGTACACCTGGAATAGAAAGGCAGAAACTGAGTGTCTTGAGATAGACAAAGCGTATCCCATTGAGCATCTTGGGGAACACGCCAGTGATGCGTTCCACAAGGCCTTTCTTGTCTTCGATGATGTTGCCGTTTTCGTCTTTCTTCTTACCTTTGAAGAGGTAGGCGGCCATGAGCGGGGTCAAAGTAAATGTCATGATGAGGGACACCACGGTGGCAAACACCATGGTCATACCGTATGTCTTGAAGAAAATACCCACGATGGATTTCATGAAGGCAATAGGCACGAACACGCAGACGTTTGTAAGGGTAGATGCCATGATGGCCACGAGAATTTCACTGGTGCCCTTGTAGGCCGCTTCCTTGGGGTCCAAACCTTCCATCAGTTTAACGTTGATGTTTTCGAGCACCACGATGGAGTTGGTCACCAAAAGGCCCACGGCAGAAGACAGTGCCATGAGGCTCATCATGTTGATGCCAAAGCCTGCAAAATACATGAAGGTAAAGGCACCAATCACAGAGGTGGGCATGGTGAGGGCTGCAATGAGCATGGTGGAGAGCTTGCCCAAGAAGAGGAGCAGCAATATAGAGGTAAGGACAATAGCGATGATGATGTTCTGGATCACGTTCTGGATGGATTCGTTCACGGCTTCGGAACGGTCGTACACCAGGTGCAGTTCAAAACCTTCAGGGAGTGTCTTGTTGATTTCGTGCATGCGTTTGAGCACGCCCTGGGCCACATCCACCACGTTGGCGTCGGAGCGTTTCTTGATATCCAACGAAACGGAGTTGATGCCGTTGTAGCGAGACATGGAAGAAACGGTTTCGATGGTATCTACTACGCGGGCTACTTCCGAAAGTTTAATCACGCCCTTAGCCGTAGGCAAATCCATGTCGCGGATTTCATCGAGAGTCTGGAACTTACCGGCGGTACGCACGGAGGTGTTCTTGTGCTTTCCTTTTACTTCACCCACCGGGTTGTTCACGTTGGAAATTTGGTACATGCCCAGCAATGTTTGAATGTCCACATTGCGGTCCAGCATTTTATCTTTATCCACGTTAATGGAAATCTGGCGTGTGGTACCACCGAAAATATCTACGCTAGCCACACCGGAAACAGATGTGAAGAGGGGTTCAATGTCGTCTTCCACCTTCTGGCGAAGTTCCGTTGCGTTTACGGGGCCGGTAAAAGAAATGGACATGATGGCGGAAGCGTTAATATCCACCTTGGCAATGATAGGGGCCTGCACCGCATCGGGGAAGTCTGCGGCCACCTGTTCCACCTTGGCACGCACGTCGTTTGCAGCCACGTCCACGTTGATGCCCATGTTGAACATGGCCACAATCACGCCGTAGTTTTCAAGGCATATTGACTGCACATAGTCAATACCGTCCACCAGTTCCACCTGGTCTTCAATAGGCTTTACGATGGTAGTCTCGATTTCCTCGGGGTTGGCACCGGCATAGATGATGGTGGCTGTCACCACGGGCACGTCGAATTTCGGCATCAAATCCACTACCATCATGCGGTAGGTGTAGATACCGAACACCACGATGGTCAAGATGACCATGAGCATGGTGATTGGTTTATAGATACTTGCTTTAATCATTCCTTAAAATCTCCCAGCACTATTCCACAATGAGAACTTTGTCGCCATCGTTCATTTTGGACATGCCTTCCACCATAACGGTTTCACCTTCGGAAATTCCGTCAGTGATCTGGATATCATCCTTGGTCCGCACACCCACTTCCACAATCTTTCTGCGGGCCTTGCCTTCGGCATCTACAGTCCACACAGTGTTGAGGCCGTTGGCGTAAACGACAGCTTCGTAGGGAACCACGATGCCGTTCACTTGGCGTGCATCCAGTTCGGCGGTAACGTACATGCCGGGGAGAAGCTTCTTTTTGCTATTCTGGAAGGTGACTTCTACAGGGAAGAATCGAGTGGTGGGGTTGGCTGCTAGAGGAATCAAGGTGACTTTGCCCTTCACTGTTTCTCCGTTCATGTTGACAACGGCGGCGGCACCCTTCTTGAAAAGTCCGATATCGCGGCTGGTCACATTGAGCTTCAAAATAACTTGTTCCAACTTGGCGATGGTGCAGAATGTACCACCGACACCAGGAACCTGACCTACAGTCCAGTTCATTTCGGTAACCACACCTGCTGCAGGTGCAAGAATCAGGTTTGCACGGCGAGCGGTTTCCAAATCCATTTTAGCAATCTTTAGTTGGCTTTCCATGGCTTCCACGTCTTTTTGGCTTATGCCGCCCTTGGCCTGAACTTCTTTAAGACGTTCGTAGTTCTTTTCTAACAGGTTCACCTGTTCTTGAGCCTTTTGAAGGCCCGTATTATCGCCAGTAAAGAAGTATTCGGCCAGCACTTGGTCTTTTTGAACGGAACTTCCCACTTGAACGTTAATTTTTGCCAAAGGATCGCCCATTTTAGAAATGGCCTTGTTTTGTTGTATACCTTCGATGGAACCGCTAAACTTGCGCACATCGGTAAGCTTGGCGTTGGCGGCTTTTACCACGCGGGCAGGCTTGCCTTTTTCCGCCTGAATTTGTTCAATGGTGGTAGCCTTGTTTTGGTTTTCATCTTTCTTCTTCAAGTCGCAGCCGGCAAGAACCATGGTTGCGCAAGCGAGGGTAACGATTGTTTTGATTGTGTTTTTCATTTTCGTCCTCTTATCTCTTAATATTCACCTGTGGCCTTTAGTAAGGCGTTCAAAGCTTTGTTCCAATCCAGCACTGCGTTCAGGTAGTTCATCTTTGCGTTGCGCAGGCTCATGTTGGCACTCAAAAGGTTCAATTGTGTTTCTTGACCGATTTTGTAGGCCGCTTCGGTCATGTCGTAGTTCTTTTGGGCCAGTTCAATGGAGTTCTTCTTCAGCACAAGCTGGGTTTGTGCGTTGTCTAGGGTTCTGGCACAAGATTCAATTTCTAGGCGAAAGCCCCGTTCGGCAGTTTCTTTCTGAATTTGGGTGCTGCGGAGGCTGGATTTGGCTTGCACTACGCTTTCCCGTGTCTTCATGCCGTTGAATAGATTCATGGTGACCTTTAAAAAGGCAATCTTGTTAATGTTCTTGTCCCAATCTGGGGCATCCCATTTGTAAAATTCATTTTGATTGTTGGAATACTTGATGGTGCCGCCCAAAACTACAGTGGGCTTGTAGCCCCCTTCTTCGATGTCTATGTTTTTGGAAAGCATCTCTTCGCCAATTTCCAGCATCACCAACTCTTTGCGACGCTTTTTCACATTGGACATGGATGTGTCTGGGTAGGTAAATTCATTTTCTGGGTTGCGAAGGGTGCCCTCAAACTGAACGTCGGCGTCAAATTCAAGGCCCATGGTGTTTAGCAAATTATTGCGGGCCAAAACGCGCTGCTTCTGAAGGGTTTCCAGTTGGGAATTCAGTTCGTCTAGCTGGAGTTTGGCTCGAATCAAATCCAGTTCGCCAACCATTCCGCTTTGGTAAGACTGGGTCACAAAATCAATGTTGCTTTGGGTTAGTGCGATGGAGGCCTCAAGAATGGCAACGGAAGAATCCATGACAATGAGCTGGTCAAAGGCGTTTTCTACGTCGTAGCGCACCTTTGATTTTTCGTTGTCCAGACTGACCTCTTTTTGGCGCTTGTAGGCTTTTGCAATTTCAATGCCGGTTCCCACCTTGCCTTGGGCATAGAGAACCTGGGTGGCGGTAATGCCTACGCTAGACTGCCAGCGGTAGCCTTGGCTTGCCAATGCGTTTGATATACCGTCTAGAGCAGGGCCTATTACCTCGGTGTCAAAAGCATTGGCGTTAGGGTGTGATACGCCGTTACCATCGGCAGTTTCCTGAGAGGCGTAGTAGCTGGCGGCATCGGAAACGTCAGAACTCTTTTTTACATCATCAAGGCCGAAAATGCGGGTGACTGTGGCGTCCAAATCAATGGTGGGAAGTGCGTTTCCGTAGCCAGAGGTGATTTTGGAGTTGGCAGAAACCAGTTCTTCCTCGGCAGACTTGATGGCCGAGGATTTTTCCATGGCTATATTGACCGCCTCTTCGCGGGTGTATGTTTGGCCTGCAAAACTTTCTGTGGCCAAGCCAAGGGCGATTGTGGCTGCAAATGCGGCCGAAATTGCAATTTGCCTAGGCATTTCTTCTCCTATAAAATTTACGGCCCAAATGTAGAAAATTTTACAATATTATATAGAGTATGTGTTCATTATTTTTGACAGACTGCAATATTAAATGATAAAAGGCAGACCTTCTATTGGAAAAATCTGCCCTTTTTTGCGAAAATGTGATGTAGATTACATAAGTCCGGGAATCTTCATGCCGCCGGTAATGTCGCTAATGCTAGACTTGGTGGCATCGTCCTTCTTTTTCACGGCGGCATTGAAGGCGGCCATAATCAAATCTTCCAGGGCTTCAACGTCATCTTTGTCTACAACCTCTGGGTTGATTTTTATCATGGTGAGTACCCCTTGTCCATTCAAGGCGACTTTTACCATTCCACCACCGGCTTCGGCATCAAAGCTCTGTGCTTTAAGATCATTCTGGGCCTTCAGCATTTTGCTTTGCATCTTCTGAAGGTCTCTCATCATTTTACCCATGTCCATAGAATTATTCCTTTTTATGCATCGTTATTGTCTTCACCGTTGTCGCTGTTTAAAGGCTCTACGGTCTCTTTTCTGATTTTTGCAGAATATACCAATTCTGCGGCAAAAAGTTGTTGGAGCTGTGACAAATGAGGCTCTTTTTGCAAGTCTCGCTCAAAGGGGCTCATTTGAGCGTTTTTTCTTATTTCCAGTTCCTGCGCGGTGTAGCCTCGGGTTTTTACCGATAAGGCCACCTTAGTTTGCAGTTTGTCTTCCAAAATCTCTTGAAGGCGAATCAGGTATTCCGGGTTGTCGTTAATCTGCTTTATGTTCCAGGAATCGGCTTTGGCCTGATCGCCCACATAGGTCAAGTGGATGGGGAAGGGGGTTGCCTTCATGTCGCCTGTTTCTAGAACGGTGCCGCTTAAGGCTGCCGAAAATACAAGATCTCCGTCGTCGGCCAAACTTTTTAGTATGGTGGGCCAGGCGGCCGCAATTTCATAGCGTGTGTAAACGCCTGCTTCGGAAGAGCTCATCAGGCTGGCAAAGGGGTCTTCGTAAGACGCCCGGACTTCTTCCTGGGCGTCTATCATGGCGCTAACTTCCGCTACTTTTTTTTTTAGCGCCTCTTGGTCAGGATTTCCAGAGGCTTTTGATGGGTCGTTTATGGCCGCCAAGGCTTTTCGCAGGTCGGTGAGGTGGTCTAGCCACGCCATGCGGGCAAAGGTGGTTTCTACCAAAAGGCGGGGGTTGGTGCTGTAACGCAGGCTGGCTTGCAAATCGGTAAGCATTTTGGCTATGCGAAGAAGGTCGCCGTTTTTTAACTCCGGAGCGGCACTCTTGATTCTGGAGAACATTTCTTGAGAAAGGTTGAGGGCATCGGCGGTAAAGGCATCTAGGCGGGCGTAAATCATGTTACGGATAAACTTTCCGAAGCCGTCTAGGAGGGGGGTAAACTCAATGCCGATTTTGCAGGCCTCATCTACCATTTTAAAGCAGCCCTTAAGGTCGTGGGTGGCTATGGCCTGAATGAGGGCAAAGAACAATTCCACTGGAGGAATGCCCAAAATGGAACGCACGGAATCGGCGGTCATTTCGTTTCCGGTAAAGGCGTAGGCCTGGTCAAAGTAGGTGAGACCATCACGCATGGAGCCGTCTGCCTTTTCTGCAAAAATGTTCAGGGCCTCGTCGGTGGCGTGAATGCCTTCTTTCTCGCAAATGTAGCGAAGCCGTTCCTCAATTTGCTCAATGGTAAGGCGCTTAAAGTCAAAACGCTGTACGCGTGAGAGAATGGTTTGTGGAACTTTGTTGACTTCGGTGGTGGCAAAAATGAAGATAACGTGTGCTGGAGGTTCTTCCAGTGTTTTAAGCAGCGCGTTAAAGGCTCCTGTGGAAAGCATGTGGACTTCGTCGATGATGAAAACCTTGTACTTTCCAATAACGGGAGGGTATTGTACACGTTCAATAACATCGCGAATGTTGTCTACGCTGGTGTTGGATGCGGCATCAATTTCATAGACGTCCATTGGGTTTCCGCCAGCAATATCTTTGCAGCTCTCGCATTCTCCACAGGGGTGGAGGGGGTCGCCTCCCTTGCAGTTTAGTGTTCTTGCCAAAATACGGGCTGAGGTGGTTTTGCCCACACCTCGGGTGCCGGTAAACAAAAAAGCATGGTGGAGTCTACCACCTTCAATAGCGTTTTGGAGGGTCTTGGCAATGTGCTCTTGACCTACCATGTCATCAAAAGATTTTGGGCGCCACTTACGGGCCATTGCAATATAAGCCATGCTTGAAATGTAGTAAATATTTTGATTTTGGATATGGAAATGAAAATTTTCTTGCAAATGTTGTGGGAATGAGTTAAATTAGGTTGGAATGAATGTAAAAAAGCAGGATTATATGATGAACGCAAAAAATGCTCTTCTGGTACTGTGTTGGCAAACGGCTTGCCTCTACCATGATAAAGAAAACAGCACCCTTTTGCCTGGGGCCCAGTCTGCCACAGAAGAAGAAAGTTTTATTCTTGATAAAATTCACGATACCCACACTCCCGACGTTTCCTGGGATGAGTTTAACGATACTTACGCCAGTTTTTCTAAGGCATCCGACAGAACCAATGCTTGTATTAATGTGATTAGGCAGGAATCAGAAACTTTTAAGAAACTGGTTGTGGAATGCATGACTCGAATTGCCTGTGCGGCTGTGGAAGACAACAACAATGATGCCATTTCTGTAACGGAGCGGAACTTTATTGAACAGGTTGCCAAGGCTATAGGAGTTTTTTAATTTATCTTGTTTTTTACAAATAAAAGAGCAGGCTTTGTGGGCCTGCCTTTTTTAGTAGTTTGCTATCAGCAGTGAGTGGGACTTTGTCGGTGTTCTGTATTAGCGAAGAACAATGTCTCCGTTTGCCGAAAGCTTGTCGCGCAGCTTGTTGTGGGCCTTGTTCACTTCGTCATCGGTGAGGGTTTTATCCATGGCCTGGTATGTAAAACTGTACACCATGTTCTTTTTGCCAGCCTCGATTTTTTCGCCCTGGTAAATGCTCTTGAGAGCGACTTTGGCTAAATTTTTTGGATTTATAGCCTTGATGCGGGCCATAATTTCGGCGTGGGTCATGGCTTCGGCTACTTCGATGGAAACATCGCGTGTCGATGGAACTTGACGGCTGAAGGCTTCAAAGATGATTTTCTTGTGGGAGGCCGTTTCTATGGTGTCCATGTTGGCTTCCAAAACGAAGGTTTCGTAAGAAATATCAAATTTGGAAAGAACTGTTGGATGGACGGCTCCCATGGTTCCAAGAACAATGGCCTGGTTGTTGCTGTCGTAGCAGACTACTTCGGCTTGTTTGCCTGGGTGCAAGAAGATTTCGGCCTTGGAGGGTATGCGGAACTCTACAATGAGGCCGAGGCGTTTAAAGAAGTTTCCTACAAAACCTTTAAAGGCAGCAAAATCAATTTGCTTTGGTTTATCGTTGAGCGGGTCAATGTCCCAGGCTCCAGCAATGGTGAGGGCAACCAAGTTGGCTTCATCAAATCCTGGGTCCCTTTCGTCTTTGCGTGTGCGTTTGTACTGGCCCTTGGCAACTTCGAATAAACGAACAAATCCAGGACGATTCTTTTCGTTTTCGGCTAACGCCTTGAGTAGATTGGGAAGCAGACTGGTGGGTACGGCTCCCAATTCCTCGGAAAGTGGGTTTAACAGCAGGGCTGGCTTTGCACGCTTGTCATCAGTTTTATCACCTTCACCAAAGACTATTTCCGTGCGTGCCTTGCTGGTAAAGCGAAGGGAAAGACATTCGTGGAGGCCCATGGCAGAAAGCGTTTTACGCACCTTCTGGTTAAGGATTTCCTGTGGAGGAAGTTCATTGGGCTGCATACGAAAACTGGGTAAATCGTAGGGGATGTTGTCAAACCCAACCAAACGAGACACTTCTTCGATAAGGTCCACTTCCCGCTCCAAGTCGGGGCGGTTGCCGGGAATTTCGAAGGTCATGGTTTCGCCGCTCTCGGCCACAAGTTTCAGGTCGATGCCGGTGAGGAGGCTCTTGATTT
>JABUUT010000002.1:0-29224 GCA_021443045.1 Fibrobacteraceae bacterium
CTAGGAGGCAAAGCCTCCGAACCTGATTGGTTATCAGTTATCGGTTGTCGGTTATCAGTGGTTGGTATTTGCATGGACATTCCCTGGATCCTTCACGGCTATGCCGTTCAGGATGACAAATCCAAGGCCACTTTATTCTAGTTTTTCTGAAATAAAAGATTTAACACGCCTTTGGCCAAGGCCTTGCCTTCGCTAGCTTCCTGGGATTTCTTAGTTGAAATGCCTTCATCCTTCTTTAAGTTTAACACCATTTGGTCAAAGCAAAATTCACCATCTTTATTATCGTAGGTCACTTCCATCCAATAATCGTCAAAGTTAAATTCCTTCTTGGCTTCTTCGTCGTCCCTAAAATCGGCAATGGCATCGTAGCAGTCTTGTTCATTCATGGCATAGCGAATTTTAAAAGAAAGATCACAAGTTAAAGAATTCTTGCCAGTATACTGAACCCGTAGCATACCAGAATTCGAATTAACCTTACGAGTTCTAATTGTTAGCAAACCATCATAAAGAGAAATTTCACTGCAATCAATTTTACGAATATCAGCCACCAATTGGCTTGCTGCCTTTTTAGGATCATCAATAACATCCTTTGAAGCCTGGAAACGCTGGTAAAATTCCAGCAGTTTGCTATCGGCATCAGCCAAAGCATCCACATTCTTATTCATATTAGAAACATAGCTTCCCATAAAGCAACTGCCATCGTAACGGAAAACACGCTCCATCAGCTTTTTGGATGTGAGCCTGTAAGAATATTGGAAGGCTTCCTTGGAATCTTCAACATTATACCAAGCCCCGGCAGGGAACTTTTTGGCAGTTCCATCAAAAACAAACTTTTGTGTTTCATTATAACTTTCAGACTCGTAGGACACTCTGTCTTTGTTCAGGTACACCACACCCGTGTCAGCATCATCAGGATCTTCTTTGTACCAAATTTCCTTGTTCACCTCTCCAGTCTTGCAGACCGGAGACTTTACCACAAAGGAAGAATCCTTAGATTTGTAGGCATAGGTTTTCTTGTCGAGAATAATTTCAAAAGAATCTTCCATATCAAAATTGGAAGAGCTGGAATCGTCTCCGCAACCAGCAAATAAAAAAGCCAAAGTTCCTGTTAAGGCCAGAGAAAAAAATTTACTTGTATTTTTCATAACACATCCTCTCTTCATAATATAATACAAAATTACAAACCGCAGCAGCCACCATGGGTATGATTATGGCTTCCAAGAACGCGATGTGGAATTCCATGGGCAATAAGATCGACCTCGCAACCGTAGGTAGAGGTAAGCATTTCTTGGGTTATAGAAGCACCACCATGAAAATGTACCGATTTATTGACACATACCACACTTCGTACTCGATTGGAAAGCGCCATCAAGTCATGGGTCACAATCACAATGGTCATGGTTTTACTAAATTCGGAAAGCATTTTATACATACTTTCTTGGCCAGCCACATCAATGTTGTTGGACGGTTCATCCAAAAAAAGAATCTTGGGATTACAAACAAGGGAACGGGCTATGAGTACTCGTTGTCGTTCTCCCCCAGACAGTTCCCCTAGGCGGCGGTTAAGGTACTCTTCCATATGAACCCGTTTAAGGGCATTTGCCACCTCTCCAGACTTGGGAGACAAGCCTAGACGCCCCGTGGCCACACACTCGCCCACCGTAATGGGAAACTCAATATTCTTGCTGGTATTTTGGGGAACATACCCCACAGGAACCCTTTTGGAAGGCACCTTTTCACCAAACAGACGTACATCGCCATTGGTTGGTTTTAAAAGCCCCACCATCAAGCGCATCAAGGTGGACTTGCCACCTCCGTTGGGACCAATAATAGCCACAAAATCATTTTCCTCAATGGAGAAATTGGCGTTTTCCAACACGACATTTTTGTTGTAGGCAAAAGACAGATTCTTTATTTCAACAGCCTTCATTTTTTTACTCCATTCTTGGCACCACTCTTTTGTGCATAATCCGAAATGGCATTCAAAAGGTTGCTGCTGTTCTGCATATAATTATAAGCCATGGGATCGGTTTCCACTATTACGGCATCGAGTTCCTTAGCTATGGTTTCTGCAGAGCGTTTGTTAAACTGAGGCTGAACAAACACAATGTGGATATTGCGTTCTTTTCCTATTCGAATCAACTTCTGGAGGTCCTTTGGTTTTGGCTCTTTGCCATTCACCTGTACCGCAATCTGTTCCATTTTGTAGTCCCTAGCAAAATAACCATAGGCTGGGTGGAACACAATAAAAGATCTCTGATCCCGAGGAATTCGAATTACCTCAAACCTCATCTTTTTATCCAGCTTGTCTAGTCGAGAAGACAGGCTAGCGAACTTTTCCATAAAATAACTTTTGTGAGCCGGGTCTTCTTCGGAGAGAACTTTCAGCACGGTATTCAGTATCTGCCGCATCTGCCATGGAGATGTCCACACATGAGGGTCTAACTCGTGGTCATGCCCGTCACCATTTTCTTCAATCCACTTTACAGAAGGCGCCAGATTTACCACTTTCATATTTTTGTTCACCCCTTTAAAGCGGGGAAGCCAAGCCTTGTCCATACCGGAGCCATCGGAAAAATACAACTGAACCTGTGAAAATTCCTTGAGGGCCGCTGGTTTTGGCTCGTAGGTATGAGGGTCTGCCGATGGAGGCAATATGGAATTTACATCTACATAAACGCCACCAATATCTTTTACCAACTTTGCATAGGGCGGCACAGAAGTGGCAATTTTCATCACTTTATTGTCTTCTGCAAAACTAAAGGAAGCACAACCTAAAACAAACAGGAGCAAGAAGGCTAACAGTTTATTCATTAAACAAGCCCTTTAAAAAAAGAATCAAAATCAATATCGCTAACCATTTCTACCACACACTCAGGCTTCACTTCCAGTTTGTCTAAATCAGAGTGTTTCGTTTCTCCACAAAGAGGCAGAGCAAAGCGGCATCCGGAGCGTTTGGCCAATTCAAAATCAGTGTAGAGGCGATCCCCTACAAAAAGAATTTCTTCGGGTTCAAACTTTTTTAGCACCCCCGATAGCATGGCGGGGTTTGGTTTGCCAAAGCTACGTTCCGGTTCCACACCATAGGCGGTTTTCAACAAAGCCATAAAGCTACCAATATCAGGCACGGGGCCTCTTTCATCGGGGCATACAAAGTCAGTGTGTGTTACCCAAAAAGGAATTCCCCGTTGCACGCGAAAAGAAAGTTCACAAAGTTCCCGATAATCAAAGCAGTTGTGGTACGCCACCAGCACCAGTTCTGTTTCTGTTATGCTGGGGTTCAAGTTCAAGGATGGGTCTTGGGCGGCAAACCATTCCGTTACCTCAGGGTTGGCAAAGAAGAACACGTTCTTAACGCCCTTTTCATGTATGGCATCTAACGAAAGATACAGGGCAGAAATAATGGCATCGTCACGAAGAGGAAGACCCATAACCTTAAGACGGTTTTCGTAAAAAACAGGCGACTTGCTCGTGTTGTTGCTAAGGTAGTACACCGGTACTTTGGAGGCCACTCGGCAAACGGTCTCCACAGCCTTTGGATAAGGCCGACCACTCAGATAGAGTGTTCCATCCAAATCAAAAACCACCGCTTTTACAGGCTTTGTCTTTTTATCCATTCTACGCATAATTTAGCAAAAATGTATTTTTGTAACAATGAAAACACCCGATAGTCGGTTTTATTGCCCCCTGGTTTCTGTGGGAACCATTGTTTTGGACGAAAACGAGAGCGCCCATGCCGTTCGCGTGTGTAGGGCATCCGAGGGAGACGTACTCCAACTATCTGATGGTCTGGGACACTTTGCCGAAGCCCAAATTACCAAGGCCGATGCCAAAGCCTGCCAAGTGGAAGTTAAGGAAATTGTACATGTATCTACGGAACGGCCTAAGTTGTCTTTGGCCATAGCATGCCTTAAAGACGATGCCTTGGAAGAAGTGGTTTTTCACGCTGCCCAAACTGAAATTGACACCATTACTTTTTTGCGCACAGACTACTCCCAGGAACCCAAAAATTCCGATTTGCACAAATTAGTTCGTCGTTCTGAACTAAAGAGCCTTGTTAGCTTAAAGCAGTCTAAAAAGCCCTGGTTAACCCGCATTGCTGGACCCATAAATTTTGAGGATTGGTTAAAAAGCTATGAAGGGGATATTATCCTCTGCGATATTGATGGAAAATCCTCTCCTGTGATACAGAGCCCCACCACCCTTTTGATTGGCCCTGAAGGCGGTTTTTCGCCTAAAGAGCAAAAAATGGCAAAAGAATACAGCCGAGGTAGGGTTTCTGTACTCAATTTAGGAAATACTCGATTAAGAGCACGGACAGCCGCCATTATTGCATTAGGCCGGGTTTTATTCAAATAAATTAAATTTATGCCCTGAAAAAGGGCTTAAAAAAATTTTTTTTGCCCACCCGGGTAAAAAAAATATATCTTTTTTGTATACAAAATTTAACCAAGCGAATAACACAATGCCTATTGCCTTAAACTATCTAATTATCGTACTACTACTGTCGGTGGTTAATGTTGTGATTTTGCAATACATGCATTCCCACCGAATTAAATTTTTCTACACCTCCATTTTCCTTCTTATTCCCTTTGCCATTCTGGGCGACCTTTTTTTAGCCCTCTCCACAAATCTTGAAGAAGCTTTGCTTGCCAATAAGGTGGCTTACCTGGGTAGTATTTATCTGCCCTTGATACTGATGTTTGAAATTTTCCACATGTGTCAAATAAAGACCAGCTTTTTTATTCAAATGCTTCTTTTTATTGCCAGCACCTGCATTTACGTTTTGTCTTGCACCACCGGCTATTCCGAAATTTACTACACCAATCCTCAATTTATCACTTATGCAGGGGTTTCAAACTACACTACCGAATATGGTCCAGCCCATATCCTCTGGAACATCTACCTGATTCTGTATTTTGTTGTTGGTGCAACGGTTCTCATATACACCTTTATCACCAAAAAAAATATTTCATACAGCAGCCTCATTGCATTCATTGGCATTGGCGCTATAGGCATCGGTTCCTTTATTTTTTCTAGGGAGCTGGGATCCGACACCCTTGTAATGCCAGCGGTCTATTTGTTTATTGAATACATTTTCTTAATACTTATACACCGCGTAGGAAAATATGACATTGACGCAACCATTTTGGATGCTCTAGAGCAGCAGAACACCAGCGCCTACATTTCTTTTACCAAAGATCGGCGTTTTGTTGGAGCCAACGAAATTGCCATGAACCATTTTTCAGACTTGTACAGACTTCGCATGGACCATATTCTAGAGCCCATTAATTTTATCGGTAAGACCTTAAACGAAATTATTGACAAATTTGAAGAATCGGAACAGCCTTCTATATCTTCATACTTTTCCGTTGGCGAAATTCATTACAAGGTTATTCTAAAAACCGTGGCCTACGGAAACAGAGACTACGGCTACCTGTTCCGCATTGAAGACGACACCAAAATGCAGCGCTATGTAAAATTCTTGGACAAATACAACAACGAACTTTCCAACAGCCTGCAAAACAAGGAAACCCACATTAGCGCCATGCAGGAAAAAATGATTGTAGGCATGGCCAACATGGTGGAAAGCCGAGACAGCAATACGGGAGGCCACATCAAGCGTACCAGCAGCGTGGTTCACATTCTTGTTAGCAAGATGAAAGAAGACAAGAGTTTAAAACTGACCAACGATTTTTACAACGCTGTAATCAAGGCGGCTCCTATGCATGACCTTGGAAAGATTGCCGTGGACGACATGATTCTTCGCAAGCCCGGCAAGTTTACCAATGAAGAATTCCAGATTATGAAGACCCACGCTGAAAAAGGTGCGGCCATTGTGGAAAACTTGCTGAAAGATATTGAAGAACCTTCTTTGGTGATGATTGCCAAGAACGTGGCCAACTACCACCACGAACGCTACGACGGCAATGGCTACCCGGAACACTTGTCTGGAGATGAAATACCTCTTGAAGCGCGCATTATGGCCATAGCCGACGTGTACGATGCCTTGGTTAGCGAACGATGCTATAAAGAAAAAATGTCTATGGAAGATGCCTACAAATTGGTTCTAAATGGAATGGGAACCCAATTTGACCCTAAGTTAAAGCCATATTTTGTAAGGTCTCGAGCGGAGCTGGAGCAATATTATTCCGAAGTTCGCTCCCCTATTGAACCATAAAATTAGATTGCAGTCACCTTTAAAAATCGATTTTTTAGAGATGTCTATAAAATGACATTGAGAACAGTCCTCCAAAGGAGGACCGTTCTCAATGGGAGTTTTTCTAAGGGCAGCCCTAAGCCATTTTGGCGTGGAATGTTCTGTTGATAACATCCAGCTGCTGTTCGCGAGTAAGCTTAATGAAGCGTACAGCGTAGCCCGACACACGAATGGTTAGAGTGGAATACTTTTCTGGATGTTCCATGGCATCCAGCAGAGTTTCCTTGTGCAGCACATTCACATTAACATGGTAGCCTGTGGCTCGAACAAAGCCATCCAAGCAGTTGGCAAGATTGGTAATGCGATCTTCCAGATTGTTGCCCAAAGCTTCTGGTGTTGCTGTAGCTGTCCAAGAAATGCCATCCAAGGATGAATCATAATCCAGTTTGGCTACAGATGCTCCCGAGGCCACAAAGCCGGAAACATCGCGACCGTTCATGGGATTTGCACCAGGAGCAAAAGGTTCCCCTGCACGGCGACCATCTGGAGTATTGCCAGTATTCTTGCCGTACACTACATTAGAAGTAATGGTAAGCACAGACTGGGTAGCCACACTGTTGCGGTATGTCTTTTGCTTTTTCAGCTTTTCCATAAAGGTGTCCACCAGCATTTTGGCAATACTGTCGGCACGATCATCGTTGTTGCCATACTTGGGGAAATCCCCTTCAATTTTATAGTCGGTAACAACACCGGATTCATTACGAATGCAAGTAACCTTGGCATACTTAATGGCCGAAAGGGAATCGGCAGCCACAGAGAGGCCTGCAATGCCGCAAGCCATGGTGCGAAGGATATCTCTGTCGTGGAGAGCCATTTCGATACGTTCGTAGTAATACTTATCGTGCATGTAATGGATTATGTTTAAAGCCTTTACATAAGTCTTGGCCAGCCAATCCATCATGGCATCATATTTTTTCATCACTTCATCGTAATCCAGAACATCGCCCTTTACAGGTTCAAAGCCCTTCACCACACAATCGCCACTAATTTCATCTACACCACCGTTAATGGCGTAAAGCAAAGTCTTAGCCAAATTGGCGCGGGCTCCAAAGAACTGCATCTGCTTACCGACGCGCATTGCTGAAACGCAGCAGGCAATGGCATAGTCATCACCCCACTTGGGGCGCATCAAGTCATCGGATTCATATTGGATGGCGCTTGTTTCAATGGAAACCTTGGCACAGAAACGCTTCCATCCTACCGGCAAATTTTCGGACCAAAGAACAGTCAGGTTTGGTTCTGGTGCGGTTTTTAGATTGTACAAAGTATTGAGAAAACGGAAACTATTCTTGGTTACCAAAGTGCGGCCATCCAAGCCCATACCACCCAAGGATTCGGTAACCCAAGTGGGGTCGCCACTGAACAGTTCATCGTATTTGGGTGTGCGAAGGAAACGAACCATGCGGAGTTTAATGACCAAATCGTCAATCATTTCTTGGGCTTCGCTTTCTGTTAGTTTGCCTTCGGCCATGTCACGGGAAATATAAACATCCAAGAATGTGGAGGTACGTCCAAAAGACATGGCGGCACCATTCTGCTCCTTTACAGAAGCCAAGTAGCCAAAGTAGGTCCACTGAACTGCTTCCTTTGCCGTCTTTGCAGGAACGGAAATATCAAAGCCATAAGAAGCAGCCATGGCCTTCAATTCGTTTAAGGCGCAAACTTGTTCAGAAAGTTCTTCACGAGTGCGGATTATGTTTTCATCAAATTCCACATAGTCCAGCTCTGCCTTTTCTTTCAACTTTTGTTGAATAAGAAAATCAACACCATAGAGGGCCACGCGACGATAGTCACCAATAATACGGCCTCGTCCATAAGCATCGGGAAGCCCTGTAATAACGTGGGACTTGCGGCAAGCGCGAATTTCAGGGCTGTACACATCAAAAACTCCCTGATTGTGGGTTTTGCGGTACTTGGTGTACACTTCCTGAATTTTTGGATCCATGGGATAACCATAAGTGTCCAAACTTTCTTGCACCATGCGAAGGCCTCCATTAGGGGCTATGGCACGTTTGAGAGGGGCATCGGTCTGAAGGCCAACAATCACTTCATTTTCTTTATCAATGTAGCCGGGTTTGTGGGCTGTAATAGAAGTACCCACTTCTGTAGATATGTCGAGAACACCCTTCTTTAATTCAGCGGCAAAAAGATCTTTGATTTTGCCACTCATCAATTTGGAGGTACGTTCCGTAGGGCCGCTCAAGAAGGAATCATCGCCTTCGTAGGGAGTGTAGTTGTCTTGAATAAAGTCTCTAACATTTACGGCATCGCGCCAAGACTCACCTTTAAAGCCACGCCAGGCTTCTTCATTTTTTACTTCGCTCATCTTTTATCCTTTGTTCATTATTTTTTTACTTAGTCTCAAACAGGGGCAAAACTTTGTTCGTAATTACAGTTTTACAACAACCTTTTCACGCATTTCCATTACGGTTTTCTTGGCTTCTTCCACAGAATTTCGCCGGGCAAGCAGCACACCCATACGACGGTGGCCATTGAGCACAGGCTTTCCGAACAAACGAATGGAAGTATCCTTTTCGGCCAACACTTCCTGAAGGCCTCCGAACACAACCTGGTTGGACTCGCCTTCCAAAACAATTGCCTTAGAAGCCGATGGACCATGGAAAGCGATGTTTGGAATAGGAAGCCCAAGAATAGCGCGAGCATGAAGTGCAAATTCAGACAGGTCCTGAGAAATGAGCGTCACCATGCCGGTATCGTGTGGACGAGGGCTCACTTCACTAAACAACACTTCATCTTTGCAAACAAAAAGCTCAACACCAAATATGCCACGTCCGCCCAAAGCATCGGTAACCTTTTTGGCAATGTCCTTAGCTTTTTCCAACAGTTCAGGCTTCATAGGCTGCGGCTGCCAGGATTCCTGGTAGTCGCCCCCCACCTGGTGGTGGCCGATGGGTTCCAAGAAAGACGTTCCGCCAACGTGGCGCACCGTAAGAAGGGTAATTTCGTAATCAAAGGGAACAAAACCTTCAACAATAACACGGCTGGCCGCTCCTGTGCGCCCTCCAGTTTGGGAAATGTTCCAGGAATTTTCAATGTCTGCTTCAGTTTTAATAACGCTCTGCCCGTGGCCGGAAGAACTCATTACAGGCTTGATAACGCAGGGAATACCAATTTCCTTGACGGCAGCCTTGAATTCTTCATAGGAATCAGCAAACTTGTATGGAGAAGTTTTAAGCCCCAGTTCTTCTGCAGCCAAACGACGGATACCCTCGCGGTTCATGGTCAACTTGGTAGCCTTGGCAGTAGGAATCACATTGAAACCTTCCTTTTCCAGTTCCACCAAAGTGTCCGTGGCAATAGCTTCCACTTCGGGCACAATGTAGTTGGGTTTTTCCTTTTCTATCACCTGGCGAAGAGCGTTACCATCCAGCATGTTGATGACATAGGAACGATGAGCCACCTGCATGCCTGGAGCATTTTCATAGCGGTCTACAGCAACCACTTCAACACCAAGACGCATCATTTCAATAATGACTTCCTTGCCTAATTCACCAGCTCCACAAAACAGAACTTTTGTGGCGGACGGACTTAACGGGGTACCTATTTCAAACATCAAAGACTCCTTCGAAAATTCACCTAAAATATAATAATAGAAGGGACAAAATAAAAGACTAAAAAATTCAAAAATTACAACATCTTGTATTTAAGCAACAGTATCATCCACAATATATTGGGGTAGACCTAGGTAGCTGGTTTAAACAAAAATGTAAAATCACGCCCCACAAAGGAGCATAAGAGTCTCTAAGTTATTGAGTAACAAGAAGATAAAGTAACATTAAAATTTTGAATCAATGGGATTAAAGTTAACCTTTATACCAGAGTTTACCCACCCATCTACCCCATCTTCACCTACGATGTGGTCCAAATTTTCGTACCTGCGAAGCCCACCACCCAAATAAAAGCCAAACCATTCATTCACCCTCTGAGAGTATTGAAGGTCGGCAATGTATTGAGCCTCTTCCACCCCGGAAGTGGAATTTTCGGTGGCTATGGCTATATCATAGTCGGTATAAAGTTCCTTGTCGCCCTGACGGAGCCACGCCAGGTTCAACACCACTGTGTGCTGTTTATATTTCCACCCCAAATCCAGCCAAAGGTCCATGGCATCGGAACCACGGCGATACCCAATGGGGTAGTCCACAAAGAACATGTCTGCAAAGTCGGGGTCTCCTTGATCCCGATAATTGCTGCGGTACAGACGGCGGCTTGAATACTCCAAAAGCGGCAGGCGCCCATTGTTGTAAACCGGATCGGTGCGAACCACATCAAAACGAAAAGAAAATGTGCCTCGGCCTGTAGGAATTTCTTGGTTGTAGCCTACCAAGTAGCTAATCATGGAACGGTTTGATGCGCCCCCATTTTCGCCCACAGGACTGTTGATGTCTTCAATGTTAACTTGTCCATAAAAAGCGGAGTACCTAGCCGGAGTAAGACCCAATTCTAGAGTTGTTACGGCCTTGGTATAGCCTCCTGCAAAGTTGTTGTGGAGAAACATAAAGGGATTTAAAGAACGGAATTCAAGTTCCTTTCCACCAACCATACTTTCTTCAATAACGTAGGCCCAAAAATGACTCGTCTTAATTCCAATACGATGATAAACCAAATTTTTCACATTGTCATCGTAAATGCGGTCACGCTGGTTACTGGCCTGCTTGTCACGCTCAGGGCATTTTTGTTGAGCGGCCTCGCTGCCTTCTGGAGGGCATTGGGTTTCTGGGTCAATGACATCGTTAAAAAGCCAAGCATTCAAAGAACTGACCATAAAATCGTAGCGGAAAATTCCTGGTTCAAATTTCCAGAGAAAAGCATCGTGGTACGGAGTTCCCCCCAAGGTAAGGTCGTTGGGAGAAACGGTGAGTTCTGGCTTAAAACGCCCTACTTTTACATACCCAACCCCATAGTCGTATTGAGCGTATCCCTTAATGGGTACTGCAATGTCTAGTTCGCTGGGTTTGTAGGTAAAATTGCTTTTCAAATCGCTATCGTACCAAGCTTCAACATCTTTGCGAAGGGGAGCCTCCATTAAAAAATGAAAATCTTTGTAACCGGCTCTAAAAGTAAGGGTAAAAAAGGGCTGTATGTGGTCTTCGTAGCTTCGGGCTGTTTCCAGTGGCACCCGAAGGCCCCGCCAGTTGCTACCGTAACGCTCCACCGTGTCTACAGCAAAAACCCCTGCAGTAGGCCCTCCATTCAATCCAAAATTAAAGTCAGTGCCAATCTGCACATATCCATTTTCGTAGGAATCTCGCGGCAACATTTCTTGAGCCACAGAAATTTCCCAAAGCAGGAGCAGGCATAGGATTAAAACTTTGCAACATCGGCAGCACATCATACAAGGAATTATAGTAAAAAAAACATAGGCTAGTTGCAATTGACCACCAATAACTTGCAGCACCTGCCAAAACACAAAAAAAGGACCGTCCAGGCAGGGAGACCCAGACGATCCTCTTTTGTTGTGGTGGATGCACGGGTAATGCATCCGTTGTGAGTGTTTAATTTTTTAACAACTAGAAGTCACCCGAATTCATATTTGCACGAAGGAATGCAGGCATATCATAGTCAATTCCCTTCTGCTTAATAGAGTCTTCTGGTTGTTGCGATTGCATTGTAGCCTGGGGCATCATCGATACACTAGGCTTTACCGTAGGTTCGGAAATTCCTTTGCGCATGTATGCCGGCTGGTTGTAGATGTCTTCATCAGCTACGCCAGAAAATTCTTCGGTTTGAGGCGTATGTCTCACAGCTGCAGTAGGAGCAGTAGCCACTGCAGTTTGTGTTGCAACAACAATTTCTTCTTCAACGGCAGCATTCTTGGCATTAAAGCCGGGATGGCCAAAAGAAGTTTCTGCATCGGCGCGAATTACGGCAGGAACAACAGTTGTCGAGAATGGCAATTTGGAAGACTCCAAAACCTCAGCGGGGCTTTCTGCCTTTGGAGCTGCTACAGAGCCTTGAGCCAACTGAAAGAAATTAGTGGCTGTGGGGCGTGGTGTTGCCTCTACCGGTTTTGAAGCTACCGTAGGCTGGTTCATTGTAGGAGCACCAACAGAAGAAGAAATGGATTTTTCAGGAACACTTGGAACAGGCCGCGGAGTTGGGGCTGTAAAAGTATTCGAAGCAAACATTGGCTTTGTAGAATTGTATGCTGTGGTTCCGCCGCAACCTGTGGCAATAATGGTAATGCAAACCTTATCACCCAATTCTGGAACAATGATATCACCGAAAATAATGTTAGGATTGTTCTTGTCACTTACAGCATCGTGAATGTGTTCCATGGCTTCGTTTAATTCCAACAAGGAGAAGTTTTCACCATGGGAAACGTTAACCAACACGCCTGTGGCACCATCCACATTAATGTCTTCCAGCAATGGCGAAGAAAGTGCTATGTCTGTAGCCTTAATGCCACGGCCTTCACCTTCTGCAATACCAGTACCCATCAGGGCGCTGCCACCGTTCTGCATCACAGTATGAATATCATTAAAGTCCACATGAATAAGGCCATGACGGAACATGATATCACAAATGCTGCGAACCGCATTACCCAAAATTTCGTCAGTCAGTCTAAAGGCACCATCCAAAGTCAAAGTTTTGTCGGTGCTCTGAACCACATTCAAAAGTTTCTGGTTGTCCACCACAATAATGGTGTCTACCGAACCACGAAGATTCTTGATACCTTCCAAAGCCAATTCAGTACGACGCTTACCTTCAAAGCCAAACGGCTTGGTAACCACACCCACTGTAAGAATACCCAAGTCACGAGCCACAGAGCCCACAATGGGGGCTGCACCAGTACCGGTTCCACCGCCCATGCCAGCGGTAACAAAAATAAGGTCGGCTCCACGCATGGCTTCCTTAAGATCTTCCACATTTTCTTCGGCAGCTTCCTTACCCTTTTCTGGCTTCATGCCTGCACCCAGATTCTTTGTGACCTTTTGGCCAATAGGAATCTTATGGTCGGCAAGACTCAGCTCCAAAGCCTTGGCATCGGTATTAACGGCGTAATATTCTACACCCTTAATGTTCATCTTCACCATACGATTAACGGTGTTTCCACCAGCGCCACCAACGCCAAAGACTTTTACCTTGGCATCGTTGGACGAATCGTCAGCCACAATGTGAGACACAGTCTCGATATCGATGTTTTCGAATTCACTCATAGTTATTCTCCCTGAATTGAGTGTGATTGTTGTTGTTAAAAATTTGTTAGAAATAGATTTTTATCAAGTCCTTCAACCGCTGGCCAAACTTCTTTACGGTTACCGCAATTTGAGTTCCCGTTTCGTGACGTTTGTTTTCGCGGCGCTGTTTGGCAGCAAAATAGAGAAGGCCAATGCCTGTTGCATAGGAAGGCCTCTGGTAAGCATCCTGTATTCCAGTCATCCCCTTGGGGTGGCCAATTCGTGCTGGCTTGTTGAACACCTTTTCTGCAATAGCATCAATGCCATCTAAATTGCAACACCCTCCAGTTAGCACAATACCGCCATTCACTAGGCTATCCACATGATTTTTCTTCATGTCGTTTGCTAGAAGAGTAAAAATTTCTTGCACACGAGCATTAATGACCTGGGCCAACAACTTTTGAGAACATTCCATTTCTGGACGCTCCCCAATGGCGGGCACAGGGAATGTGGCATCCTCAATCAAGTTGCTGATTTTGCAGGTACCGTATTTTCGCTTTACTTCTTCTGCCTTAGATAATGGTATAGGCACCTTGAGGCACTTGGAAATGTCCCTTGTAATGCAATCTCCTGCCAAATCAAGAGAAGCGGTGTAACGGACCGTAGAGTTGGTTCCCAAGAAAACGGCAACATCGGCAGAGCCCGCACCAATATCAATTACAGCCACGCCCAATTCCCTTTCATCATCGGTAAGCACGGCACAAGCGGCAGCCAAAGGCTCCAGCACAAAACCCGCCACATTCATTCCAGCCCGTTCTACGGTCTTGGCCAAATTCTTAATCACATTAGATCGAGCCGAAACAATTTGAACATCAACTTCCAAACGTTTTCCGCTCCAACCCTTAGGATTTTTTATGCCAGATTGTCCATCCAAGGTAAAATCCCCAGGAAACACATGGATAATTTCTCCGGCCGCCTCGGCAATAGTACTCGCCTGCTTCACAATTTCTTCAATATCGCAATCACGCACTTCACCCGTGGGAAGCGTCAAAATTCCCTTCGACTTAAAGGAGAGTACATGGCTGCCAGCAATGCCCACATAAATGTCATGAACATCCACGCTTGTTGCATCTTCCAACAATGTTGCCGCCTCTTTCAAGCATTCAATTTGCTCGTCAATATTATCAGGCTTAGTCAAATTATAGTCACCGCACTCAATAACGCGTACGGAATCTCCTTCAATACGACCACCGAACAGATTAATTTTCGAAGACCCCACATCCAGCCCGAAAATAAAGTCTTCCTTCTTGACTATGTTCTGTTTGTTATCCATTGACGCACCTCTTATCATATTTCCTAACATAAGCATATCCTGCATAGCGCATGTCAATTTCGCCAGCACAATACACATCTTTAGAAAGGCCATTTCTTAAGATTTCATATAAAGTAAAAGATTCTTTGTTCCAGCCTGAATGAGGGAATAGAACCTTGTATTCCACATCTCTGAAATACACTTCTATAGCCTTATCTTCTTTTGACCAAACCACTTGAGACACCTTGTTATAAAGTTTTTCATCGTTGTTGCGCATATCATTTAAAAACCGAGCAATAACACCTACACTATCGATAGAGGCCTTATCTATCACAGGCAAACGAAGCGCTGTTGTCATAGACATTGGAAGAGGAAGCCCTCTTTCTGAATACACAACACCCTTTCCACCTTCTAAAAGAGAAACCACCGGAAGAGACTCCTGTACCATAATATGCAAAGAAGAAGGGAAGGAACTTTTCACATCCACAGAATGTATCAGAGGAAGTTGTAAAAGACTCTTTTTTACAGAATCATCATTAACTTCAGACATCAACATTCCCAATTCCACACCAGCAGCCTGAATAATATCTTCAATCGAAAGCATCCGGTTGCCCTCAATGTTGATATATTGCAGGTGTCTCAATTCCATTGGATTAAAATGCTGCAAATAGAATCGACCTTGCCAAATTCCAAACCCAAGAACAACGAGCACAATACCCAAAATCCAGCCACGACGTTTAAGCCAGCGGAAGGGACCTGCAAACACACGCTTTACCTTATTGGCACGCGCTTCCTTCCGCTTGCTGGCATTAACGCCTATGCGTTTGCCACGCCATGTGGTTTTAAATTGGCTCAAAAGCATTCCTCCAAAATTTTAGTACCCAGTTTCCAGATATTTCCAGCACCCATAAGAACCACCACATCACCACTCTGCAGTTCATTTTTTAGAATCGGAAGCAAGTTCATTTGATCGCCTATAAAGCGGGCATCCCGGTGTCCCAAGTCGCTGGCACTGTCAGACACCAAAGCTCCAGACACACCCTCAATGGGCCGCTCCCGTGATGCATAAATATCGGTTGTCAGCAGCACATCACAGTTGGCAAAGGCACTTCCAAAGGCCTTGTGCTGGTCACGAGTGCGAGTATACAAATGCGGTTGGAAGGCTACAATAATGCGCTTGTCTGGAAAAGCTTCCCTAAAGCCCAAAAGGGTTGCTGTAGCTTCTGTGGGATGATGGGCATAGTCGTCAAACACCATCACCCCATTTTTCTCTCCAATAAATTCAAAGCGCCGTTTTACCCCTTCAAAAGAAGCCACAGCCTTGCGGACAATTTCAATATCAATGCCCTCTTCCACAGCCAAAGCAATGGCAGCAGTGGCATTCAACACATTGTGGCGGCCCGGAATTTGCAGGTTAAAGGCACCCAAATTTTTCCCATCGGCAACAACTTCAAACTTGGGAAAACCTTTTTCAAAAACCAGTTTGTCTACCCTGTACTTAGCCTGACGAGTAAAGCCATAGGTAATTACTGGTTTCTTAATTTGCGAAAGAATAAGCTGCACATTAGGGTCGTCAAGGCACACAATAGCTTGTCCGTAAAAAGGAATTTTGTTGGCAAACTGTACAAAGGCAGCCTTAATTTCGTCAATATTTTCGTAGGTATCCAAGTGGTCGGCATCAATATTGGTAATAATGGCAGAGCTGGGCATCATCGAAAGAAAGCTGCGGTCAAACTCATCACTTTCGGCAATGAGATAGTCGCCACGGCCTACTTTTGCCCCACTCCCCTTGCCTTTTACCACGCCACCCACAATAATGGTTGGGTCCATGCCTGCATCTTCCCAAATTTGCCCTACAATAGAAGTGGTTGTTGTTTTTCCATGGGTACCGGCAATAGCAAGAGTGTACTTGAGGCGCATCAGTTCGCCCAACATTTCGGCACGGCGAATCACTGGAATACGACGGGTGCGTGCTTCCACCAATTCAGGATTATCGTATGGAATAGCAGATGAATAAACAACCAAGTCCGCACTTTCCACATTGCAGGCTTCATGTTTTGAATAAACTTTAATTCCCAAATTTTTCAGATACTCGATAACCTGATTGTCTCCCATATCAGATCCGCTTACATCAAAGCCATTCTGCAGCACCACTTCGGCAATGCCCGACATTCCAGCACCACCAATACCTACAAAATGTAGGCGCCGAACGCGTTTTACATTCATAATCTGCATTAGAAGTTCTCCTTTTCTGCAATAATGGAGGCAATTTTTTCTGCAGCATCAGGCATTCCCAGCTTTTTAGCAGCCATCGCCATCTTTTCAAGACGCTCTGGGTTATCAATCAGGCTTTCCACCTTTGCCCAAAGTTGGTTTTGCTCTCCATCCAATTCCACCATGCAGGCACCAGCTTTTTCCACAACACGGGCATTATGTTCCTGATGATTCGCTGTGGCATGAGGATAGGGTAAAAGTATGGAGGGCTTGCCAAAAGCTAGGATTTCGGCCAAAGCGGAGGCTCCTGCTCGGCTAATAATTAAATCAGCATGTTTCATGTAGGCATAAATTCCATCAATAAAACCCTTTACAGTCACATTGGGCAAATTGCCCAAGCGCTGGTTAATGGACTCCACATTTTTTACGCCCACCTGCCACACAACAGAAACATCGCCGCGAGCAGTAATGGTCTTAATGCTTTCTTCAATTTTATTGTTAATGCCGGCAGCACCTTGTGAACCACCCACAATAAATACAGTCTTTTTACCTTCACCAAATTCTGCAGGGCGATCCAAGGAATCTTCTTTAGGAAGTTCACGAACTGGGTTTCCCAAAACCATGGTTTTTCCTTCTGGAAATGCTTTAGCAGCATCTTCAGACGTTACAAAAATGGTTTTGGCGTAGCGGGCACCAACCTTATTGGCAATGCCAGCAACCGCATTCTGCTCTTGCAAATACACAGGAACACCCAAGCGTCCCGCAGCAAGCACAATAGGGAGCGACACATAGCCGCCGGTAGCCACAACCACATCAGGGTTCACCTTTTTAATAACACTTTTGGCCCTCACCAGAGATTTGCTCAACTTAAAGGGCAAAGCCAAATTCTTAAGGAACGGCCCTCGATGGAGAGGTTCCGCCGTAATGTATTCATAGGGCCAATTCTTTGCCACAAGACGTTCTTCCATAGAATTCTTTCGTCCGGCAAAAGTGATGTCGGCTACACCCATTTTTTTCAGACTTTCAGCAATGGCAACTGCTGGAAAAATGTGGCCACCTGTACCACCGCATACAAAGAGGAACTTTTTCATACACTACTTCCATATTCATAATTTTTATACACAAAGCGCTCCTTAATTTTTCCCGTTCCAGGTTTAGAAATATTCAGAAGCACTCCAATAAAGGCTGCAGAACAAATTAAGCTAGTTCCGCCAAAACTTAGAAACGGTAAAGGTTGCCCCGTTGTTGGGCCCAAGCCCGTGCAAACACAAATATGAATAAAAAAGTTCAAAAAAAGCGAAATAGTCAAGCCCACTGCCATATATTTTCCAAACCGTGTGGAAGAATTTTGCGCAATCTTAAACCCTTTATAAAAAAGGAACCCAAAGGCACAAAGAACCAAAAATGTGCCCACAAAGCCAAATTCTTCACCAATAACAGAATAAGCCACATCTTTGTGCGCTTCTGGCAAATACCCCAGTTTTTGCATACCCATACCCACTCCTGTGCCCCACAGACCTCCATTTCCCAAGGCATCTAGGGCATGATTCACTTGGTAGTTACCAGCATTTCCCTCATTGAAATAATTCATAATTCGCTTGGAGCTGTGCGACTTAACAAGCATAATAATTATGGAAGCCACACCTCCTACACCACTGGCAATCATCAAATATTTTGCCCTTGCCTGAGCAACAAAAAGCACCGATACCATAATAAAAGAAAAAAGCATCATCATTGATAAATTAGGCTGCATTACCAATAACACCGCTGCAATCAAAAAAGGGATGCCCGGTTGTATAATGCTGCATTTCAGGGTTTTAATTTCATCGCCAGCATCAGAAAGTTTTGCGCACACCCAACAAATAAGACCGAATTTTAAAATTTCTGAGGGCTGAATACCCCAGATCCAACGATTGGCCCCCTTCGTCTCGCCTCCAACAACCAGTGCAGCAATGGTTAGGGCACAGCCCACAATAAATATAGCACGGGAAAACTTTTTCCAAAAACCATAATCCAGTTTGGCACAAAAAATCAATACACCCAAGGCAATTACAATTTTTTGCAAGTGGGCCTTTAAGTAATATTCAGCAGGCAAACCAATTTTAAGGGCCTGGGGAGCCGAGGCCGTATACACCACAACAATGCCAAATATCATCAGCAGAAGTGCTGTGAATAAAAGGCCTTTATCAATAGATGCAGACTTAGAACCGGTCATCTTTCAAATTCCTATGCCTTGGCCACTGCAGTCAAACGAATCAGAGCGTCTACCACCTGTTCCATTTTCATGCCTCGAGAACCCTTCACTAAAAGCACGTCGCCACAAGATACCACGTCGCTTAAAAATTCAATGACTTCTTGAACCGTGTCAAAATGGAAAACATTTTTCATTCCACACTTTTTGGCACCCTTAATGTAATTGGCCGCATCCTTACCCACAGCAACCAAGAGGTCAAAATTCATCTCGGGAACCAAGGCACCAATTTGTTCGTGCAAGAGGGCGCTTTCCCTGCCTAGTTCCAACATGTCACCCAAAACAGCAATGCGGCTGCCTGTAACATTCATGTTGCCAATAGTCTGCAAAGCCATTCTTGTAGACGAAGGATTTGCATTGTAACAGTCCGAAATTAGCTTAAAACCATTGGCCCTTCGAATTTCCATACGCATATTGGAAGAGTGAAAACCATTTAAAGCCTTTGCAATATCGGTCTTAGAAATTTTAAAAGCAAGACCAACAGCAATGGCTGCCAAGGCATTGTACAAATTGTGAATGCCAGGAACATTCAATTCAAAATGGGTGCGGCCAACATAAAAAGAAGCACAGGCATTTTCATTCCAAGACAACTTTTCTGGTTTAATGGTCCCACGCCGAACACCAAAAGTAACCACCTTGTAGTTCTTATTGGAACGGCACTTGCAAAGATGAGCATCATCGGCATTCACAATCAAAATGCCATTCTTTTTAAGGCCCGCTGTAATAGTAATCTTTTCACGGAATACCCCATCCAAGTCACCCAAACGTTCCAAGTGGCTAGCTCCAATATTGGTGATTACAGCAACATCTGGTTCCGTAGCCAAAGAAAGAGGACGAATTTCATCGGGACCACTAGTACCCATTTCCACCACAGCCATTTCATGAGAATGCTTTAAGGCAAACAGCGTCAAAGGAACGCCTATATGGTTGTTAAAGTTTCCCTGAGTGGCATGAGTGTTAAACCTGCTCATCAACACAGCCTTGGTCATTTCTTTGGTCGTAGTCTTGCCGTTGCTTCCTGTAATAGCAACCTTTTTCAGCTTAAAGAGGCGTTGGTAGCCCTTGGCAAGTTTCAATAGAGCCTTAGTGGTATCATCCACTGGGGCATACATGTTGAACATTTCCACCGCGGCATTCTGATTCACAACGCTCATGAGCGCACCATCCTTTTCCATTTGAGGAACAAATTCGTGGGCATCAAAACGAGCCCCTTTAATAGGCCAAAAAACAACTCCCTTTGCCTTTTCACGGGAATCCATGCATAAATTCACTTTTCGAGTCAGAGCACGAGCAGAAACACCTGTCACAGAGGTTTCCAAAATATCCAGCATCTGAGCCACAGTAATGTCTAACTTCAGCATTTTTCCATAGCCTTCACCACTTCTTCATGGTCGTCAAAGTGATGTTTTGTTTTTCCAATAATTTGGTAGTCTTCATGCCCCTTTCCAGCAATCACCAGCCAGTCACCTTCCTTCAAGGCGGCGCAAGCCTTTGCAATCGCTTCAGCACGGTTTTCCACCACTTCAAACTTGTCGGTGTTCATTCCTGCAAGAACATCCTTAATAATGTCGCCGGGATTTTCGGTGCGAGGATTATCAGAAGTCAACCAAGCCTTATCCGAAAACCTTTCTGCAATGCCACCCATAATAGGGCGCTTGGTCTTATCACGGTCACCACCACAACCAAACACCACGCTTAAATTTCCACGGCAAAGAGAACGAGCTGTTAAAAGTACCCTTTCCAAAGCATCTGGCGTGTGGGCATAATCCACAATAACATGGCGGCCATTTCTGTTCCAAACTTTTTCAAAACGGCCTGGCACACGAATGGAATTCAAGGCACTACGAACAGCCTGTTCCGAAAGCCCTAATGCCTTTGCCCATGCCAAAACCAAAAGCACATTGTCACCGTTAAAATCACCGCACAACGTTGTTTCAAAAGGCACTGCGGAAATAGCAGGTACCAAAAATTTCAAACCATTTTCGGTATTTTCCACAACTCCTTCGGGCCGCACAAGAGCCTTTTCCTTTTTCTTTAAGGAAACAGCCACCTTTTTTCCACCCAACCCATCATAAAGCCGTTCACCAAAACTATCATCCACATTAATTACAGCCACGCCATCCTTCGACAAATAGCGAGTAAACAACAACTTCTTGGCCTCAAAATAGGCTTCCATCGTTTTGTGGTAATCCAGGTGGTCTTGAGTTAAATTGCTAAACAAGCCACTGGCAAACTGAATACCCGCCACGCGACCCTGATGGAGCGCATGGGAAGAAGTTTCCATCACCAAATCGGTGCAACCCGATTCTACAGCACGGGAGGCAAAAGCGTACAAATCCAAAAGACCAGGAGTTGTTAAAGAAGCCGGAACTTTACTTTCGCCAATCTTATTCATAATGGTGCCCAGCAAAGCCACCTTGCGACCGGCTGCAGTCAACATGGCATCCATCAAAAACGCACTGGTGGTCTTTCCGTTTGTTCCCGTAACAGCATGAGCCTTCAATTTTGAAAAAGGGTTTTGGTAAAAGATTTTGGCAGCTTCCAGACGAGCGTCTGCCACACTATTTACCTGAATCCACCTTGAAGTCAACCCTTCAGGAGCCAAGGTTTCACCAATTACGGCTACGGCACCATTAGCCACAGCATCCTTGGCAAACTCAGTTGCATTCTCGTTAGCAAAGCTAAAGAACAGGTCTCCAGCCTTTACACGGCGAGAGTCATCGCACAAACCCTTCACTCCCAATTTTTGCATCAACACTTCAGAAATCATTAGCCCTTCTCCTTCAGAGTCAAGTGGCAAACCTGCCCCTTCTGAAAAGCTTCATCAGCTTTGGGGGTCTGGCTCACCACACGGCCTTTTCCTGTATATTCCACATTCATGCGAATATTGCTCATCACATCCAGAGCATCCTTCAGCGACAATCCCTTCAAATCGGGCATCTTGGCCCCATTTACATCTCCAAGCACCAGCACAACGCCCGAAAAGCCAGAAACATCGCGACGCTCAGAAATCACCCGAGAACCTTTGCCTTCAAAACGAACGGAGCATTTCTTTTCTTTGGAAAGCATTTTAGCAGCTTCCGCAGAACGGCCCCTAAAGTCCACATCACACTCACTCCTGTTTTCCAACTGAGCCAAATTGTGGTAGTAGGGAGAAAGTCTTGGATGGAAATAAACACCTTCCATAATTCTACGGAAAATAGGGCCTGCCGTAAGACCACCCACATGTTTCGCCTGAGGGTCATCCACCAACACCATGCAAACAAAATGAGGATCTTCTACAGGAGCCAAGCCCACAAAAGAAGCTATCTGGTGCTCCTTATCATACTTTTTTGTTTCCCTATTAAATTTTTCCGCCGTTCCCGTTTTACCGCCAAAAACCACATCCTTCAACCGTTCAGAAACCACAGGCCATGCAGTTCCCCTCTTTAGGCTCATCGTGCCATCATCATTTTTTACAGAGTCTCCGTTAACCACTTTAGCCAACATTTTGCGAATGGTAGCCGCCGTCTTTGCCGAAATCACCTGGCGAACCGTGTCAGGAGCAAACTTGCTTACCGTATTACCTTCTGCATCCCGCCATTCCCTAACAATCTTTGGAACCATAAGGTATCCGCCATTGGCTATGGCAGAATAAGCAATAGCCATCTGAAGGGGTGTCACCATCACAGAATGACCAAAGCCCATGGTTTTCAAAGTTCTGTCGTCCTTTTTCAATTCATAGTCCTGAAAAATTTTTCCCTTTTCCTCTCCATTAAACACATCTGTAGTCATGGAGCCAAAACCAAAATTTCGTGCCATGCGATACATGTTTTCGGCACCCACTTCCTGAGCAATCTTTGCAAACACAATGTTAGACGACTGCACCATCGCTTCGCTCATATCCATATCCCCATATTCATGGGTGTCACAAATTTTTTCAGATCGAGCCGAAAAATTCCAGCAGCGCCCTTCATTTTTAAACACCCTGCTAGGTTTTACCACATCGTATTCCAAGGCCGCCGATGCAGTAATCACTTTAAAAGTCGAACCCGGCTCGTAAGACAAAGAAACAATGTCACTATTGTACAAAGTATCACCAATATGTTTAGAATTAGGGTTAAAAGTGGGATAACTGGCCATAGAAAGAATTTCACCTGTAAATGGATTCATCACAATGGCACTGGCACTCTTCGCCTTGTATTCTTCCACACCATCCTTCAATGATTTTTCAACAATTTCCTGCATGTCCCTGTCAATGGTCAGCACCATGTTCTTTCCAGGAACCGCTTCCGCCACATTTTCAGAAAGACCATAAACTTCATGGCTGCGGGCATCACGCACACTAACACGAAAGCCTTCATTGCCGCGCAAAAGAGTATCAAACTTAGATTCCAGCCCCATGACACCGCTACCGTTAAAGCCCACCTTGCCAATGGTTTGAGAAGCAAGAGACCCCTGCAAGAACAAACGGCTATACCCTAAGTTTTTATTAGCCGTATCCCTAAAGTTGTCTGCAAAAACCACACCGTTGCGGTCCATAATCAAGCCCCGTTCGGCATAAATGTTCTTGGTGCGGGTTACCAAATTCTTTGTTTTTACTTGGTGTTCTTCTTGCTTGAGCACCTGGATGCTAAAGGTTTCCAATGCCAGCACGGCAACACTGGTGAGCACCACCAGCATCAACACCGACAAAGGTTCATACCAAAAATTGTGCCAAAGGTCGGAAAGTTTATTGAACCGGTTCAACGAGCACCTCCTACCACACGCACTTTCTGGGGTACGTTATGCAAACCCAAACCAGCCCTTTCCGCAAAGCTCGAAAGTTTTTCTAACGAAGAAAGCTGGTTAATCCTGTATTCCAAAGTCAAAGCGTCCCTACGCAAAAAAGTAATTTGGTCCGACAAATCGTGAGCTTCCTTGTACATGCGGCTTACACGATTCTGCATATAGAGCGGAAGAATAAAAAGCACTACCACCACAAACAGAACTGAAAGCACCAGCTTTACCGAGAAGCCCCTAGAGGAAGAAAATCCGTTTTGCTCTATCTTGCTCATACTCGCTGGTACACCCTGAGTTTTGCAGAACGAGCCCGAGAGTTCTTGTTTACTTCATCAGCCGAGGGCAAAATCGGCTTACGGTTTACCTTTACCAACTTGCGATGGTTACCACCACACATACATACAGGCAAATTTTCCGGACAAATGCAGTCTTTTTCAAAAGCGGCCACCGTTTCCTTAACACAGCGGTCTTCCACAGAGTGGTAAGACACCACCACCAGGCGGCCCCCTTTCTTAAGGCACTTTACAGCACCCTGCAAACTTTCCTCAATTTGCCGCAATTCCCCATTCACTTCCATGCGAATGGCTTGAAAAACGCGAGCCAAGAGGCTGTTTGTATCCCGTTTTTTATCAGGAAATACAGATTCCACAATTTCTTTTACATCGCTAGGAAGAATATCCCTATTTTCTTCCCCCGTCTTTGCAGCCATTTCAACCATGCGTGCGGAAAGCTTGTAGGCACGATCCATATCCGCATTCTTTCGAAGGGCCATTGCCAAATCGTCGGCCGAAACAGAGCGGAGCCATTCCTGAGCCCCAATACCTTCTCGACGATCCATGCGAAGATCCAGAGGATTGTTGCCCACAAAGGTAAAGCCGCGGGTAGAATCATCTACCTGATGGCTAGAAATACCCAAGTCGTATAAAATTCCGTCCAAAGAATTTTCAGGAATTTCATTGGCAAGTTCACTGAACGGAACATGGTGGAATACAATTTTTGCAGAGAGGCCAGCCAAACGCCTTGAGGCAAAGTCAATAGCATCCTGGTCTCGGTCAAAGGCATGCAGAGTGCCCGGTTCAATTAATTTAGATGCAATGGCAAAGGAGTGACCGCCACCACCCAGGGTACAGTCTGCGAAAATGCCATCAGCCTTCAAGTTGAGGCCTTCAAGGCATTCGCCAAGCATTACTGGATTATGATAAAATTCTGTTTGAGCGAAGGGGCTATCGCTTTTCATTAGCAGCGTCCTCCGTCATCGCAAAACCATCATCCAAGAAAGCATCGTTAAAGGCCTGGAAATCGCTTTCAGTCTTAAAGGCGTACAGGCGGTTATATGCTTCAGGATTCCACAAATCCACTATCCGTTGCCCACTACGACCAACAAAAAGAACAGAGTCGGTAAGACCCGCGTATTCCTGTAACTCCCTGGGAATACTAATTCTGTTTTGTCCGTCTATATTGACAAGCGACGAATAGCCATTAATCATTCTTTGTAGATCAAGGGTCTTGCGAGTCCGAGGACGCGCATTGATTTCATTCATAAACTTTTGAAATTCATCCATAACATAGAGCGACAAGGTACGATCGGGGCCAATGGTGAGAACCATGTCCCGCATATCATCCCTATCGAGCTGCTGACGAAATTCCCTTGGAAAGGAGGACCTTCCCTTTTCGTCAATAGCCACCTGGGCTCGTCCTATGAGTGAATTAAAAGTCAATGAATTACCCATTTTCTACCACAACATACATCAAATCTACCATTTTTACCCACAAAATGCAAGAGATTACAAAAATATTTACGATTTTCTTTCTGCACATTTGAACCCCTCTTTCCCTTTATTTTAAAGGGATTCGGGCCGTCATAAACCACTAAGTCTTTGAATATCAACAACTTACAACTAGCGACACCTTTAAAAAAGCAAAATCCGAACGTGACGGAAATCACATCCGGAATTCCCCGAATTCTGTGGGGCAAAGTGGGTAAAAAAAAAGAACCCCGGCCCAAAGGCCGGGGTCCTTCCCAATTTTTACCTATTGTAGACTACTTGATAGTCATGGAAACGGTCTGGAGCATGTTTCCTACACTTACGCGAACCACATAGTTACCTTGTGGCAGCTTTTCAAAGGAAACCTGCTTGGAACCAGCATTCATAAAGCCAGTCTTTGCATCCATCAAATGACCCATGTAGTCAAACACCTGAACCTTCAGGTTCCCGCTAATCATGGAAATCAGATGAACAGTAGAACCAATGGTTCTCAGTTCAAAGCGTGGAAGATCCACAGCCACAGGAATAGCATCGGCGCTGGAAGCAGGAGGAACAACGCTGGCGCTAGACTTTGGAACAACGCTGGCACTAGACTTTGGAGCCGTTGTAGTGCCACCCAGCTTGGATCCCTTGCAGTACACATCGTCAATCCACAGGTAATCTGGAGATGGAGTTGCCTCTTCTTCAACCACAAAGGCCATCTTGACAACCTTGGCCATGTTCAAAGCCACAGTAGTTTCAGTTTCCCAACCAGGTTTCATGGAAGATGGGTTCACAGTAACAGTCTTCCAGGTTGTAGAAGCAGCTTGGCTCATTCTGTGCTGAGGATCGCCATCCGTTTCTGTATTCATCTGAACCTTAAGGTAGTGGGCTGCACCCTGGTACTTGTAGGTAATGGATGTGCAACCAGTCAAATCACCGGCGGTAGCGTCAATACCGAGAGCCACTTGCGGTGTATATTCGTATGTGCCCTTATCCAGAACAATGCCATTGATACCTGCATATTGGCCGGCAGCAGGGTCATCGAACCAAACTATGTAGCCATCATACTTGGTATCTAATTCATTGGCAATAGTAGCGGTGGCAGTACCTTCACCATCTACAGTGTAAGCATACCAGTAAGACTTGCCAGATTTTAGGTTGGAACCCGCATCCTTTGCAAAGTCAGAAACCAAGCCAGTGGCACCCGTTGTTGTGCCACCAGTGGAGCCGCCTGTGGAGCCGCCTGTAGAGCCACCTGTAGAACCACCTGTGGAGCCGCCTGTGGAACCACCCGTACTGGCACCGCAGGTCACGTCGTCAATGTAGAGGTAATCTGGAGTTGGAGTTGTGGCACCTTCCACCACAAAGGCCATCTTGATGACGTCGGACATATCCAAGGCTGCAGCTTCCTTACCCCAAGCCGCCTTCATGCTTGCAGTAGACACAGAAACAGACTTCCATGCAGTGGAGGCGGTCTGCTTCATGATGTGAGGAGGATCGTTATCGGTTTCCACAGACATCTGCACCTTTAGATAGTGGGCGGCACCTTTATACCTATAAGAAATGGTATTGCAACCAGCGAACTCACCAGCCAGGGAGCCTGCATCGTCACCAAGCCCCAGGGCCACCTGAGGGCTGTAAGACATGTCGCCCTTGTCCAGTGTGATACCTTCCAGACCCATGTAACCGCCATCAGCCGTGCTAGAAAAAGCAACAACCTTTCCTTCATAATCCGTCTGATCTTCGTTGCTAACAGAGGCAGTACCCTTGCCACCATCGTCTACACCGTAGTAATACCAGTAAGACCCGCTACCTACTTCGGCGGCAGCATCTATTTCAAAATCGCTAATTAAGGCGGCCATGGAAGCAGATGCAGCCATGAGGCCGAATGCCAAAATTTGTTTTTTCATTATCAACTCCTGTGTTGTTTTAAACCCAAAACACATTTTCCTCTAATATAGATTCTTTTTGGCAAAATATTCCAAATTGGAATAAAAAATGTGCCATGTTCGCCATCACCGAGCAAAAAATTTCACAACTCATTGAATATCAAAGAGTTAAGTGCAAAACCCATTTCCGAAAGTTTAATATAGGGGAAAAATTTTACTGTAAAACACACCGATTACCACGGCTTTTCCTATAATTTAGGATGAAAAAAGAGGTTTCTATGCTCCAAAAAGTCTATATACGCCATTTGCCCAACAAGATTGGCGAAACCGTTGAACTTGCAGGCTGGGTCACCCGGGTTCGCTCCTCCGGCAAGGTGGCCTTTATGCAATTCCGCGACGGCACAGGTTTTATCCAAATTGTGGCCGGAGTTCAAGACGTAAGCCCCCAAGACTTTGAAACCATTCGACGGCTCACACAAGAAACATCCGTTCGTGTAACGGCGGAGGTGGTAAAAAGCGAAAAGGCCCCTACGGGAATAGAACTTTTGGCAAAACATGTGGAAGTGGTTTCGGAAACCCACGACTACCCCATTACACCCAAGGAACATGGCACCGATTTTTTAATGGACCTGCGCCACCTGTGGATTAGAAGTCCACGCCAGCACGCCATTCTCACCATTCGGCACCAGATTATTACAGCCGTTCGCCAATACTTTGACGACCTGGACTTTACTTTAGTAGATGCTCCCATTTTTACAGCCAACGAATGCGAAGGTTCCAGTACTTTGTTCAAAACAGAATACTTTGGCGAAAGTGCCTACCTTTCACAAAGCGGCCAGCTGTACATGGAAGCCGCCTGCGAGGCCGTTGGCCGCGCCTACTGCTTTGGCCCCACCTTCCGGGCCGAAAATTCCAACACCCGCCGGCACCTTACCGAATTCTGGATGGTAGAACCGGAAGTAGCCTATATGGATTTGGACGGCGACATGGAATTGGCCGAAGGCTTGGTGCAGGCCATTGTAAGTCGCGTTCTGGAACGATGCCAAAACGAATTAAAAATTTTGGAACGGGACCAGGAACCTCTAAAGCAGGTGCTGGCCGGCCCATTCCCTCGAGTGAGTTATACCGAAGCCGTAAAAATCATTCAGGATTCTGGAGCAAAGTTTGAATGGGGTGATGATTTTGGCGGCACCGACGAAACCATCGTAGGCAGCAAATTCAACAGGCCCGTTATTGTTTATGGCTACCCCGCCGAAATCAAGCCATTCTACATGAAGCCCGATGAAAACAATCCCAAGGTGGTGCGGAACATGGACATTCTAGCCCCCGAAGGTTACGGAGAAATTATCGGCGGTGGCCAACGTGAAGAAAATTACGACAAACTCATCGAAGCCATCAAGGCCCAAAAGTTGGACCCCAAAACCTACCAATGGTACACCGATGTTCGGAAGTTCGGGTCAGTTCCCCACGCTGGGTTTGGCCTGGGAATAGAACGCTCCGTGTCGTGGATCTGCGGACTGAGCCATGTGAGAGAAACGGGAGCATTTCCTAGACTACCTCATCGACTAAAACCTTAAAAAGACATTCGGGCACCTCTAAAAATTCATTTTTTTAGAGGTGCCCATTCTTCATTTTTCACACGAATTGTACTATGTACCAAATGCTGGGCTCAAAAGTAAAAATGCAAGCA
>JABUUT010000002.1:29864-38094 GCA_021443045.1 Fibrobacteraceae bacterium
CCTGAACGGCATTCGCCGTGAAGGATCCACAGAATGTCCATATAAATACCAATCACTGAAAACTGATAACCAACAACTGATAACCAGCCACTGTTCACCAGCCCCTCCCTTCTAAAAATTGCCAATTTCAACAATTTTTTTGCATTTTTCAGGGGAATCCGTATTTTTTTCCGTTTTTTTTTCGTATTTTACTTGCACATAGGAGTTTTAAATGAAACTATTTGTTCGACTTTTCGCATTTGTCGCACTTGCAGCAGGCTTTTCTTTTGCCCAACTCGCCCCCGAACCACAGATGGCCGACATCCAGATTTTTAAGGATTCCACAGGCACTCCCAAGAAAATGGATTTTTCCATTCCCCTCACTGGAGTTAGCGATCCCGGCATTCTGTTCAGCCACTTTTCCAAAAAAAACCTTCTCATCTACTACTTTAGCCCCAAGTGCCCCCACTGCCAGCGCCACTTTCCCGAAATGCAGAACCTGATGAAGGAATACGAAGCTTCAGGGCTTACCGGCATTGCCATAGGTCTTGGCGGAGGCATTAAAAAGAACGACATCCGCATGTTCATCGACCAGCAAAAGGCTGTTATACCAGTGTTCCAAGACACCGATACCAAGTTCGGCCCCGAATTTGGAACCGGTTACATTCCCGTAGTTTACCTTGTTCTAAAAGACGGCACCTTCTACCGTTACGAAACCATAAACGAAGCCAACATCAACCACATGCGTGCCACACTGAACGAGCTGTTTAAAAAGTAACCGCAAGCATCAAGAGAATCTAAACAAACGCCCGCAAGGTAAAACCTTGCGGGCGTTTGTCTTTTATATCCAGTACTCGAGGCGGGAGTCGAACCCACGACCCATTGCTTAGAAGGCAATTGCTCTATCCAACTGAGCTACTCGAGCGCAGCCAAAACAATGTTGGCGGTTCCAAGTATAGAAAAAAAAAATGGATTCATCAAGTGGCAAAGAAGAACCTCTCTTAGGCGTTTTTTTTCACATTATGAAACTTTTAACAGTTTTCTCTTCTACAATTATATATATTGATAGGGTAAAACTTTTAAAGGATTAATATGTTAACCTACGAACAAGCTTTTAGAATCGCCTCCGACGCCCACAAAGGTCAGCAAGACAAGGCTGGAGGCCCCTACATCGATTTTCTCCAGAATGTTGCAGACTTTTTAAAGAATAAAGGTGAATCCGAAGAGGTTCAAGTTCTCGCCATTCTTCAAGACCTTACCACCTCGGCCACCAAAAAAAGCGCCCAGGACGCTGTGGCCATGGGCGTACCGGCAGACTTGGTTGAACTTATCGGCAAGATGACCTACCACAAGAATCAAAGCTGGATTGACGAATACAGCTGCAACCTTATGGCCCAGGGCGTTGCCGCAGAAGAAGCCACCTACGAAGCCCGCGAAAAAGACTTCGTTCGCTTTGTGGAAACCTTAAAAGAAAACCCACTGGCAGCCAAAGCCAAAAGCGCCATTCTTAATGTACTGCTAGAAGACAAGTACATCCACCGTCAGGAGCGTCGGGAACTCAAGACCAAGTTCCGCCTTAAAAAGTACAAGGCCGCTATCGAAGCTCTAGGAGTTTAACACACTTTGCAAAGGTCCCCTTTGGGGACCTTTCTTTTTTCATAAAACAATAAAAGATACTTTCCAAATTCCACTCATTTACTAAATTTTAACCCGAAAAAACATAGGATTCAAACCTAAACAAGGAACACACAATGGCAAATAAAGTCTATAACTTTAGCGCAGGCCCATCGGTTCTGCCCGAACAAGCACTCAAGGAAGCATCTGCAGCCTGCATCGACTATGCAAACTCCGGCATCAGTATTCTCTCCATGAGCCACCGTTCAAAGCCTATTGAAAACATGTTCATCGAAACTGAACAGCTTCTCCGCGACCTCATGGGCATTCCTGCCAACTACGACATTGTGTTTCTGGGCGGTGGTTGCTCCCTCTTGTTCTGCATGGTTCCCATGAACTTGCTTCCTCAAGACGGCGTGGCCGACTACACCGACACAGGCGTTTGGGCAAACAAGGCCCTCAAGGAAGCCCAGCAGTTCGGTAATGTAAATGTTGCCTGCTCCACCAAGGCCGACATTTACAACCACATCGACAAGAATTTAAAGCTGAGCGACAACGCCACCTACCTCCACGTTACCGCCAACAACACCATCTACGGCACCGAATGGCACAACTTCCCGAAGCCAAAGTCCGGCTTCCTCATTGCCGATATGAGCTCCGACTTCTTGGCCCGCAAGGTGAATGTTTCTGACTTCGGCATGATTTACGGAGGCGCACAGAAGAACATCTCCTGTGCAGGTGTTACCGTTTCCATCATTAGAAACGACCTTCTGGGCAAGGTTGACCGCAAAATTCCCACCATGCTGAATTTCGCCACCCACATAGACAAGAAGACCGGCGTGAACTCCATGTTCAACACACCTCCCGTATTCGCCGTCTACACCATGAACCGCACCCTCAACTGGCTCAAGCAGATCGGTGGCGTGGACGCTATCGAAAAGATCAACCGCGAAAAGGCAGCGCTTCTGTACAGCGCCATCGACAATTCCAAGGTGTTCGTTGGTACCGCCGCCAAGGAAGACCGCTCCATCATGAACGTTCCCTTTGTGTTCAACCGCGAAGTGGTTTCCGAAGAAAATGATGCCGACATGGCCAAGGACTTCATTGAATTTGCAAAGGCTCGCGGCCTGGTGCAAATCAAGGGCCACCGTTCTGTTGGCGGTTTCCGTGCTTCCATCTACAACGCCATGCCCATGGAAGGTGTGCAGGCTCTTGTAGATTGCATGGGCGACTACGAGAAGAAAATTTTGGGCTAATTAAAGGGCACCTCTAAAAAGTTAATTCAGCCCCATATCTTCAAAAGCTCCCGATTTATTTCGGGAGTTTTTTTTGTAGTATTAAAAGGGTAAAGAATGTCCATCCAAGTACAAAAACCAATCACTAACTACTGACAACTGATAACTATTTCAAGCGAATCTTCCGTTGATTGTAGATGGAGCCTCCCCCATTGCACACGTAGGCCACCGTGCAAACAATGGCAAATAACGGCAAACTCTGAAAGCCAAAAACTTCCACCCCAATTAGAATGGGGGCAAAAAGTGTATTACTGGCACTTCCAAAAACACTGGCATAACCTAGGGCCGCAGCCAAAGGTAATGGCAAGCCCAACAGCGAAGCCGATGCCATACCCAAGGTAGCGCCAATGGCAAACAACGGAGTCACTTCACCACCTACAAAACCCGCCGACAAAGTAAGAATAGTCAAGGCAAATTTTAACATCCAATCGTAGGAGTGTATTCCACTAGCACCAACAGATCCAAAGCAAATGTCTATTAAATTCGTTCCCAAACCAGAATAGCGTCCCTGAAAAAGCACCAGAAACACCACACTGAGACTGGCACCCATAATCAAGATGCGCTTAATAGGGTTACTCATTTTTTTTGCAAAAAAATTCTTCGAAAAGCTGAGAACCTTTGTAAAAGCCCCACCCACAATTCCAAAGACAACGCCAAGAATCGCCAGTTTCAATGCAAAGTTCACATCCAGGGAGCCATCAATTTCAAACAAACTGACTACAGCATCATTAGAGGCAAGTAATTCATCTAAATCTACAGAAAACTTTTCCAATCCAAGCATCTGAGAAATTTTGCAAGCTGTAAAAGCCGCTACTGCAGCAGGCAACAATGCAGCCAACTCCAAATGCCCCACAATCAACACTTCCAAGGCAAAAGCGGTGGCCGCCATGGGAGTCTGGAAAAGCCCGGCAAAACCTGCGGCCATGCCCGCCACCAGCATAATGTGGCTTGCATTTTCAAAGGGAAGTTTTTTACTTACATTGTGGCCAAAAGCAGCCCCAATCTGCATAGCCACCCCTTCACGGCCCGCACTGCCCCCAAACAAGTGCGTAACCCAAGTGCAGACCGCCACAAAGGGAATCAACCGCAAGGGAATATGGTCTTCTTTTTTATGAGCCACGCTAAACACCAAACCCATACCCCGATCGGAACCTTTGCCCCATTTTTTATAGGCAAAAACAATGCCAGCACCAGCAGCAGCAAGCAGGGGAATAAAATAAAGAGGATTGGCCTCCCGCAATTCCCCCACCCGCAACAACACATCACCAAAAAATGCGGTCAGCGCACCAACCACGGTACCAACCACCGCAGCCACCACAGCAAGGGCAGGCAGAGCAAACCATCTCTTGCAAAAAGCCAAGGCACGGGCCTTCATCTGTTCCTTGGCCATATTCATCATTTGGGCCTTCATTTCTGGACTCATACCAGCAAACTGATCTCTAAACTGATTGTACTGACTAAAATTCATGTGGTAAAAGATAGAAAATAGGAGTTCATCAAAAGCCGCTATGAGAGCTGATTATACTCTTAGACTTATCACACGAAATTTGTGCAAACCGAGTGTCGCAAAAATATGCTTGCATATTTTTTAACCGAGGTGCAGCCAAATGCATGCGAAGCATGCAACGTGTAGAAAACGAACATTTTCTACGGGAAGTGGGATATGGAATAAAACATGGATTGAGCCGTCGGGAACAAGGAACAGCGTGACACCGACGGCGAAAGGAATGTTTTATGGGAAATGCAACACACTTTTAAATTCTGTGCTCCAAAAACCCTTTGCCATACACAGATACCAAATGGCTGGAGCACAAGGCATCTGCCCTGTGAAATATTAAACTGGCCGGTTTCGTATTGAGCAGGGCAGTGCCGTAGTGCGACACCGCAGTAAAATATGGTAGTTGGTATTTGCATACTCATATGGACATTCTTTGGATTTATCACACGAAATTTGTGCAAACAGAGTGTCGCAAAAATATGCTTGCATGTTTTTATAACCGAGGTGCAGCCAAATGCATGCGAGGCATGCAACGTGTAGAAAACGAACATTTTCTACGGGGAGTATAAGAGTAAAAAAAATGCATATAATCCAAAATAAGCCAGCACAAAGGCTGGCTTTTGCTTTTAGCACTTCTAAATATTTTAGGACACTATTAATTTTTTATGCAGCGAAGGCTATTTCCCACATATTTTTCACCACCGCTTTTTCCCCAAAAAATTGCCGGGTTACCATTCTCAAACATAATATCTTCAGCAAAGCCATTCTCCAAATCAGAACCATTTTTTGGCCGTTCACTAGATGTCCACAAATAGGCGTAGAAACCGACATCCTGGAAGATATCCATGGCAAAACCCACTCCTCCAGGCAACAGGTCAAAGCCAATGATTTCGGAGGCTTCATCAGTGGGCCACTTTCCAGAAGCCTTCAAGAAGTACCCTGCATAATCCTTACCGCCCACAAATTCAAACAGCACTTCGTATTCCTGCCGTGAGGGAACATGGAAACCTTCGGGGCAGATATTTCCACCAGGATAAACGCTGTCCATAATGGCATACCAGGAATACAGGCGGCCATACTTTAGGCAATTTTCTTCATCACCACCATAGCACCAAGAAAGGGTGGTCACCGTATCTTCCTTTTCAAAGGCAGACACATCGTAATTCAAATTTTCGGCCATCCAAACTTGGCTTCCAATTTCAATCGTTCTGTACACTTGTCCATCGCGGGAATCTGTTATAGAATCATAGACAACTTCGCCATTCCATTTTCCATCTTTACAGACAAGAGTCTTCCCAAACAAAGTTGCGGTATCACCTTCAAAAGGCGAGGAGCACACTTTTCCAATTACTTCTTCTTCAATGGTTATGGGCCTCCAGCCACTTTCTTCGCAAATAAGCCATGATGTAGAATCTTTTTCACCTATATCATGGTCGTCTCGGCAATGGGGCGTGGGTCCACAGGGAATTTCCATACCATCAATTTCGTCAATACAGATGTCCGAATATTCGTTACCACTATTATTAGATCCGTTATCGGAATGGGGAACATCGCTGGTACTTGAAGACGAATTGAGCACATTACCGGAAGAAGACAAAATCGTATCAGAGATTCCCGCATTCTGGTCTTCCAGGGAACCACCTGAAACATTGCTACTTTCGGAACAGCCGCCCATCAGCAAAATAAATGAGCCAAGCATAAAATAAATTTTATGATTCATGTTCATATTTTTACTTCCTTTTTTAAATGTTCATTTTAAACTTTATCTGTAAGGGGGAACATCTGCATATTCAAGCGATACACGCGATTGCCCCCTTTTTTAGCAGTGGCAATAGAAATAATTCTCTTACGGCAAAGGTCCAGTTCATGCAAAATTTGAGCGTAAGATTCATCATCGATACCCATGGTAACGCCTGTAAAGTTACGCTCATCCACAGCAAACTTTTCAACGGCATCTTCTGCAAAGCGGGCCATTTCCTTGTGCATGGAACGCACCAGCATCGGCATAGCCGCCGTAGACATCATAAGGGAACGCTCTATCTGCTCGTAAGTTCCATCAGCATTTTTTTTCAGGAATTTTGCACGGGTTAAAAAAGCCAACGCATCCCGAACTTCTTCTGCCGTAAAAGCACCACCACAAGCCTTTGCCACTTCCAAAGGTTTTGCACCCGGCATCATGGGGGCTAGCTCACGCAGCACAGGGTATTTCCAGGATTCGTAAAAAGAAGCCGATTCCCCTTCCAGCACCCGAACCTTGTGGGCAGCCGCAATGGCCTTCATTTCGGCATAGGCCACCTTTTTATCCGCATCCCTTTTCGCCTGACAAAATTTTACCAGCTGACGGAAATATTCCCGCTCCGCACCCACCAAATCCATGGCGTCCGCAGCACCCTCCATTCCCGACTTGGACAAACCACTCTTGCCCTCGCACACCAGCTTCATGTAGTTGGGCGAGGTAAACCCACCCTTTTTCGTAAACTCGCGCCAGGTAAATGCAGAAGTTCGCTTTTTCCACTGGTAGTATTCGCTCATGAACAAGCGGTAATCTTCATATTCAATCACAGATTTCATCATACCCTAAATATAAACTGTGTAGGGTCACTCTAGAACAATTTTTTATACAAAATCTTTAATTTTTATAAAAAATGTATAATTTTTTGTATAATAAAAAATTTCAATCATTTTATAATACAAGCGATTCCTAAAAATAAAGCAGTCTATAATTGGGTTTTAAAAATCACCTTTCAGTCCATATTTGCCTTTGCCGATAAGTTTTAGGCTCACAAAAATCGTAAGTAAAATAAGTCCACTGGCAACAATCCAGCACAGCCATGGACCATCCTAGGGCCGTTTGCATTACAGCAAGAAGCGTGCCATAAAATTTTCCTAACTCCCTAAATACGGTGCCCAAAGCCGCCACAAAGGGGCTGGAATTTCCATGGAACAGACTATGCCGCAAAACAAGACCGTAAACCAAGGCCACAAACACACCTACCAAATAAATTAAGAACACCACATTCCCGGCATCTTTTCCAAAGAACGCCGCCGCAAACAGTGCATACACAGAAAGCCTTGCACTACAGCTCATAAAGGGAATCAAAAACATGGTGAGGAATCGTTCTCGCCTGTTTTCAACACCCGCGACCCCATAATGGCAGGAACGCTACAGCCAAAGCCCACGAAGCATAGGCACAAAAGCCCGCCCCGGCAGCCCCAGAAAACGCATAAACCGGTCTGCCACAAAAGCGGCCCGAGCCATATACCCAGAATCCTCCAAAAACGTAAGACAAAAAAACATGAACGCCACCACAGGAATAAAAGTAGCCACCGTTTGAATGCCCGTGCCCACCCCCGCCGAAAGAAGCGTCACCAAAAATTCGGGAGCCCCCATCTTGTTTAGCACCACCGCCACGCCATCCACAAAAATCGCACCGCAGGCAATGTCAAAAAAATCCACAAAGGCATTGCCAATGTTCACCGCCACCCAGAACACAAGATACATGATAAACAAAAACAGGGGAATGCCTAAAAAGCGGTTCAAGAAAAATCGATCCAATTTATCAATGTGGGTCACCTTCTTTAACGAAGCTTCCGTCACATTGCTATCGATATTGTGGATGTAAACGTTACGGGAATCCGCCATGGCAAATTCAGGCTCATCCCCCAACTTTTGGGTAAGTTCATCCCGCGAAAACTCAATGCCACATTCCGTCGAAAGTTCCACCACATTCCTGGAACCCGATTACTGTCAATATCCAACGCCATAAGAAATTCCAACTGAACCCATCACACATACAGGTAATCGTTGAGCACAGGCTGTAATCCCTCGCCGCTAATGTCCTTG
>JABUUT010000030.1:0-1998 GCA_021443045.1 Fibrobacteraceae bacterium
GAAACTTCTTCGCCCTTGCTGTTGGTCAGCGGGTTCTGGGCGTAGGCGTAAAACATGCGAAACGCAAGAGCGTAGGAATCTAATAGAACAAGAACTTTTTCTGCCATAATAAACCTTATGATAATTTAGAATAATCTTTTACCCATCCACAACAACTAAGGTTGTTATCTGTAGTCCGTATTTATAAGTTGCGGCCTTAATGCTTATAGTTCACACCTTATGCTTCGAAACTGCATTATTGCAAAAACTATGCACCAAAGGCAAAGTGCAACTGCTTGATTACATCACTTGGAAGCATACTGAATGCACCCATTTTTTCTCGGGTAAGTCGCCCTGCTTTTTGGTGTAAAAGTGTGGCAAGAACGGCGGCATCGGCGGATACCATTCCCTGGGCCAATAGGGCTACCATAATCCCGGTAAGCACATCGCCGCTGCCACCTTTGGCCATTCCTGAGTTCGATGCGGGAACAACCACAACCCTTCCACTTGGGTCGGCAATAAAAATGGGGCAGTGCTTTAATAGAATTACTTTATTTGTATTCTTGGAAACATTTCTTAAAATTGTTGGAATTTCGGATGTGTTCTCGGGTAAGTTGCCAAAGAGTCGGCCATATTCGCGAATATGGGGGGTAAGAATGGTGGGTGTCGAAATGGCTTGTAAAATAGTCGGTTCTGAAGCAACTGCATTAATAGCGTCGGCATCTAAAATTAAAGGACAATCGTCTATTTTAGAGAGAAAGTTGAGTACGGCTTCTTTTGCAGAACGCTCTGTAGATATGCCGGGACCAATGGCCACTGCTCTATGGTGAGCCGTTTTTTGTAGCAAAAGAGGAATGTTGCCTGGCTGCAAAACTCCAGATTGAGCTTCACTGTAGCTTCCATCTGGCAAACTGCAAAATACAGGTTCCGAAAGTTTTGCTTGAACTATGGGTATTATGGATTTGGGGCATGCCAGTGTAACAAGTCCTGCGCCGCTGCGAAGGGCCGCTTCTGTACAAAGTGCTGCCGCACCAGTCATATTTTTGGAACCGGCTATAATGAGTGCTGCTCCTTGGGAGCGTTTGTCACCAAAATCGCCTCGTTTGGGGAGCATGGAGGCAATGTCTTCTTCTGTAGCTAAAAAAATGTTATCTGTAAATTTTGGTATAAGTTCTTTTTTATAGCTTAATTTTGCAATTTTTATTTTTCCATATTTTTCCGCCGTTTCTTTGGCATAGCCCTCCAGTCTTGGAAAACCAAAAAATAAGGTTTCGTTGGCTTTTACAAAACCGGTGGGAGCGTCAGCGGCTATAATATATGCACCGCATTGTGCCATTTTGTTTATGTCTAGAGCCGCTTCAGCAAAGGCTGGCCGAAGTTCTCCTACGGCTCCATTTCCAAGAAGGGCATCAACCGCTATGGTAAAATCGTATGTGGTGGGCTTGGTAAAAATTTTACCACCGTTATCCATAAAATCTTGGTAGGCCAAGGCGGCTTCATCTTTAAGGTGGGTGAGGTCTGCTGGCGAATATACACTGCAGGGAATACCCTGCTCCATCAACATTTTACCACATACCAATCCATCGCCTCCGTTGTTGCCTCCTCCCACAAAAATGGCTACCTTAGGCGATTTCTTTTGTTCTTGAACAAGCTCCAGAACTCTATTTGCCAAAGCCGAGGCGGCTTCCTTCATCAGCACATAACCGCCGGCGATATTTTTCTTTGAAGCCTCGTCTAAGGCTCGAATATTGGGTATGGAAAAAATGGGAGTCATATTTCCAATATATATAAAACCCGTTATGAATGCAAAAAATCTCGCGGAGCAATACGCCGCGAGACTAGAATTTTCAGTAGGTTTGTAAACTACTTGATAATCAGCATGGAATCGTCCCAGGCTTCGTGCTTTTCGAGGCCCAGCAGGTTGGCTGTGGTGGCTGCCAGGTTGGACAGGCCCCATTCGCCTTCCTTGAGGGCGAGCTTTCCGCCGGTCACGTTGTCGTACAAGATGCAGGGAACCTT